>JAFSJO010000067.1 GCA_017449415.1 Synergistaceae bacterium
GGGAGCAACATAAAAATAAAAGGATTCGGAGCGTTTGACGGCGATTATGTCATCGAGAAAGCAACACACTCAGTGAGCGGAGGATATACAACGAAACTCGATCTAAGCATGGGAAAAGAATCGAAAAAGAAAGTTCGCGAAAAGAAAAAGAAAAAATCACAGTCGCGAAGAGCAACGACAACATCAACATCAACGGATACAGTAACGAAAGTCTATCGCGGCGAGAACAAGGCGGTTTATAACAATGGCTAACGGAAACAATGAAGCAGGCTCGCTTGGTCGTTTCGGATACGTTTCGGATTACGACCCGAAGCGGCATATGGCGCGGATACAATTCCCCGATAAGGGCAATTTAGTCTCGGCGTGGCTTCCTGTCGCGGTTACAAACTCGAAGAAAAATAAAGATGAGTGTCATCTCGATATCGGCGAACATGTTTTTTGTTCGATGATGGGCAACGGGCTCGAGGCCGGTGTTGTGCTTTGTTCGATCTACGATGACACGAACAAGCCGCCGACGGGAGACGCTGACACTCGAAAGGTTACGTTCGATGACGGCACGGAGATAATCTACGACCGCAAAAACAAGAAATTACAAATTAATTGCGTCGGTGATGTAGAAATCCACGCCGACGGGAATATGAAGTTCACAGCGGCGCGGATTGACTTGAACTAAGCCGATTTTTTGTTTTTGTACTGACGGCGTTTGATTTTGCGGTGGATGCCGAGCTTTTCCATGAGCGCGTCCTGAAGAGTTTGCGAGAAGTTAATTCCCGCCTCCTTGCCTTCATTGAGGAGCCAGGCAGGGAGCGTTACTGTTTTGCTGATAGATTTCTCATTAAACTTGGCGCGAACGGCAGGCATCGACACGCGAATCAATGTAACAATCTGGTTAGATTCCAGATGTTTTTGGATTTCAAGGACATCAGACGGTGAAGGGATTGCAGAACCATCCTCCTCATCGGAAAAAAGCCGAAGGCTTAATGCGTCAGTTGCCATAAAAACAGCTTCGTCGTTGTCATCAGCACAGGAAAGACAGCCCGGTAAATCAGGAAATTCAATGCTTATGCCGTCTTCCGCGTAATCAAAAATTGCAGGAAATGTGTAACTATCTTGCATTACAAAAACTCCTTTCTTTGTGCTAGAATTGCAGGCGAGGTGGGGGAAAATCCCCCTAAATCAAACCCGCTTGCTTCAAAATTGAATTTTTTGTTTTGATTGTAAGCTCTTTGTTGTGCATCGGAACAGTTATTTTGCTTTTTGTGATAGGGTCTTCAAATTGCTGATGACTGCTTCCGGTCTTTTTATCTCCCTCGAGATTGATTAATTCCAAGAGCCGAGCCGCTTCTTTGCCGTTTAATGTTTTCTTACGAAGCAGCTTTTTGATTTTTTTATCCTTTTTGGACAATTTCATCACCTCGTTTCTTTTAAGATGAATATATTATAACACGTTTTCATAATGTGTCAATATTTTATAAAAATTGATGAGAGCAAAATTAAATGGAAACAATAGAAATTTTTTTGATAATGTTTTTTATAGCGATAACGGTTATTAACGTTCACATGTACAAACTGACCAAACAACGATATTTCGACACTTTACGTCAGTTATGGCGATGGGAAAGTTACATCAGAAGATGGCTAACGGAGGAATTGCAATGCCGCCAGCAGCGAGATTAGCTGATATTTGTACAGGTCATGAATGTTTCCCGTCGCGTCCAAACATCGAGGGGAGCCCAAACGTTTTTGTGAACGGGCGGAATTGGCACAGACAGGGCGACGCTTGGGACGTGCATTGCTGTACTCACCCGGACGTGCCTCATGGCTGTCATGCGAGCGTGTTGGCATCAGGTAGCTCAACCGTTTACGTGAATGGCAAGCAGGCCGGGCGTATTGGTGATCCTGTTGCTTGTGGTTCGAGTGTGGCAACGGGAAGCGGAAATGTTTTTGCAGGAGGTTAAAGCATGTACTACAGGGGAATAGGATACCCGGTAAAATCAGGCGTTAAGGGACTTTTCGACGCTAAGACGGATTTAGATTTAATCAAAGGCAATATCAAACAGATTATAGGAACTAGGCGCGGAGAACGAGTAATGCTGCCGCTTTTTGGCTCACGGATACCAGACTTTATTTTTGAGCCATTGGATTATGTAACTTGCGCCTTGCTGCGTTTTGAGCTAATTCAAGCTGTTCAACGCTGGGAGCCGCGCATTATACTGAATAGAAAAAGAACTGTAATAACGCCATATCCAAGCGAATTTAGAGTAAAGGCAATTTTACATTTTTACATGAAAACATATCGACAAAATCAAGATATAATCTTAGAAATCAGCAGAAAGGACGGCGTTAATGATTGGCTGGATTGAAGCGTTTCAAATATACTGATAAAGACCACGAAAATATAGTTGCTGACTGTATCGCGCGGATAAAACAGACTTACGGCGAAAAATATTGGAATGATTTTGAAGAAGATAACGCCGGACGCATGCTAGTAGAGGCGTTTGCTTATATCGCTGATTTACTGTTGTTTTATCTCGATAGGCAAGCTAATGAGACCTATTTGCCTACTGCTAGCCCGGCGATTTTGAGCTGATTCGACGCGCGAGCCATTCCGAAGCAATTTCGCCGAAAGTGATTTTGTCTTCGGGCTGAGTGAAGCGTTCGGAGGCGGCCATTATGCGAGCTTGTTTAAGCGACATTTCGGGAAATGTTCCTATGTGCCGTCGGAGTTCTTTGTTCCCGATCCAGAGTCGAATGACCCAAAATTTTTTTTCCGTTCGGGTGAACTTCGAGAAGCAAGCCGCGGCTATCTGAGAGCGCGTATTTTTGCGCCCGAGGTTTTGCGCGTTTAATTTGAAGTTCTGTTAATGACATCTCATTTTCTCCCTTTCAATCTGACATACGGTTTTGTTGATTTTCAGCAAATTTTGAGAGAGAAAAGTGTTGATATGACTGAAAAAAATGGACATGGTGGGTGGTACTGGGTTCGAACCAGTGACCTCTTCCGTGTGAAGGAAGCGCTGCTACCCCTGAGCTAATCACCCACGCTCATCTCACCCGACAAATTCTACAGCAAACTTTTTCAAAGTCAAGACTTGCCATGTAAATCTTCTACCATAACGACTAATTTAGTGTAAAATATCTCGCGTTTTCAAAAATTTTTTAAGGCAGGTTATCAAGTTTCATGTCAAAGAGAGAAGATTGGCCTTCCGAGAAAATTTCTCCCGAAGACCTTTTGAATATGGCGCGGGAGGCGGCGGACAGAGCGTATGTACCTTATTCGCGATTTCATGTTGGGGCGGCTATGCTGTTCGAGAATGACGAAGTTATACAGTCATGCAACGTTGAGAACGCCTCATACGGAATAACGATATGCGCGGAGCGCGCCGGGGTCGTTATCATGGTCTCGCAGGGCAAAAGAAATCCGCTGGCTATAGCGGTCGTTGGGTCGCATGAGACGAGCGATGACTATTTCAAAATCGAATGTCCCCCGTGTGGCGCGTGCCGTCAGGCTCTCATGGAATTTAATACAAATATGCTCGTCGTGATGGCCTCGAAAGATGGCGCGAAAGTCTTCGAGCTGAAGAGATTGCTCCCTCATTCGTTCACGTTCGACCCGGATTTTTAGGGAGTGAGGAGTTAGGAGTTAGAAAAGAAAATGAAGTTCGGAACTGTTGCCCTGATAGGACGGCCAAACGTCGGCAAGTCTTCGCTCGTCAACGCGCTGTTGAAAGCTCACGCCGTCATAATTTCTCCCAAGCCGCAGACAACCCGAAACTCAATCAGATGTATCTATAATGACGCTGACGCTCAGATAGTTTTCACGGACACGCCGGGGCTTTACAAGGTCAAAAACTCAAAAGACAAGCTCGGGATTTTTTTGAACGATTCCATTCTCGAAGCCGTAGAAAATTCTGACGCTGTGCTGTGGCTCGTCGACGCTGAAGAAAAGAAACTGCAGCCCGATGACTACGCCGTCGCTGAACTTCTCAATCCATCGTTGCCAGTGATCTTGACGGTGAACAAGTCCGACAAGGCCGACCCGTCGCGAGTATTCAAGCTCTACGGTGAGCTTCGAAACTTCACAGCTAAAGTAGCGGTCTGCGCGAAGCTCAATAAGGGTCTCGACGCATTAATGAACGCGCTGAAGCCTTTGATCCCCGAGGGCGGGCCTCTCTACGACCCGGAAGTCCTGATGGATACAACCGAAAAATTCATGGCCTCTGAAATTATTCGTGAGACAATTTTGATGTCGCTTCATGATGAAGTTCCTCACCGCGTCGCCGTCGAGATCGACGAATACAAAAGCCCCGAAGAATATCCGGACAGAAAAAAACTCTATATTCGAGCGTCTTTGATAACAGAGACTGAGGGTCAGAAAAAAATTTTGATTGGCTCAGGCGGCGAGATGATAAAGAAGATTGGAGCGCAATCTCGGCGAGCTATCGAGGAGGCTACGGGGCTTGGAGTGTTTCTGGACTTGTGGGTTAAGGTCGTGCCGAACTGGCGGAGAAGTCAAACAGCTTTGAGGCGATTGGGCTATGTCCCAAATGTATTATGAGGTGATGTTAATGCGTAAATTTGTTTTGATGTTGTTATTCTCGTCGTTGCTTGCGTCGTCATTGGCGCACGCTGAGAACCATTCCGATATTATTTTCCAGATTAAGGCACGCGGCTATTTGAAAGTTGGCACGACAGGAGACTATGCGCCGCAATCGTGGCTGAACCCGGCTACGGGGCTCTACGAGGGATTTGATGCAGAACTTGCTGAAGACCTTGCGAAGAGCCTCGACGTAGAGATTCAGTATGTGCCGACATCGTGGCCGACTTTGATGAAAGATACGCTTGCGAACAAATTCGATCTCGCTATCTGCGGTATCACGATCACTCAGGCGCGGAAAGAGCAAGCTCTTATGTCCGTCGGATATCTTGGCAACGGGAAAACGATTTTAATTCGCGCCGAAGATGTTGACAAGTACAAAACTCTTGACGATATCAACAAACCTGAAATCAAAGTTATGGAAAATCCCGGCGGATTGAACGAAAAATTTGCTCGCGAGAATTTGCCGCTTTCAACGCTGATAATTCACTCGCCCAACGATGAAATTCCGGGGCTAATAGCGAGCGGCCAAGCCGACGTAATGATAACTGAGATTTTGGAAGCTGGCTATTACGTCAGAAAGGATTCTCGACTCGCCGCGCCGTTGATTCACTCGCCGTTTAATCGCGGTGAACTTGGTGTGTTATTGCCGCCTAACTCAGAAAGCTTGTTGATGTTCGTGAACGAGTTCATCTCGCAGGAGAAAGCCTCGGGGCGCATTGAGGAGTTGGCAAAGAAATACATTTACGGCGACATGAAATGAAAGGTGGTTTGTTCCTCTAATGGTTTTCTCGTCGAATATCTTCATGTTTCTGTTTCTCCCCTTATTGCTGATAATCTATTACTCGACGCGGAGCTTAACTCTTCGCAACTATGTGCTCCTGACCGCGAGCCTGTTGTTTTATGCGTGGGGCGAACCTGTATTTGTCTTCATAATGCTTGCCTCGATATTTGCAAACTGGTTCATATCGCTCGTGATGTCAAAGTCATCTCGAAAGAAACTTTGGCTAGTCCTCGCTATCAGTCTTGATGTCGTGTTGTTGGGGGTCTTCAAGTACGCGGGATTTATCACTGAGAACTTGGGGCTTACGCGCGTGAATATTGCCTTGCCGATTGGAATATCTTTCTTCACTTTCCAGATGATGAGCTACGTCTTCGATGTTTATTACGGGAAAGCCGAGGCTCAACGAAATCCGCTTTACGTCGCTTTATATATTTCGTTCTTCCCTCAGCTAATCGCCGGGCCAATCGTCCGTTACAGCCAGATTAACAGCGAGATCACAGAGCGGCATGAAAATTTCGATGACTTCTCGGAGGGTGTCAAATATTTCATCTACGGCTTAGGAAAGAAAGTTCTGATTGCGAATTTCGTCGCGCAGGTGGCGGATAACGTCTTCAATGCGCTGATCAATCCCTCAGTCCTGACCTCATGGCTCGGAGCGTTGTCTTACACCTTGCAAATATATTATGACTTCTCAGGATACAGCGACATGGCCATAGGGCTAGGCTTGATGTTTGGATTTCATTTTGAGAAAAATTTCAATTACCCCTACATAGCTTCGAGTGTAACTGACTTCTGGCGCAGGTGGCATATATCGCTCAGTACGTGGTTCAGGGATTACGTTTACATACCGCTCGGAGGCAACAGGGTTTCGCGTTAAGGGAGCTATTTAATCTCTTCGTAGTGTGGCTGCTCACCGGCATATGGCACGGAGCGAACTGGACGTTCATACTTTGGGGACTATTTTACTTCGTTCTCCTCGTGATTGAGCGACAGACAGCGATAAAGCCCGGCCATGTGCTGACGTTTTTGGCTGCGATGACCTCGTGGGTGATATTCAGAAGCCCAACGGTGAGCGGCGGGCTTGGCTTTCTTGCGTCGATGCTTGGCCTATCCAGCAATGCGCTCTATGACGGAGGCGCAATCATGTACATCAAAGGCTCATGGAGCGTCATTGCGTTCGGCGTGATTGGAATGTTCCCGATGATGCGGAATTTCTTTGAGCGTCATTCAGTGATCGAATCGCTGTGGCTCTGTTTGGTGTTCGTGATCTCGTCGCTTGAAATAATAAGCTCCAGCTACAATCCGTTCATATACTTCAATTTTTAGAGGTGATTGAAATTGAAATCTAAGAACTTCACTGCTCTGTTCTTTCTGTTGGCAACAGCGACGATGTTCGCGCTATCGGTTTACAGCCTCATTGTTCCGCCGTCTAGCAATATTATCAGACCGACCGACATAAAAATCGAATGGGACAAGCTATATCCTTTCGATGATGGAGACACTAAGGCAAAGGCCGCGAACGAACCTTCAGCGGTCGAGATATTCAAGCAGACGCTCGATTACGCTTCATCGAGAAACCTTGCGAATTACTACGGCTTTGTTGAAGCTGCGAAGAAATACGAAGATATCCTAAACTGGAACATCGCAGTTTATTACAGCTACAATCCTGTAGTAAAACTTGATGACGGTTATTTGACGATCTTTGCGCCAAAAGGCGAGGGCGTTGAAGAGAACTCAGAAGCTGTAAAGGAATTTGCGAAGTTCTGCCGTCAGAATGAAGTAAAATTCGCATATGTAAATCTTCCCGTCAAAATTTGCGAGATTGAGGACGCAGGAATATCCGGCATACTCGACTTCACAGACCAAGACACTGACGAGATGCTCGCGATCCTAGAGAAGGCGGGGATCACGTGCCTCGACATCAGGAAATCCATTCATGACGCGGGCAAGCCTCATCACAAATTGTTTCACATCACGGATCATCATTGGCTTCCTCAGTCGGGAATGTGGGCAGCGGGTGAGGTGCTGAAATTTTTCCGTGATGATTTTGGCTGGAACGTCGAGCCTGAGATTTTGAATCCTGAGAATTTCAATTATGTCGTCTATCGCGAATGGTTCTTGGGGTCGCAGGGAAAGAAGTTCACGCTTTCGAGGGTCAAGCCCGACGACTTCACGATGATTTATCCGAAATTTGCGACGCAGATACGTTTCACCGTGCCTAACGCCGGGATAGACAGCGAGGGGGATTTCGGCATAACTTACGATATGTCGATGGTTGAGCCGAAAGACTATTACCGCCAAAATCCTTATGCGTCGTATATATACGCTGATCGGCCGCTGATCCGGATCGAGAATAAACTCGTCAAGAACGGCAAGAAAATACTCGTCCTCCACGAGTCTATGGGCAACTGCGTGTTCCCGTTCATTGCGCTCGGTGTTGAGGTTGCATATTCGATGGATCTGAGGCATTTCACAGGGAGCTTGCGGAAGTTCGTTGAGACTGAGAAACCTGATGCCGTGATCATGATGTACTATTCGGAAAGTCCCGGGAGGGAAGAGAGCGTGATGTACGATTTAAGGTGAGGGGCTTTTAACCCGGGCGGGACTTTGTGATATTGAACTCGTGATAGCTTCTGCCGTCTAAATCTTTCCAGATGAAGCCCTCGTCATTCATGATCATATAGCTTCGCTGACTGTTTCGTCGAGGATTGGAGACTGAGCCGGGGCATAAATCAATGAGACCCGCTCGGGTTCGCTCCCATGCCGGAGCGTGCGTATGACCGTGAAGCAGAATACTGCCCGGTGATAGATTAAGAATTGATCTGTGGCCATGTGTCGCGAAGATTAATCTGTCTTGCACGAACAGCAAACAATATTCGGCCATGATCGGGAAATCCAACATCGCCTGATCAGTGGGATAATCACAGTTGCCACGGACGCAGAGAATATTTTTCTCGCGGCTGAGGCTGTTCAGCATTTCAGCCACTCCCTTGTTTCCGTCAAGAATATCCCCGAGCAGGAGAACAGACTCAACTCTCTCCTGATAACATGCCCTTATGAGCTTGCCACAGTGAGTTTCCGATCCGTGAATGTCCGACGCGATTAAGAGTTTCATATCGTCCCCCACGCTCTTTTTATTTCGGCTTTAACCGCAGCGAGCAGTTCCGAATCATGACTGAGCAGCTTCGCTAGGTATCCTTGCTCAATCACGATTGCCCGGCTTTCGGGATATTCAAGCTCAAACGCCATGCAACACTGAGATATCAGAGCTTCAAGCTCATTATATTGCGCCACTCTCGGGACGCATCTGTGTTCTTTGACGCACCGCATGACTTCATCTCTTACGGTTAGCCCCGCAAAGTTCCGTTCATCGTAAGGCGGCTCGGTCAGCACGCGGAAGATGTCGACCTTGTCAGCGTCTCGGAGAATTTTTGCGTACGTTCTAGTCTGGAAATCTAAATCGTCAGGAATTTTCAGCTTATTATGCAGGCGGATAGCGGCTTCGGCGATTGCTCTCATTTCGTGAGACTCTTCCCGCGAGATGAACGTATCGAACAATCCATCACAAAATAAAATATCAGCTCCAAGCTCGGCATGATCCACAGACAAAACGTCCTTGAATGTTCCGTATCTTGTAACCTGCTCGAAGCGTCCAATATCATGAAGCAGGCCAAGAAGCCACGCAAAGTCGGAACAGTTCGGCTGTTGGGGAAGCACGCTCACCGCAATTCTCTCTGCAAGATGAGCAACTCTGTAGCTGTGAGCGACTTTCAGGCTTACGCTGATATCCGCTAGGTCGTAACCCTCTACGTAATCATTAAATGCCCTGAGTGCGCGTTCTCTATTCATATCGTTAGGGCAATTTGAGTTCATGGTAGACCTGCCCGTCCAAATTTTTCCAGACGAAGCTCGAATCTTCAAGCATCATGTAGCTGTGTTCGCTGTCAGCTTTCGGGATCGAAACGGAGCCGGGGTTCAAATAGCGGCAGCCTTGAATTTCTTCCCAAGCCGGAACGTGCGTATGACCGTGAAGCAAAATATCTCCTGACGATACGTGCGGCATATTGTTTTTGTTGAAGACGTGGCCGTGCGTCGCGAAGATGACCGTATCACGAGCCGACAGCAAGCAATACTCAGCCATGATCGGAAATTCAAGCATCATTTGATCGACTTCGGAATCACAGTTGCCACGGACGCATAAAATTTTGATTGTTCTGTTAAGCTCGTTGAGCATCTCGGACACAGCGCGAGGATCATATTCTTTGGGCAGTGCGTTCCTCGGCCCATGATATAGAATGTCTCCGAGCAATAAAACTTTCTGGGGAATCTCTCTGTTGATAGCCTCAACAAGTTTCCGGCAATAAAGCGCTGATCCGTGGATATCCGAGGCGATTAATATTTTCATTTCGTAATAGTCCCTCACAAAGTTAATTTAGCTATTGCGAGGGCTATTCTAACATAATTATGCCCTGCATACTGAAAGCCACAAGAGCAACAGCAGGCAGGGCAAGAGCTTTAATTATCCGCAACGAAGTTTATGACAAACTCGCCCGTTATCTCCTCGCTGGGGTCGGGAGTGATCGAGAGAAAAGCTTCCGTGTTGGAAATGAACGAGAGCTTGTAAGTGTCCCCGTCGTGAATGAACTCCAAAAAGTTTCCTGAGCGTGTCATCTCGACCGTTGGTGTCTCCGTTATGGATACGGCCATGTCGTCCGCAGAAAGTCCCAAGTCCTCAAGAATTTTGTTGGAGAATGAGAGCGACGTGTTAAGCGCGACTGTCGCCGTAATGTTGTCATCGTCATCATTCACAGTTGGAACATCAGAAAATTCCAACGTGGCACTTTTAAGCGAGAACGAGAACGCGCCAAGATCCTTGAGGACTTCGTCGTTGAAGTTCGCGTAGCCGCCGCCCATGCCCTCGGTGGCTTTCCATTTTGTACTCAGAGCCGTTTTAAGGTCAACGGTCTCTTTCGTCAACGGCAAGAACATGCAGGACTCGTAATTCTCTTCGCTCGCAAGCAAGAACACAAGTATTTTGTCAGTATTCTCGACAAAGATAATGCTTTCGATGCCGTCATCTCCCTCGAACCTGTAGACATCGTCGCAGATGTTCGTTAATGTTCCCTTGCCTTGGGCAATGCTCTGCAACAGAGAAGTCTCGTCAAGGCTCTCAGTGCTCGAAGTCATTGTGCGCAACGAGTAGAAAGAGTTCACGCTCGGCTGTGAGTCGATCCCGCTGAAGAATATTGACACAGCCTCCGGAGCCGCCGCCGCGATAATTTCAGAGCCACTCGCAAGATATCCGCCGCCCTGAGCTTCGTCCAAACTCCATGAGCTGTCATTTAATATCTCGTTCAGTTCCATCGAGTTGGACGGATTTTTCTCTATGGTCGTGCTGAAATCGCAGACGTAGCCGAGATATTTGAGACCCTCACCCGAAAGAGTCATCGTCTCCTCGTCCGACATCTTCATTGTCAGCGTGCCATCGAGGACTGTCGCTGTCCATTCGTTCGTGTCGCTGCGCTGTGTCGTGAGCGTAACGCCGTTGAAGACTATCGGCAGGAATGAATTATCGCCGCTGAGAATGACAATGGCCGTAAGTTTCGCGGTGCCGCTGGTCTCTGCGACGTTGCAGTCCTCAAAGACAGCCATAGCTTTCGTTACGGGAGCTTCGATTTCGTTATCCTGAGCGGTCGTATATTCGGCGGGTATATCTTCGATGCCAAACGCCGCGATCAAAGCCTCAAGCTCCTCGCTCTCGGTCGTGTCTGCTATCGTTGCCGCGCCACTAGTTGATGATGTCCATGCGCCTTTCAAAGCCGAGTTCACGTCCGTCGTGCTGGTGATGGGAGCGTGACTGCTGCTTCCACAGCCTCCCGCAATGAGCATGACGGAAATTAAAACGAGCGCGAAAAATCTTTTATTCATTTTCGTTTTCCTCCTTTATTTGATGTAGATGTCATCGCTTGCCTTAGCTGTATTGTCTGAGATAACACAGTCCGACGAGGTTACACTTGCATTTATCAGAGCTATCCCGCCACCGTACAAGTTTGTTGCCTCATTGCTGGTAATCCTGCAATTTGTCATCGTGATTTTGCCGCCTATCGCAGACATGCCGCCGCCTGCAAGCAGTGAAGTGTTATTTGAAATATCACAGCTTGTAAGTTCAAGCTCATCAGCCTGCGAATGTATGCCGCCTCCAAGCAAGCCTCTATTGCCGTGAATGTCGCAGCTTATGATCTTGACCTTGCCGCGGTCAAGTTTCACTCCTCCGCCGTTCGTCGAGTCGCCGCTTATTATCGTGAGGTTCTTGAGCGTGATATCGCCCTGACACCTGATGACGCGGTCTTTTTTAGTCGCGGTGCTGCGATCCAATATCGCTACTGCGTTCTCAACGCCTTCAAGCGTGAGATTTTTCTTGATGTTGATGCTGTCTTTCTTCAGCTTGAAGTCGCCCGACAAGAAAATCGTTCCGCCGCTTTGAATATGATCGACCGCGTTTTGAATGGCAGTCCCGTCCGAGCTTGTGATCAAGACGCTCGAAAATCCGCTTGGAACATGATAGCCCTCGCCGAGGTCGATATCCGCCGCCAATGCGCAGCTCGTCAACATCAGAGACATCAACAGAGCCGGCAACCAAATTAAAACATTCTTCCGTGCCATGAAAAATTTCTCATTCCTTTCATGATTTTTAATTTACATCTTTCAAATCCTGCCAGCTTGCGCCGCCTTGGATTGAGATGTCAGCACTTTGCGGAGCTTTATTGCCCGTTGTGATATCGCAGCTTATTGTCGTCAGCTTCGTCTCCTCGCCCCGTATGAAGACACCGCCGCCGGATACGTCAGCAGAATTATTAATAATCACGCAGTTATCCGCGCTCAGCGGACTCTCTAACACGGCCAGTCCTCCGCCAGTACCAAATACGAGAATATTACCGCTAGCGTGATTGTTGATTATGTTGCAGTCCTTTATCTGAGCAGTCCTGTGCTTACGCGTATTAAAGAATATTCCGCCGCCTATTGTGGCATCGTTGGAGGAAACATCACAGCTTTCTGCTGTAAACACACTAACATCAATGCCAACAGCTACTCCGCCGCCGCCGAACAAAGCTCGATTATTGTTAATATCACAGCTTGTGATTGTTACTCTACCCTCGACAGCGAACACTCCGCCGCCGAAAGCCCCATTTCCGCCTGTTATCGTGAGATTTTCGAGGATAATATCACCGTCGCCCTTATACTCACACCATATAACGCCTTTGTTGCCTCTCACTTTTGCGCCACGATCCAGAACGGCTCTGGCATTATCCACGCCTTTAAGCGTGATATTTTTCTTGATTTCAATGCAGTGTTTAAGGCTGAAATCACCAGACAACGAAACTACACCGCCGTTTTGGATATGGTCGATTGCGTTCTGAATGGCGGTTCCGTCCGAACTTGTGATCAAAATTCTATCGAAACTCGCCGGAACGTGATAGCCCTCGCCGAGGTCAATATCCGCAGCCAATGCGCAGCCCGATGTTATGAACATGGACAGCATCAACGCGGTTAAAAGTTTCTTCGCCATGAAAAATTTTTCATTCCTTTCATGTTCAAATTTACATTCTGACCCGTTGACCCTCGTGCAAAAGATGTGCGCCTGCCACAACGATTACATTTCCGTCCCTAAGCTGTCCGCTCGAAATTTCAATGAAGCCGTTATTATGCGGCGTGCTCTGTGTTACGCTCACGCGCTTCACGACATTGTCATCACAACGCCATACATAAGTCTGGTCGCCGCTCGTAACCACAGCCGTCTGCGGAACAGTGAAAACTCTTTCGCCGCCCTCCGTATCATCGGAAATTTCAACCTCCACGGTGGCATTCATTCCGGGCAGTAAGGCAACGCCCTCTTGCTGAGGCATTACGGCGGTTACTGGGAATGTGTTGGTGCTGCGGTCGGCCTGCAAAACAAATTCTTTCATCGTCAGGGGGAAAGATCTGTCGGGGATCGCGTCGAATTTCGCGCGGACTGAAGCCGGGTTCGAGCCTGAGTTCGCCGAAGCCGCCTTTGAAGCCCAGATGACATCATTCTCAGGAACATTGAAGACGATTTCAAGCATGGATATGTCTTGCAAAATGAAGATCGTCTGTTTCGCGGTTACGTCTTGGAAGCTCTCGACCATTCGGTCAACGATCACACCGTCGAATGGTGCCCTGAGTTCCGTATCACGCAGCGAGTCGCGCACCGCGGTGGTTGAAGCCTTAGCGGCGTTAAATGATGACAGAGCGACATTCATCTGAGTCTTGTACGTGTCGTAGGTCGACTTCGGAATGACTTTCTGTTTGTAGAGATTTTCGTAGCGTTTGAAGTCAGCCTTTGCGTTCTCGTACTGAGCCTGCGCTTGATTTTGTTGAGCTTGCGCTTGTTTGAGCTGTGTCTGGTAATCGCGTGGGTCTAACGTCGCGAGAAGTTGTCCTTTTCTGACAGAAGCTCCCTTGTCTACATGAATGCTCCTGACGGGGCCGGACACCCTGAAAGACAAATCGACGCGCTTGCCGCCCTGCAGCGTCCCGTAATACTGCCACAAACCGCCCTTGCCGTTGCTCCTGAGCGTAACTGTCTTAACGGGTCGGATCAGTTCCTTTTGGGGAACTTCAGCTTTTTGACCGCGCATAAATTCAAGCCCGCGATACGCCCCGAACACCAAGCCCGCCAGAATTATTATCTCAATAAGCCTCTTCATTGTTTCTATCACCTTTCTTTTTTTATTCTTCGTAGTCGTTATCTTTGTCGTCGTCCTCAGGGTTGGGAACGTTGTAAGCGACAGCAGTCATGACAGGTATGAATACCATCGTGAGGATCGTACTGACGGTGAGGCCGCCCATGATCGTTACAGCCATCGGCCCAAACATGCTGTCCCATATCAGCGGTATCATTCCGAGGACGGTAGTTACTGCTGACATTGCGACAGGTCTCAGCCTGCTTACGCCCGTCTCAACGATTGAGAGATAACGATCTTTGCCGGAAGCGAAATCGCTGGCAACCTGATCCAAAAGCACGATCGAGTTCTTGGCGAGCATTCCCACAAGGCTGAGAATGCCGACGATCGAAAGGAAATCCAGCGGCTTGTGAGCAAGTACGAGGCCAAGCACAACACCTATGACGATCAAAGGAATTGACCCGAAGATTATGAAAGGCTGTCGGAACCCGTTGAACAAGAACACCATTATCGTGAACATGAGCATCAAACACGGAAGGAATAACTTCGACATTCCGCCCATAGCGTTCTTTTGGCTCTCGTCCTCGCCTCCCCACTCAAACCTGTATCCGAATGGCAGCGGGATAGCTTCGATTTTGGAGCGTATTCTCTCCTGCATCTCGGAGGTGTTGCCGCCAAGAACGACATCGCTCGCCACGGTGAGGACGCGCCTTCGGTCTCTGCGCATGATTATTTCGTCTTCGTAGGAGGGATCGACCTCTGAGATCACTGAACCTAAAGTTACGGCTCTGTTCGCTGATGGCGACCATATTGGCAACGAGTGAAGGCTTTCAATTCTGTTGCGCTCCTCGGGAATGAGACCGAACAATATCGGGAGAGATTTATTCTTGTCTCTGAACTCCCCGACAGTTACTCCCGTCGTGCCCGTGAGAATGGCATTGTTGATCATTGGACGGGTCAAGCCGAGGCTCTGCATTCTGTCCTTGCGGATCTGCGGGCGGAACACTGTAACTCGGTCGTTCCAATCGAGCCTGACGCAGTTGTGTATCGGATCCTCCTCCATGATCTCGCGTGCCCTCAATGCGAGGCTGCGCAGCACGACAGGATCATCACCGTAAAATCTCGCCTCTATGACGGGAGCCATGCTCGCGCCTTTCGAGAACAATTTGCACACGCCTGTTACACCGGGCATTTCGTCGTTGATGATGCGCTGAGTTTCGCTCAGGATTGCTTTGGGGTCTCCGCCCTCTTTGACCTCCACGAGAAGTTCCGAGAAAGCGTTATCGGAGTCAGGCGGCGAATATGTCAGCATGAAGCGCAGATTTCCGCTCCCTATGGTGCTTGTGATGTTCTTGATGTCGGGACGCTTGCGCAGACGTTCGGCGAGTTTCTCGGTCATGTCCCTTTGAACGTTGATTGAAGTTCCCTCGCGCTGCCATAAATCCGCCACGAAATACATTGCCGTCGATGACGGGAAGAAGACTTTTTCGACGGACGTAACCAGCACAACGAGCGAAAACGCGAACATAATCACCACGACAGCTATAGTCATGAGCCTCCTGTGAAGACAGCCTTCGAGGAATTTCCTGTAAGCTCTGAATAGCAAGCTGTTGTATGGATCTCCGGCTTGCTTTGCGGGTTTGAGCATCAAGTTGCCTATGACGGGGGTCGCGGTGATCGCGAGAAGCCAGCTCAGCATCATTGATATTCCCACAACCTGAAGCAGACTGCGACAGTACTCGCCCGTGTTGTCAGGCGACAATCCGATCGGAGCAAACGCAAGGACAGCTATGACCGTCCCGCCGAGCATTGCCCACACTGACCCCGACACGGTATCGGAAGCAGCATCTTCAGCGGACTGTCCGTTCTGAACGCCGATTAACATTCCCTCAGCTACGACTATGGCATTGTCAACCAGTGAGCCTAACGCGATTATCATAGCCGCGAGTGAGACCTGCTGTAAGAAGATGCCCTGCTGGTTCATGACTATGAGCGTCGCCGCGACAGTCAGCAGCAAGACGATGCCGATCATGAAGCCGCTTCTCATTCCCATGAACACGAGCAGAACTCCGACAACGATAACCAGCGACTCAATGAGGTTGATTACGAAATCGTTGACGGATTTGACAACGCCGTCGGACTGCATATAGATCGGGCTGAGTTCCATTCCGATCGGGCAGTCTTCTTCAAGCTCTTCAAGACGTTTCTCCACGGCCTCGCCCATGGTAACGACGTTGCCGCCCGCGATGGTCGATATTCCGATCCCAAGCGCAGGCTGACCGTTGAAATACATCATCATGCTTTGAGGGTTCACGTAATCTCTGCGAATTTCAGCAACGTCTTTGAGCCTTATGAGGTGTCCTTCGCCACCGCCGATAATGGTCTCGCCGAAATCCTCAACGTTCAAAAGCCCGCCCGTGGGGTTTATGGTTACGTACTGATCGCCGTAGAAAGTTTTGCCCATCGTTGAGAGCGTGTTCTGTTGGTTGAGGATATCGAATATCGTGGCTGATGAAATCCCCAACGAGCGCAGGCGCGACGACGAAAACTCAACGTAAACAGCTTCAGACTGCTCGCCGATGATACTAACTTTCGCGACCTCTGGGACTAACACAAGCTCTTTTTTGAGGAAGTCGGCGTAGTCATATAGCTCTCTCATGGTGTAGCCGTCGCCCGTGAGAGCGTAATACTGTCCGAAGACATCGCCGAAATCGTTATTGACGATGACCGTACAGCCTGAGGGCAGATTGACGAGAGCGTCATTGACTTTCTGCCTGAGAATGTTCCATATCTGTGGCAGGTCGTCAGCCGTGTACGTGTCTTGAATATCGACGTAGATAGTCGCTAGACCGGGGGCACAGCGCGTGCGAATATTCTTGATCTCGCCCATGGATTGAATGGCATCTTCCATTCGGCTGGCGGCTTCCTGTTCGGCTTCGTAGACGGTTGAGCCGGGATATACGATTGAGACAACGGCGGTCTTGATTGTGAAAGCGGGGTCTTCAAGTTTCCCGATGCTGAAATACGCGGACACTCCGCCAATGGTAATTAAGAGACATATGAAAAGAACTACAACACTGCGCCGTATGCTAGCGCGAGCAATATCCATAACAAAATTCCTCTTCTGAAATAAAATAAAAATCCCCGCAATTATAAATCATCACGGGGATCTTCCGAAAGTTATCGTGCTTTGCGTCTGATGATCAATGCCGCAAACAAAATTCCGAGACCCAACGCCGAGATCCCGACCTCACAGCCTGAGCTACTGCTTCCTAAAGTGCTATCATCGGCTTCCGCCAAGGCCACGACAGGCGTATATTCAGTTCCCGCGTCGAGCGGTGCCCAGATATTCACGTCGAGCCCCTCAGGAACTTCAGTGATGGGGTCGCCAGCGTCATTTGTGAAGAACGCGCCCTCGGTCGAATCCGCGGCTACTTTCATGTTGAAAAATTCCGCGTCGCTAAGGGTTACAGTCCCCGCCGTCTCGTCAACCACGAGCATGTAAATGAAAAGTTTCATGCCCTTGACAATGTTTGTAGTAGGCACTGCGCCAAGCGGATAGATACCCGCCTCGTCAACACTCACCGTCGGGAACGTAAGAGGAGCTATATCGAAGCTCTTGGGCTTTCCGCTGCCGCCTTTGCGTACTGCATCAGCGAGCTCGTCAGCCGTTACGCTCTTGGGAGTGTTGGGTGAGACAGCGTTGTCAGGAAGCTCCGATTTGAACGGATAGTTGGCGGCTTTGTCGCCGAGAGCTTCTTTGAGCTTGCCCTCAATGACTGACTTCACAGCCGGTTTGGCGAAATTCGTCTTTGCGGTGTCGCTGATGGTCTCGAACGTTGTCGGTGTCGGGTTCTCACCGCCGCTCTCGGTGTTGCCGCTGTCAATATCCTCGCCTTTCTTGTCAGCCACGTCGAACATAATGACTTCCGAGTCCGTAAATTCCTCGGGATCTGCGTCCTCTGCGGCTTGGGTCTTGTAAAGTTTCTCAACGGTTATCTCATAAACTCCCTTGGGCGTGCAGCCTGCGATCGAGCTTACTGTTACCGTTGCAGTCTTGCCGTAGTTGCTCGGTGCAGCCTCGGACTCGTTGCCGCAATCAAGAGTGATATCGAGAAAATCTGCGTCATCGTCTGACGTTGAGACTGTTTCGCTGAGCTTCACGCTCGAAACATTCCAGAAGACATTTTCGTCCGCCGTAAGCGTGTAAGTCTGTGATGTCGAGCTAGAGACAAGGTAGTCCGCGATTTCGTCAAGCTCGAAGTAAGGATCGTTGCCCTCGAAAAACTCTTCCACAGACTGTAACTCTTCGTCGGTCAGGGTCAGTATCCCGAACGTGGCTGACGCTGCGATATCGCTGTCGATGTCTTTCGTCTCAGCTATCAGCTCCGCCGGCGAGAATGTGAACGTAACCTTATTTGTCCCGTTGAACAGCGCAAGATCTTCGACCATGAACACTTCCGACACATCATCGCTCTCGAGATCGTTGAGGTTGACGATCGTGTTGATGCTGGCGGTTGGAAGTTTCGTCTTCCCTGACTTCGTCAACACATAGCCGACTAGGTAAGCATGAGAAACTTCGGGGCCGTCGTAGTCAAATTCCGCCGTCATCGTTACGAACGAGTCTTGGCTGCGCGTGTCGATGAACTTCTCCAAGTCATCTATGACTTCACCGTCGCCGTCCTTGAACGTCAGAGGTTCGAGATGTATCTCGTCGTCGGCCACTCTGACACCGCCGGAGACACTCGCGACAGACGCTCCGCTATCGTCATAATCATAGACGTAGAACGGATAGAAGCCCGTGTTGTTTCCGCCGTAGTCGCTGATCTTGCCGTCAGCTCCGTAACGTTCCTCGTGAACTTCGTTGAGGTCGTTATCGGGGTCGATCTCGACATAGAAATAATACTTTTTGTTCTCCGCTTTCTTGTTCGCGGTCAGATCCGGTGCCCAAGTGAATACGGCCGTGCCTTTGTTGTTGTTCTTGTCGTTGTCCCAGCCGCCGAGGTTCATGGTTAGGTCTTTACCAATCTGAGTCCTCTTCGCGGTTGGTGAATCATCCGTCGTATACGATAGGCGGACTTTGAAATCTCCCGTGTCTTTGAAGCTCGCGTTATACAGCGGCACGCGGATCTCATAAGTCAAGCCGTTCACGAGCCTGTTATCCGAGTAGAAAGCGAAGTCAGGCGCGTAGAACCTTATTCCCCTGATGCTCATCGCCGACGGGTCGTAAGTGTTGGCTACGAAATCTGTGCCTCTCTTCAGGAACTTCTTCGGGAGGAGCAACGCCGGGTCGGGCTTCTGCTGGTATACGCTGGTGTTTGCCCATAATTCCTCTCCGTCGGTCTTGAGTCTTACCGCAGTTCCGAGCGTCATAGCTCCCTCTTTGGCAACGAAAGGCTGCATTCTGACCTGATGACCGGCCGTTGACCCAGTAAGCAGTGAACTTCCCTGCAAGTTGTAACTTATTCTTTCGTTCTTGCTGTATTCTTTCGAGAACGTTTTCGGGTTTTCCGACTCCGGCATCTTTACGCCTGTGGCCTTGTCCCCGTTAAACAATCGGTCAAAGAATGAAATAGTCGAAGTGAACGCGCTCGGAGTAACGGTCTTTTCGGTGTGCTGCATGTTGCTGGTCGCCTTCGTAAACCTTATTCCCGTATCGGACATATTGTTGCTGAAATCCCATGTGTCCTCTGTCTCTATGAGAAGTCCTGCCTCGTTGTAACCTTCGACACCTGCGACTGACGGCGGATACGAGAAGAAGTTGCCCTCCTCATGAAGTGGCTGATAAAGAGAATCAGCGACCGAGCTTGACGCATTAAGCGCCGAGTTCTCGCTCATCGTGAACGTCATATAGAGTTCCTTATCGCCCTTCGCTTGGTCAGAACTCAGAGGTGTCGAGTCAATTCTTGGGCCGTAAGCCAGCCACATCGGAAGCGGCCTCGTCATGACGGGATAACGCCAGATATGTCTCGCAGTGTTGGTGTAC
>JAFSJO010000068.1 GCA_017449415.1 Synergistaceae bacterium
AAGACGACTCAGGACTTGAAAGGCAAGACGGTCGCCATCACCACGAGCATTGGCGGGTCGGATCAGAATATCACGATGAGATTTTTGCTCCGCGACGGCATGGATCCAGTGCGCGACATTAAATATAAGTCGACGGACTCGGGCGCGGCTGTGCTTGCAATGCAGAATGGCGAGATAGCGGCGGCGTTGCTCAGCGATCAATTCATTCAGAAATTCTTGCCTGACGGAACATTGAGGATCATTCGCTCGATCACGTTTGATGACGACTTCAAAGATGAGACATGCTGCATCTACGCGATCTCGAAGAATATCGTCGAGAACAGTCCCATAACCGCCAAGAAGCTCACGCAGGCTCACGAGAACGCCCGCCAGTGGATCATGGGCAACCGCGAAGAGGCTGTGAAGCTGATGCTTGAGAATAAGTGGGCCTCCGGCGACTTCGATAAGGTTTTGGCGTTCTACAACACGCTCGATTACGGCGTTACGGACAAGAACACCGAGGAGACACTCATCAAGGTCATCGAAGACTACAAGACCTGCGGGATCTTGAACAAGGACTTCGACACGATGGAGACGCTCCACAGAGTTTGGGACGGTGTCTTAATGGAGAAATAGCTCCGCGAGAGTATAATTATCCTCGTGGTCTTCATGGCCGCGGGGATTTTTTATTTTAGGAGGTTTCAACGATGAAAAAGATATTGCTCACTCTAACGTTGCTTTGCGTGTTTGCTTGCGCTCCCGCTATGGCGGCAGACAAACCCAAGATCACGATTTACACGTCCATGTATGAAGACATCATCGAGGCGATGACACAGACGCTTCACGAGAAGTTCCCAGCTTATGACGTTGAATTTTTCTATGGCGGCACGGGGACGCTGCAGGCTAAGATCGCCGCTGAACGCGACACAAAGAAGCTCGGCTGCGATATGCTGATGGTGGCGGATCCATCGTACTCGCTCGAACTGAAAGAGCTTGGCCTGCTCCACCCGTATATCTCGAAGGAAGCTGAGAACATCGCGCTGGCTTACGACCCCGAGGGCTATTGGTATCCTGTCCGCAATCTCAACATGATACTCGCTTACAATCCCGAAAAGTTCGACAAGAAAGATCTGCCGCAGTCGTTCAAGGACTTCGCCGCTGATGAATCCGTCAGGGGGCTTATCTCCATGCCTAACCCTCTCACGGCTGGGACGGCTCTGGTGGCTCTGTCGGCTCTGAAAGACAAATACGGCTACGAATATTTCGACACGCTCGCCGCTAATAAGCCGATGATCGAGTCAGGTTCGGTGGCTCTCACGAAACTTGAAACAGGCGAGTGCAAGATCATCATGATATTGGAAGAGTCCGTATTGAAGAAGCGCGAGGAAGAGGACAGCGAGCTTGAAGTCATCTATCCGACCGACGGAGCTATCTGTGTGCCATCGCCTATCATGACGATCACGGACGAGTGGAGCGCACACGGAAACTCGAAAATCTGCGAGGAGCTTACTGACTGGTTCCTGTCGCCCGAGGGTCAGAGCTACATCGTCAAGGGTTGGATGCACTCAGTGCTGAAAAATCCTCCCGCGATCCCTTACGACTCGATCAACACAGCCGACATAATCAAAGACTCGATGCCGGTCAATTGGGAAAACTGCCTGAGAGATCGCACGGATCTTCGCACGAACTTTGAAAAGGCTGTCAAGAAATAATGAAGAGTAATCGCTCGCACTCCTACCTCCTCCCTCCTACCTCCTCACTGAACATCAAGGCTGCTTTGATTGTCGCAATAGCGGCCTTTTTGTTGCTCTTCAACGTGTGGCCGATGAGCTATTTAATCTTTCGTTCGTTCGTTGGCGAAGGCGGCTTCACCCTCGAGACTTTCAAGAGAATTTACACGTATCCGCTGAACTGGAACGCCTTGCGCAACACGTTGATAACCGCGGGGCTGTCGATGGTGTTCGGAGTGATGATCGCGTTCCCTCTTGCGTGGCTCGTGGGTCGCACGGACATGTACGGCAGAAAATTTTTCCGAACTCTCTTCGTGATGACTTATATGGTTCCGCCGTATGTCGGAGCGATGGCGTGGCTTCGGCTGCTAAATCCCCGCGTCGGTACGATGAATGTGTTCCTCGCGAAGCTCTTTGGACTGTCGGAAAATCCTTTCAACATTTACACGCTCGGCGGGCTGATCTGGGTGCTGACGACGTTCTATTATCCTTACGCATTCATCACGATATCGCGAGCCATGGAGAAGATGGATCCGTCGCTCGAAGAGGCTTCAAAGATATCAGGCGCGTCTCCGCTTCGAACCGTCATGACCGTAACATTCCCGATAATGCTGCCTTCGATAGTCGCGGCCGGGCTGCTGGTGTTCGTGTCGGCGGCCTCGTGCTACGGGATCCCGTCAATCATTGGCGCACCCGGTCAGATCGACACGATCACGACGCGAATTATAGATTACGTTTATGTCGGCTCTGCCGAGGGCTTGAACGACGCGACGGCTTTGGCGGTCTCGCTGATGATCATCGGCAATCTTGTGCTGTACGTGTCGACGTTCATATGTGGCTCGCGGCAATATGTAACCGTCTCCGGCAAGTCAACGCGCCCGAACATCGTTGAGCTTGGAAAGTGGCGAGTTCCTGTTACGATCTTGGTTACGCTGTTCGCGCTGGTGGTCGTGGTGATCCCATTCGCGACTGTCGCAATGACATCGTTCACGAAGAACCTCGGCAAGCCGCTATCATCAACGAACTTCACTACGCGCTATTGGAATATTCTCCTGACACGCAAGGGGATACTCGACACCGCCAAGAATAGTTTGATAGCTGCGTCCGCCGCCGCGACATTCGGAATAATAATCTCGTGCGTGATGGCGTGGCTGTTGACCCGGACGAAAGCTAAGGGGCGGCAGATCCCGGACTTCCTCATCACACTTGGAAGCGGCACCCCGAGTGTCGTTATCGCGCTTGCGTTGATCATGACGATGAGCGGACGCTTCGGCATCAACATATACAACACGCTCACAATAATGATAGTCGCTTACATGGTGAAATATTTGCTCATGGGTATGCGTACGGTGGTGTCGGCAATGAGCCAAATTCACCCCTCACTCGAAGAGGCCGCGTTGATCTCGGGGGCTGAATGGCAGCGGGGCTTTTGGGACGTAACGCTGCCGCTGATTGCGCCGTCGGTGGTGGCGGGTTGGTTCTTGATCTTCATGCCGAGCTTTTACGAGCTTACAATGTCGACGCTACTCTACTCGACCGACACAAAGACGATTGGCTATGAGCTGTTCACGTATCAGACATATCACAGTCAGCAGACAGCGAGCGCGATAGCGACGGGGATTTTAATTATGGTCGTGGCGGTGAACTGGCTGTTGAACAAGCTCACGAAAGGAGAGTTTTCAATTTAGTGAGGAGCTAGGAGTGAGGAGTGAGGAGTTAAAAGAATTTCAAAAGGAGCTGACACAGATGTCTTCAATCACACTTACGAACATAACGAAATATTACGGCGACGTACAAGTCATTCAGACATTCAGCGAGGTCTTCAGCGACAAGGAGTTCATAACGCTGCTCGGGCCGTCGGGCTGTGGCAAGACTACAATGTTGCGAATGATCGCGGGCTTCGAGAGACCCACGACCGGCGAGATTAAAATCGACGACAAGATCGTGAGCGGCCTCGATGTCTTCGTGCCTCCCAATCTTCGCAATATCGGCATGGTCTTTCAGTCTTACGCAGTGTGGCCACATATGAACGTCTTCAACAATGTCGCCTATCCGCTGAAGATCCAGAAGGTCGCGAAGAGCGAAATCACGACGCGGGTCGAAAATATTTTGGAGGCCGTCCACCTCTCGCCCTACATTAGCAGAATGCCGAACGAGCTGTCAGGCGGCCAACAACAGAGAGTAGCTCTTGCTCGTGCGCTCGTCTCTAATCCTCGTGTGCTGTTGCTCGATGAGCCTTTGAGCAACCTCGATGCGAAACTCCGCGAGACAATGCGCTACGAAATCAAAGATATCCAAAAGAAATTCGGGATCACTGTCGTGTATGTAACCCACGATCAGACCGAGGCTATCGAGATGAGCGACCGCGTCATCGTCTTCAATCGCGGCATCGTTCAGCAGGTCGATACACCTCTCAATATCTACAGCCACCCGGCTAACGAGTTCGTCGCGGACTTCATCGGCAAGGTCAGCTTCGTTCATGGCCGAGCCTCGGACGGATACATAGCCTTGGACGACGGCCAGAAGATAAGCTGCAACGGACGAAAGACAGGCGACGTAATCGCGGCGGTGCGTCCCGAAAGCGTTACGGTGTTCTAGCCGTGCGCTTTTGCTATCGTCTGCCCTTGTCATATATCTGTCCGAGGGAGCGCGGTGAGCGGTTGTGTTTGCTGAAGAAGATCAACAACAGCAGCGTCAGCACATACGGGAAAATTCGCACGAGATCATTGTAACTTGACGGCAGCCCGAGCTTGCTTATTATCACGCTTCCGACGCTCTTGGCCAAGCCAAAGATCAGACATGCAACAAAGGCACGCGATATTTGCCAATTCCCGAAGATCATCGCCGCTATTGATAGATAGCCATAGCCCAGATAGATATCAGGCGAAAAATTTGCCGAGATCGAGTACGCAAAGCTCATGCCAGCTATCCCGGAAAGACAGCCCGAAATGAATATCGCCGATGTCCTGATTGAGTGAACGTTCACGCCCGCGGCATCGACTGAATGAGGGTTATCGCCGCAAGCTCGAAGTCTCATTCCAAAGACGGTTTTGTACAGCACGAACCACATTATCAACGCTATGATTACGATCAATATCTCGAACGGATATAACTCTTCAAAGATTGCGCCGACGTATGGAATGTCAGACAGGTAAGGGATCGTTATCCTGGTGCTTGCGCCGAGCGGAATTTTGTTGGTGGCAGATCCAAAAACTTTCAAGTTAAAATTCTTCGTCAGGAAACTTGTCATCGCCATGGCAAGAATGTTCATCACAACGCCGCTTATAACTTGGTCAGCTTTGAACTTCACACACAGCAGCGCATGAAGCAGCGAATATATTCCGCCTCCGAATGCCGCAAGGATAAATCCTCCGTAATATATAAGCTGTGGATTGGTGCCGGTGAAGTTCGTAAGCAGAGCCACCGTTACAGCACCTAGGAAAGCTCCGACACCTTGAAAGCCTTCAAGAGCGAGGTTAGTGATTCCGCTCCCCTCCGAGAATATTCCGCCAACTGACATTATGAACAGCGGAAGCGCGAAGCTGAGACCATCAATAATTATTATTCTAAGCATGATCAATCACGAGACTTTCTTTCAAAAATCGACGAACACGCCGCAAAGGTCAATATAAACGCACTCATCAGGCTCGCGATTTCAGGCTCTATTCCTTGCCTTGAACTCATGTAGATCGAGCCTTTAGAGATTATCGTAACCAAGAATGAAGCAAGCACACAGCCGAGAGGATTATTCGCGCCAAGCAGCGACACGGCGATAGCATCGAAGCCCATCGCAGGGGTCGTCCCCGGTTGGATCGAAGCGAAGTAACCGCAAAAATACGAAACTCCCGCAAGCCCTGCCAACGCTCCCGATATGCTCATGGTTAAGAGCAGCGTTCTGTGTACGTTCATTCCGGCATAATGAGCGGCTCTCGGGGACAGACCCGTAGCTTTGATCTCGTAGCCGCGAGTTGTGCGCTCCAGAAAATAATTTAGAGCAAACGCCGCCGCTATCGCCAACGGAAACGCGAGTGCTATGTCGATCTTCAAATTGTTCCAACGATAGCCACTGATTGTCAGCCTCGCAGCTTCGTTTATGGCCTTGCTCTGACGGGACACGGGATTTATATAGAACGTGTTGATGTAGAACGTCGTGAGATACATTATGATCGAGTTGAACATTATCGACGTAACGACCTCGTTGACGTTGAAGCGATATTTTAGCCAGCCTATCAATGCTCCGATCAAAGCTCCCGAAACTATCCCGGCAACTATGACGAGAAGCCGCGACGGAACAACAAGCGATAACATGTGAGCAACGAAGCCCGCGATCATCATCTGACCCGACACGCCGATGTTGAAGAAGCCGCCTTTCAACGCTATCGCTACAGAGAGTGAAGCAAAGATCATCGGAGTTAGCGCGTCGATGAAGCTCATGAAGTCAGTGAACATGTTCTGACGGCCTGCGTATTTGAGCTTCGCCATCAAGCCCGACCCCTGCAAGAGGTTCATATAGGCCGAAAGAGGATTTTTGCCCATCAGCCAAAGTATAAGCGCAGTGAATATCAAGCTGATAATTATTGCCAAACATGATGTCCGCAATTTCTTCATGCTGTTTTCCCCACTCCCATCATGTAAAGTCCGATCTCA
>JAFSJO010000069.1 GCA_017449415.1 Synergistaceae bacterium
ATCAAGCAAGGCCGAACTTGGCGAAGATGTCTATGTCGGGCCGTTCTGCGTCATAGCGGACAAGGTCGAGATCGGCGCGGGAACGAGCTTGCTCGCGTACGTGAGCATTCACGACTACGTTACAATCGGCCAGAACTGCAAAATCTGCGAATACACGGCTATCGGCGGCGAACCTCAGGATCACGGCTTCGGCGGCGAGATCTCTTACGTAAGGATCGGCGACAATAATTTATTCCGCGAGAACGTTACCATCAACCGCGCCACCGGCGAGGGCAACGAGACCGTTATAGGCAACGACTGTTTCATAATGGAAGGTGTACACTTAGCGCATAATGTGAAAGTCGGCGACCATGTAACAGTAGCGAACAAGGTCGGATTGTCTGGTTTCGTTGAGGTAGGAAGCCATACTGTATTCGGAGGCATGGCCGGGGTGCATCAGTTCGTGAGGATCGGCGAGTATTGCATGATCGGCGGCATGTATCGCGTTGTGAAAGATGTCCCGCATTACACGCTGGCTTCGGGAGACCCGCTGAGGCTCAACGGGCTGAACAAAGTCGGACTTGAGCGCGCCGGTATCAACGAAGCTACGAGACGAGAAATTTACAACTTCTACAAAAATCTCTACGATAAGGAGAAGCGTTTTACGGATTCGTTTGCCGAGGCCGTCAGCAGGAAGTCCGAATATATTCCTGAAATTCAAAGGATCATAAACTTTTACGAGGGCACAAAGCGCGGCGTAACGTTTTGGGGGAATTAGGAATGAGGGATTAGGGATTAGGGATTATTGTCCTTAATTCTGCTATAATCTCATCAATTCCAAAAAATTTTTGAGGGAGTTGCAAATCATGCAGGAAAAGAAAATCGTTAATATTCCGTCATTGATCAGCGATTACTACACGCTTGCGCCAGACCCGGCCGAGAAGACTCAGCAAGTCTCTTTCGGAACGTCAGGACACCGCGGCAGCTCGGCTCTTCACAGCTTCAACGAAGCTCACATAATGGCAATAGCTCAGGCCGTCTACGAGCATCGCACAGCCGAGGGGATCCCCGGGCCTCTGTACATCGGAGCGGACACTCACGCGCTTTCAGAGCCTGCAATGCGGACATGTGTCGAAGTCCTCGCGGCCAACGGCGTTGAGATAATTTTGCAGGAGAATTTCGCGCCGACCCCGACACCCGTAGTCTCACGCGCAATCCTTGCTCACAATCGCAGCGGCAAGAAGACAGCTGACGGAATGGTCATCACACCCTCGCACAATCCCCCGACCGACGGCGGCATCAAATACGACCCACCGAGTGGCGGCCCGGCTTCCCCGGAGATCACCGGCAAAATCCAGAACAGAGCCAACGAGTTAATCAAGAACGGCGTTGCGTCAATAAAGCGCGTCCCGTTCGAGAAAGCAATCAAGCTCGACAACGTTCATTTTGAAGATTTCGTGATGCCTTACGTGAAAGCTCTCGCGAGTGTTGTTGACATGGACGCTATCGCGAAGTCAGGGCTTCACATCGGCGCGGATCCTCTTGGCGGCTCAGGTATCTATTACTGGAAGCCAATTGCCGAAGTCTACGGGATCAATAATCTCGAAGTTGTGAACCCGAATCTTGACCCGACGTTCTCATTCATGCCGCCTGACCACGACGGAAAGATCAGAATGGACTGCTCGTCGCCTTACGCAATGGCGAATTTGATCAAGCTGAAAGACAGCTACGACATCGCATTCGGCAACGACACCGACTACGACAGGCACGGGATCGTAACGCCGCAGGGTTTGATGAACCCCAACGCTTATCTCGCAGTCGCAGTTCAGCACCTGTTCACGTCGCGCACGGGTTGGCGAAAGGACGCGGCTGTCGGCAAGACGGTCGTATCAAGCTCAATCATCGACAGAGTTACCGAGGGCATCGGCCGCAAGCTGTGCGAGGTTCCAGTAGGTTTCAAGTGGTTTGTTGAAGGATTGCTTGATGGCTCAATGGGCTTCGGCGGTGAGGAGAGCGCGGGCGCGTCGTTCCTTTGCAGAGATGGCTCGGTCTGGACGACGGACAAGGACGGAATCATCATGGACTTGCTGGCTTGCGAGATCACGGCGACGACGGGCAAAAATCCCGCTGAACATTACGACGAGATCAAGGCCAAGTACGGAACGAGCTTCTACGCACGCATTGACACGCCGGCCACGCCTGAGCAGAAAGCTGCGCTTGGAAAGTTATCGCCCGACGATATCAAGGCCGACACGCTTGCAGGCGACAAGATCACGGCGAAATTCACGAAAGCCCCCGGCAACAATGCTTCGATCGGCGGCTTGAAAGTTACGACGGCTAACGGCTGGTTCGCGGCTCGTCCGTCCGGTACTGAAAACATCTGCAAACTCTACGCCGAGAGCTTCGTAAGCCCGGAGCATCTGAAGAAGATTCAGGAAGAGGCTCAGAAGATCATCGCGTAATCAAATCAGGAATGGGGAATTAAATTTTAATTCTTCATGAAGAGCGAAAATTTCAAGAATAAAATTATCTGCGGCGATTGTCTCGATGTCATGCGCGAACTTGAAGCGTCGTGTGTTGATTTAGTCGTTACGTCGCCGCCTTATAATCTCAAAAATTCGACCGGCAACGGCATGAAAGACGGTCGCGGCGGAAAGTGGGCGAACGCGGCTCTTCAAAACGGCTACGAGGGCTACGATGACGCGATGCCATACGAAGATTACTGCGCGTGGCAACGTGATTGCCTGAGCGAGATGATGAGATTGCTGAAAGAGGACGGCGCGATCTTCTACAATCACAAGTGGCGCGTTCAAAACGGGCTTTTGCAGGACAGACACGAAATTTTGGAGGGTTTCCCCGTTCGTCAGATCATAATCTGGAAACGCTCCGGCGGGATTAATTTCAACGCGGGATATTTTCTGCCGACTTACGAAGTGATTTACATGATTGCTAAGCCAAAATTCAAACTTGCCGACAAGGCGAACAGGCTCGGCGATGTGTGGGAGATAAAGCAGGAAGCTCGAAATCCTCACCCGGCACCCTATCCCGAAGAGCTGACCGACAGAATAATCTCATCGACGAACGCGAAAATAATTTTGGATCCTTTCGCAGGCTCGGGGACAACAGGAGTCTCGGCGAAGAAGTTCGGGCGCGATTACATTCTGATTGAAAAATCCCGCGAATATTGCAAAATGATCGAAGCTCGCCTCGAAGGGAGCGAATGGAATGTCAGAGAAACAGGAGAAGAAAATACACAATATAGTCTATGGTAGCGCGTGGCGGAATTGCTATTGGTTTGCTCGAATGTTGCTTAACACCGATCAGTACGCTGCCCCTGGCAAGAATGAAAAGTTCCTGAATTTGCTTTTGAGCGAGCTTGAGCCACTTATGACCGTGAGTGATCTCTCGGAAGATGAACGCTATAAAATCTGCCATGACACACTGATAGGCAATTTGCAGAAATTTTCAGCGGGCGAATCAAAATCAGCCATTCAAAGAAAAATTTTTTTTGAAGATATCGAAGCCGAAATCAAAAATCTCGAAGATATTGCAGTCTTCCTTTTCACCATAAAATATATCGTCTTGCCGACTAATTCAGCTTTGAAAAAAATTCCAAGCGATGATCAAAAATTCTGTCGCGAATATGCCACGAAGATTTTAACTTCGCTTGGCAGGGAGCATGTCGGAAAGGTCATTGCCTTGTGGGATACGTTGGGCGTGAGGGGCTGTCTTAACGTCGAGCGTGAAGGAGTGATCACAGAGTTCACAAAGCTGCGGGCCGCCCTCGAAAGTCTAAAAAGTTTTCCGCGAACTTCCATCGAAGATAACGCAATCTTAACAGCTTTCGTGCAGGAATTTGAACGCCGCGCAGGGCAAAAACGAAAGAACAGAGCAGGAGGAAGCCTCGAAGATGTCGTAACGTTCTTGTTTGGTTTTTACAAGTTCAAATCACATTCCACACCCGAACATTTTCAAAGCGATATCGAGGTCGATAAATGGTTCAAATGTCCCAGCGTCATGTGTTCTATCTCAGTGATGATGGCGAACGATACATAAGTGCCGCTAACCATGTCGGCATGAAAAATTACGTCAGGCCTTTGAGCAGTCTTATTGATGACATAGCGCGCGAACAGGGGCTTTTATCTTAGAATGTGATGCGTAATCCATTCTGTTAGTTCTTGGAACGTAATTTTTGAAGCGGCAAGCCCCAAGAATAAATTTTCGAGTTCTTTTTTAGAGTACCTTAATGTAATTCCGTTTACCTTCAAGAATACAAGCATAACATGGGCGGCTATTCTTTTATTTCCGTCGATAAAGGCGTGATTTTGCACAAGTCCATACGCGAGTCGAGCCGCTTTTTCAGGAATAGTGGGAAAAATTTCTTGGCCGCCAAAAGATTGAAAAGGTGCATTCAAGGCAGATGATAAAAGTCTCATATCTCTAACGCCTTTAGAACCGCCAGTCTGTTCTATTAGGTCGTCGTGTATAGATATGACAACCTCTTCGCCAAAGTAAAAGCAAAAATCAAGCATTAGCTAACGTTGTATAGGCTTCGCGATTTTGTTCCATGATTTCACGTGATATATTCTTTATGTTGTCATAGCTGAGTTCTATAAAATATTTTTCATTTACTTCACTCGAAATTTCTGCCAAATCTTCCGATATCATCGTAGCGTTCATAAAACCATCTCCTGTAATCAAATTTACGTTCATTATCTCACATTTTTTCGTGAGTCTTTAAGTGTTATAATTACGGTGAAATCCGAATTTTTTAAGAAAGGGGCAATTTGTTCAAAATGTCAACAATCGGCCATTACGATCCCGAAAACTTCAAAAAAGTTTATCACGCACAGCCACGCACAACAATCGAGACGATTTTCTACGGCAACAACGTCCATCACGTTTTAGACCTCAAAGAGGCTTACAACCTCGCCAAAAATTCCCCCGGCACAATCGAGCTTACGGGAATGCCCGTCTACAAGCCCACCGAGCAGGAGCTTCCCATGGACGCGAACGTCCTGCTGTTCAACGACGGCGCAATCTTTGGACGCACCGCAGCTGCCAGACGCATAGTCGGCTATCCGGACGTTGATGTCGCGAAGTACTGCAAAATCATTCGCGAAGCCATTTACAAAATGCGCTACAAGAAGCTCTATCAGGCTGACGCATACGTCGGACTTGATGAAGACTTCATGACTGCCGCTCACATAATCCTCCCGGAGGGTTACGAGAACAACCTCTACAACTGGATGATCAACTTCCAGTATGCCAACGAAGCTTACAAGCCGCGCTATGAGAAATCTCGCAGGATCTCCGACCACGACGGCGATATCTTCTTCGTGGCTGACCCCGACTGGTCGCACCCTGATTTCCCGCTCGGGCTGGCGTTCTTCTCACCCGAAGAGAACTGCGCGATCGTCCTTGGCCTCCGTTACTTCGGAGAGTTGAAGAAAGGCACGCTGACGCTTGCATGGGGCATCGCGGCTCGCAACGGTTACGCATCATGCCACGGCGGACTGAAACGCTACACGCTCAAAGACGGAAGCAACAAGAAATATGTCATGGCGGCTTTCGGACTTTCCGGCTCAGGCAAGTCGACAATCACCCACGCCAAGCACGACGGCAAATATGATGTCATGGTTCTTCACGATGACGCTTTCGTCGTCAACGTCAAAGACAAGTACGCGATCGCCCTCGAGCCTACGTACTTCGACAAGGTCGCGGACTACCCGATCGGCTGCCCGGATAATAAATTCCTGCTGACGTTGCAGAACTGCGGCTGCGTCAAGGACGAGAACGGAAAGTTAATCGCCGTTACCGAAGATGTCAGGAACGGCAACGGACGCGCCATTAAGTCGCGTTTGTGGTCGCCCAACAGAGTCGACAGGATCGACGAGCCTCTGAACGCGATCTTCTGGCTGATGAGAGACCCGACAATCCCGCCGGTTCTGAAGCTCGAAGGGCCGTCGCTTGGTTCAGTGCTTGGTGCGACGCTTGCGACAAAGAGAACGAGCGCAGAGAACCTCGCCCCCGGCGTTGATCCTGACGCGCTTGTCTGCGAGCCTTATGCCAACCCGTTCAGGACTTACCCGCTCGGAATGGACTACGAGAGGTTCAAACAGCTCATCGCGGACGGAGTCGACTGCTACATTCTCAACACCGGCAACTTCATGGGCAAGCCCGTCGGCAAAGAGAACACGCTCATGATCCTCGAGTCGATCGTTGAGGGCAAAGCGAAGTGGGAGCCGTTCGGCAATCTCACCGGCATCAAGACGATGAAGATCCCGGGCTTCGATGCTGACCTCAAGAACGAAGAGTATCGCACGCAGCTGAAGAAACGTTTCCAGGACAGGTTGAACTTCATCAAGTCCAGAGACACCGAACGCGGCGGAATTGACAAGCTGCCTGCGGACGCTCACGAGGCTGTCGAGAAGTTAATCGCTGAGATTGGTTAAGAGTTATCTTGAAAAGAAAAAGCGGCTCAGGCCGCTTTTTTGTTATCTTACTTTCCTGTCTTTCCTGCTCTGTCGGAAGAGCCACTCGCGAAGTGCTTCAATCTTGTAAGCGTAATCGAACGAGAACATGTGTTCAGGAACACCGGGCTGCAAGCCGTCAGGCAGGACAGTTCCATATCTAAACTGAACGAAGTTCGCCGCAGGGTTGCCCATCAAAAGCGTGTTCATGGCCTTGGTGTAGTCCCCCTGAGACATCTTCGCGTCCCAGCCCATCGCGGAGCTGAACGGCGTGTGAGTGTTCTTGAACATCGACATCAAAGCCTTCTGACCCGTCGAAGCTTTCTGATCGCCCTCGGCCGTGATGTAGAAAAATTTTTGAAACCTCAGCCCGTCAAGCTGTCTGATATCCCACTGACCTGACACGAATATCTCCGCCGCGAACAGATCCGGCCGTCTGGCCGCCAACACCAGAAACGTCATGCAGCCCATCGACTGTCCCGTTACGTAAACTCTATCCGGGTCGACCTTGAAGCCCGCAATCAATGCTCGAACGAGATTTTCTGTATGATTGACGTAGTCCGTCATCGTGTAGCTGCTGTGATCGTCGAGAATTAATTTCGGATATTGAGGGACGGCAACGATGCACTTGTGTTTAGCTTGAAACTCGTTCGTCGCCCACACGATCCCGCCGTAGCCTTGACGTAACGGAGCGTCAGCACTCTTCCCCACGACACTGCCGTCAGCAATGAACACCACGAGCGGATACGCACCGCTGCCGGGGTAATCGTCAGGCAGGAAGACGTTGCAGGGGATCTTGAAGCCTTTTTCGTTGTACGTCATCTGCTGAAACTTTCCGACGGTCTCGCTTATCATTGCCTGAAGCTCCTTATCCTGAGTCTTGTCAGGGAACGGGAACGACGCAGCGCACGCTGAAGTGGCCATCGCCAACATTAAGACCACGCTAAGAAATTTTGTTTTCATTTTATTGTCTCCTTTGTATCTTTTTCAGTAACCGAACGCGCAAGCACCACAAGCAACAAAAAATTCACAATGGCGAAGATCAAGCACATCTCGGCCAAATAATTTTCACCGATGAGCAGAGCCAACACCGCGACCAACAAAACAATTTTATTCCCAAGCATCACGGCGGCGATCATTCTGTCGGAGAATCGAGGCCCAAGAGCGGCACGCATCATGCACATGAAGACAACCAGCGACAGGAAGACCGAGCTTCCAACGAGCAAAAAATTCTGGATCGTCTGAGGCTCAGGCATTCGCTTTACGCTCCATTCCCGCCAACAGCCGCTCGAAGATCGTTCCTGCAAGTCCCTCCGCCGTGTCAGCGTCAAGCGCATGGACGAGAGCTTCGTTACCGTTCAGCGATACCGCGACAGCTCCGGGCGCAAACGCAAGAGAGTTCGCGAGTGTCGTGTTAGCTCTCTGAGTCTTCAAAGAAGTTTTGAACCTCACGAGCCGCGGCTCAACATCAAGCTCAGGAGCTAGGGCTGTCCTCATGACTGACAAGCTGGCTCTGAGTGTCTCGACCAGCAAGACAGCAACATAGACCAGAGCGTCGGGAATAAGCTTCAAAGTTTTAACGAACGCCGCGCCGGGCAAATCGAGCTTCAAAAATTTTTTTGTAAACGCGCCAAGCAACAGCGAGACCGCCGCACCAATCGCAGCCGCCTCGACCGTAACCCTGCCACAAAGGATCAGCCACAAAGAAAAATATACGAAGAACATTTCTCCCTCCCGGTGAAAAGATAAGATAAATTTTAGCATAACAAAAGAGGAGCCGGAATTTCTCCCGACCCCTCGTTTGAAAATTTTTCACTTCTATTTTTCTGGAGCGTCTTTTGCTTCCTCTTTGGGCATGGGCTTCGCAGGCGGGATCTTCTTGTTGAGTTCCATCTGCTTTCTGAAATCCTCCATGTGTTCGAGCTTCTGCTCAAACCGCCACGTGTCGATCTCGTTCTCGAGCTTCTGCATCTTGGCATGAACATCAAGAGCCTTGGCCTTGTTCACGGGCTTGCTGGTGAGAGCTTCCTCCAAGTCAACGCGGAGCTTCGCGAGTTCGGCGGCTTTCTCACGGATCTCGGCGGGCATGTCGGGCGTGAACGTCCTCTGACCTCCGCAACGTCTTCCGAACTCCGGGCATGGTCTTGGAGCTTTGCCCTGACCCTCAAAGCGCGGAGGCATGGGCGGGAACTTCTCGGGCTGTCCCTGAGCCTGAGCCTTGAACTCCTGCTGTCCCATCATCGGCTGCTGCTGACCTCGACGTTTCGAGTTACCCTGCTGAGCGAATGCCGCTCCCGCTGCCAACACTACACACAATACCAAAACTGCTGCTAAAACTTTCTTCATTATAGGTTACCTCCTAATTGTAATTTCAAATTATCTTCTCGGCATCTCCGGCGGCCTGTTGTCTCTTGAATGAGGCTGAGGCGGCTGAGGTGGTCTGTTATCTCTGCTCATCGGGGGGCGTTTGCTGTCCCTTGGCGGCTCGGGCGGGTTGCCTCTCATGTCGCGGCTCCTCGGTGGCTCGGGTGGCCTCTTCATGTCTCTTGCGTCGTGGCTCATCGGGGGCTTCGGCTCACGAAACTCCTTTGGCGGCTCGGGAGGTCTCTGCGGCTGTGCCTGAGCGATCGGCCTGTAAGTCTTTTCACCGATGTCGATGTGTATTCCCCAATCCGCTGAAGCTACGCTTGCAACTCCCAAAACTCCTGCGACTGTCAAAACTGCTAAAACCTTTCTCCTCACTTCAAACTCTCCTTTCTCAAAAGCCTCTCTTAGTGGCGAGGCGGCGGCATGTGTCCGGGCTGATGATGCTGAGGCGGCGGCGGCATGTGTCCCGGCCCTCCGGGTTCTCCGTGCGGCCCAAAATTCCTCGGTCCTGGTCCTCCAGGTCCTCCCGGTCCAGGTCTCGGCCCTCCGTGAAATCCCGCGTGATGATGTGGCGGCGGTGGAGGTGGCGGAGGCATATGAGGCTGGGGCATGTGCCTCGGCGGCTCAGGTCTGTAGTGTCTTCCTCCCTCTCTGAAGAAGAAGTGTACGCCGTCGACTTCAATCCCAAATCCCACTTCGGCCTTGGCGGGTGATGCTCCGTACAAAACGCTTCCTGCGATTATGACCGTTAACGCTGTTGCCAGTTTCTTGTTTCCTTTCTTCGTTCTCTTCATTTCGTTCGACCTCCTTGTTTCAACGCTGATAGAATAACAGCAGAATGTGAACTCAAAATGAAATAAAAATGAAATTCTTGTGAAAGGAAAATTTTTTTGCATGAAGATTTTGATCGTTGAGGACGAAGCCTCCATAGCCGAGGTCGTCAGTGCTTACGCAAGGCGCGAGGGTTACGAGACTGTAACGGCGGCGGACGGGCTTGAAGCTCTGGAAATCTTTGAGCGCGATGAGATCGATTTAATCATCTTGGACTTGATGCTCCCAAAGCTGAACGGCGAGGAGGTCTGTCGACGGATCCGCGAGAAATCCTCCGTCCCTATTATCATGCTCACGGCCAAGTCCAGCGAGTCCGATGTCGTGTACGGGCTTGACACCGGCGCGAATGATTACGTCTCCAAACCTTTCAGCCCTCGCGTGTTGATGGCGCGTGTCCGTGCTCAGCTGAGGCTCAGGGAGACTCGAGACAACATAGCCTCGGGCGCGTACGCTGGCGGCAGGATCGAGATAGACCCGGAGCGCGTTGAGATACGCAAGGACGGAACGCCGATCCCTGTAACGAAGAGCGAGTTTCTGATCTTCTCGACGCTCGTGTCGCGACCTATACGGACATGGTCAAGAGAGGAGATCATTCGCACGGCTCTCGGAGACGATTACGAGGGCTTCGACCGCACCATCGACACTTACGTCAAGACCCTCCGAAAGAAGCTCGCTGAACCGGGACACGAGAACGGCTGGATCAAAACGATTTACGGCTTCGGCTACAGGTTCGACGATGAAAAGTAAATCGCTTCGTCGGCACTTTCTCGCGCTCTATGTCCTGTTGGCGGTGTTGAGCGGCATCGTCGTTCCGGCACTCGGAGTTCACTTCAGCGTCAACGCGTTCCGCAACTACCAAATCCAACGAAGACAAGCCGACCTCGAAAACCTTGGCGACTCTCTCGCGGAGCTTTACGAAGAGGAGGGCGGCACATGGAAGCGTCGAAGGGTCATGGACGTTCTGCGCCCGGCTCCTCAATGGGGAGGAATGGTCATCAGCTTGCTCGACAGCAACGGCCGGGAGATCTTCACGCTGAAGCCTCTTCAAATGGCTCACAGGGGACGCAACAGCGAGAGCGGTAACTTCTTCGACGAGTCGGAGAGCGAACACCTGACACTGAAGCTCGGACGCGGCAAGAACATCGGACGGCTCGAAATTGAGCGCAAGCTCCCGACAGGACGCTATGAGGTGTCATTCATAACCTATCTGACACGCTACACGTTGGCCGGAGCTTTCATTATGATCCTGTTCGCCTGCGGCGTTGGCTACCTCGTCGCGGGGAAGTTGAGCCGCCCGGTCATTAAGGTCATCGAACGCACGCAAAAAATCTCACGAGGCGACTACGACATCTCCGAAAAAATTTCATCAGTCGGAATAAGGGAGCTTGACGACCTTACGAAAGGAGTTGAGAACCTCGCGCGGTCGTTGTCAGGTCAGGAGAAACTTCGCCGTCGTCTGATGGTAGATGTTGCTCACGAGCTTCGCACCCCGCTGACCGTCGTGATGACTCAGATCGAAGCAATCTCGGACGGAATTTTGGAGCCGACCCCGGAGAGGCTGTCCGTGTGTCTCGACGAGATGAAGAGGCTCGGAGGTCTGATCGAGAACGTCGAAGCTCTGACGCGGCTCGAAGGTGAAGCCCTTGAAATTCATACGGAGCCTACGGACATGAAAAATTTTTTGGAGCCTGTCATTGAGTCATTCAAGCCCGTGTTTGAGAAAGCCGGCATAAAATTTTCAGCCGAGCTTGAGAGCGGTCTCTCGTGCGAGATCGACCGTAACCAGTTCCGACATGTCATTGATAATCTGCTGTCGAACGCTCTGCGCTACACGAACGAGGGCGGCGAGGTCAAAGCGAAATTATTTTCAAAGGACAGAAAAATTTTCATCGAGGTCAGCGACACGGGCATCGGGATCTCCGAAAAAGATTTGCCGAACATCTTCGAGAGGTTCTATCGGGCTGACGAGTCTCGCGCAAGAGTTACGGGTGGGAGCGGTGTCGGGCTTGCGATTGTCAAGGCGGCAGTCGAAGCTCACAACGGGACAATAACGGCCAAGAGCGTCAAGGGCGAGGGCAGCACGTTCACGATTGCTTTGAGCTGACTTTGCTATACTTTCATTAACATAAGCAAGGAGGTAAGAATTTTTGATGACGGACTTTGAAGTTAAAGATATCACGCTGGCCGAACGCGGTCAGAAGAAAATTGATTGGGCGTGGCAGTATATGCCCTCGTTGCAGTTCCTCTTCAATAAGTACAAAGACACGAAACCTTTCAAAGGCGCGACGATAGCGGCGTGTCTCCATCTCGAGGCCAAGACGGCAAACTTGTTAATCACGCTCACGAAGCTCGGGGCGACGGTCGCGGCATGTGGAAGCAATCCGCTCTCAACTCAGGACGATGTCTGCGCGGCTCTCGCAACCAACGGTGTACACGTCTACAGCCACCGAGGCATGACGACCGACGAATATTTCGATTACGCTCGCAAGGTTCTGAGATACAAGCCCAACGTTATCATCGACGACGGCGCGGATCTGGTCGCGACTGTTCATAAGGAGATGCCGGAGCTGATCCCGAACATTCTCGGCGGCTCCGAGGAGACCACAAGCGGAGTGAAGAGGCTCAAAGCAATGAACTCTCAGGGCGTTTTGAAGTTCCCGATCATTGATGTCAATGACGCGTTGAGCAAATATTTATTCGATAACCGCTACGGCACCGGGCAATCCGTCTGGGACGGCTTCATTCGCACCACTAACATGATCGTGGCGGGCAAGACTGTTGTAATTGCGGGATATGGCTGGTGCGGACGCGGCGCGGCTATGAGGGCTGCGGGGATCGGAGCGCACGTTGTCGTGACGGAGGTCGACCCTCACAAGGCTTGCGAAGCTCTGATGGACGGCTTCAGAGTCATGAGCATGGACGAGGCCGCCAAGATCGGCGATATCTTCCTGACCTTCACGGGCAACATTCACGTGATACGGCGCGAGCATATCGAGAAGATGAAGAACGGAGTTGTTCTCGGCAACGCGGGGCACTTCGACGTTGAGATCAGCAAACCCGACTTAGCTGAACTCGCGGATCATGTCGAGAAGCTGCGCGACAACATAGACACCTACGTGATGAAAGACGGGCGGCGGATCAGCTTGCTTGGCGAAGGAAGATTAACGAACCTCGCATGCGCCGATGGACACCCGATCGAGATCATGGATTTGAGCTTCTCGCTGCAGCTTGAAAGTGCGCTGCATGTCTACACACACAAGCTCGCGATTGGGCTGCACCCCGTGCCCGCGGAGACTGACAGAGCTGTAATGGAGTCAAAGCTCGCGGCTCTTGGTATCGCAATCGACACGATGACCGACGAGCAAGTCGAATACATGAAGAGCTGGCAGGAATAAGCTACTGTATCTTCACTCCTCACTCCTCACCCCTAACTCCTCACTATCCTATCATCATGCTACAATGAACAAAAATTCATATTGAGGAGACAACATGGCAACTTTATTCAAAGATGTTTTGATGACGGACGGATCGCGAGACAAGGCTCGGCGTGTTCATATGCTCGTGTCGAAAGGACGCATAGCCGAGATTATCGACGCTGATAAAACTCCTCCGACGGCTGACAAAATTATTTCCGGCCATGGCAAGATGGCTGTGATCCCCGGCTTCGTCAACGCTCACACGCACGCTGCGATGACTTTGTTGCGGGGGCTTGGCGAGGAAGCTCCCCTAATGGAGTGGCTGGAAAATAAAATCTGGCCGGTCGAGGCGAAGCTCACTCCCGAATATATTTACTGGGGGACGCTGTCGGCAATGCTCGAAATGCTTGCGACCGGAACGACCTGCTTCGCTGACATGTATTTCGAGATGGAGCGCGTGGCCGAGGCTGCGTTAGGCGCGGGCATGAGAGCGGCTCTGTGTCGCGGGATCACGGCGGGCGAGCCGGGCAAGATCGGACGATCCCTCCAGAATAATCTCGAACTCGCTGAGAAATTTCACGGGCGCGAGGGTCTCATCACGGTGCAGCTTGGCCCTCATGCTCCGTATACGGTGCCGCTGGACTCGATGAAGATCATCAGCGAGTCGGCGAAGTCTCACGGGCTTGGAGTTCATTTTCATTTCATGGAGACCGAGGGCGAGAAGAGCAATCTCGGAATGAGCGACGCTGAGTATCTGAAAGAGTCCGGGCTTCTCGAAGCTCCTTATGTCGTGTTGGCTCACGCGGTGTGGCTCGACCCGAATATCGACCTGCCGGAGAATTTCACGCTCGTTCACAATCCATCAAGCAACTTGAAGCTCGGGAGCGGCGTTATGCCTCTGGCCTCGTGGCTCGACAAGGACACTTCGGTAGCTCTCGGAACTGACGGAGCTTCGAGCAACAACAGGCTCGACATATGGGAGGAGATGCGGCTCGCGGCACTGCTTCACAAGGGCGTGAACAAAGACCCGCTGTGTGTCTCGGCGGTCGAGGCGTTGCGAATGGCAACTTACGAGGGCGCGAAAGCTTTCGGATTTTCTCAGAAAGGAATGTTGAATGAAGGTTGGGTGGCTGATCTTGTGCTTGTGAACCTCGACAGGCCGCACTATATCGGAGTGAACGAAGAGAATTTGGCTCAGTACCTCGTGTACGCGGGCAGCTCGGCTGACATCGAAGGCACGATGATTAACGGCAAGTGGCTGTATAAGAATGGCGAGTATCCGACGCTCGATAAGGAAGAAATCCTGCAGAAGACTCGTGAAGCCGCGAGGGCGATTAGGAGCTAGGAAGCCGCAACTCCTACCTCCTACCTCCTAACTCCTCACTGATTAAAACTCCGCCGCGCTCTTTCCGGCAATTCTTCCATACACGACAAAATCAGCTACAGCAGTTCCGCCAAGTCTGTTGCCGCCATGTACGCCTCCCGTAACCTCACCGGCCGCGAACAGTCCCGGGATAGCTTCGCCGTTGTCTTTGAGTACGTGAGCCGTCGCGTCAATCTTCAAGCCGCCCATCGTGTGATGGATCCCCGGCGTAACCTTGATCGCGTAGAATGGCGCAGTATCCAGCGGCTCAATGAAGCTCGTGCGTCCGAAATCCGGGTCGTTGCGATCCTTGACGTATCCGTTCCATGTCTTGACGGTGTTGGCGAATACGTCGGCGGGAACGTCGATCTCTTTCGCGAGGTCTTCATATGTCTCGCCCTTGAACGTGTAGCCTTTCGCTATGTAGCCTTTAATGACGGAGGACTCGTCAACCATCTTTTGATCAATCACGAGCCACGCGAACGACTTCGGTTGAGCTATCTCGGCCTTGGAAACTACGTCGCGGGTCAGCACCTCATCAATGAACCTCTTGCCCTCAATGTTGACGAGGATAGCTCCATCGCCACGAAGACCCTCAGTGATCAGGTTGGAAGAGTCGAACTGCACGGTCGGGTGAATTTGGATCTGATCCATGTCAACAACTCCCGCGCCGATCTTCTGAGCCATCACGATGCCTTCGCCCATGGCTCCCGGTGCGTTGGTGGTCATGAAACCTTCGAGAGCCGGGTTAAGCTCCGCGACCATTTTCAGGTTAGCTCCGAAGCCTCCTGCGGCAATCACGACAGCTCGCGACTTAATCGTTACTTTGCTGCCTTTGCTCTCAGCCTCGACACCGCACACCGCGCCTTTATCGTCGGTCAGGATCGCCTTGGCCATCGTCTCGGTCATCAGCGTGATGTTCGGGCGAGCTTTGCAGGCCGCTTCGAGCCTCGGGATCATGTGAGCGCCAACGGACAAAACTTTTTTGTTCTCGTCGACAGGTCTGTGAATACGCTTGACACTCGCGCCCCCGGCGGCTCCGACAGAGCTAAGGTCAATATCAACCGTCTTCAGCCACGCGACAGCTTCCGCGCTGTTCTCGCAAAGAGCTTTGATGAGTACGGGGTCATTGATGCCGTGTCCGCCTATGATCGTGTCGAGCTGCATAAGCTCCGCCGAGTCGAAGTAACCTTTCGAGCCGTCAGCTTTCCATGCCTCGTACTGCTCTTTGACTTTCGCGGCAAGCTCGGAGATGACTTTGTGATCAGCCCACTTGTCTGCGGCGGTCTTCAATGTCTTCTCGACCCCGGCGGCCTCGTTGAATTTGTTGCCGGACTGTTCAGGCGTGTGAGCCGCGTTCATTCCGCCCGTAGCTCTGACGGAGTTTCCTCCGACCATGGCCTGCTTCTCGACGATGATGACTTTCTTCCCCGCGTCAGCGGCCGTGATAGCAGCGATCATTCCAGCTCCGCCAGCTCCGATTATGGCGATGTCGGTCTCGAAGATTTTTTCCTCGCCGGCGTTAGCGTCAACGACCTCGCGTTTGAAGTCCTCGGGGTTAAGTCCCGCATTGACGAGTGCGGCTTCAGCGGCCTTCAAGATACCCGCAGAGCTTAACGAAGCTCCCGTCATAGCGTCGACCTTTATTGTGTTCTTCTCGACCATCTCGGCCGGGAGTTTCTCAAGCGCGACAGATCCAATGCCCTGAGTCTCTTTCGGCCCCTCAGCGTTCACGTTGATGATCTTGCCGTCATCGACGGTAACGGTTACGGTGATCGCGTCAGCTCCTCCGAAGCCGTCAGCTGTGGCAGTGCCTGTAACTGATGTCTTCGTCTTGATGATGCCCGAAGCCGACTGTCCTGCGATCCGTCCGAACACAACGAAGTCAGCTACAGCTGTCCCGCCGAGCCTGTTGCCTCCGTGAACTCCGCCGGTAACTTCGCCAGCCGCGTAAAGTCCCGGAATGATCTCGCCGTTGCCCCTGAGAACTCTCGCCGCCGTGTCGATCTTCAAACCTCCCATTGTGTGGTGAATACCGGGGGTTACCTTGATTGCGTAGAACGGAGCCTTTTCAAGCGGGAAAGCGAAGCTCGTACGTCCAAACTCGGGGTCGCTCTTCTCTTTAACGTATCCGTTCCATGTGTTCATGGTCTTGGCGAACGCGTCAGCCGGGACATTAATCGCCGCCGCGAGTTCCTCGTACGTGTCGCCTTTGAACGTGTAGCCCTTGGAGATGTAACCCTTGATGACGGAAGAGTCGTCGGCCATCTTCTGATCTATTACGAGCCAAGCGAACGAGTTCGGCTGGTCGATCTCGGCTTTCGAGACAACGTCGCGAGCGAGGACTTCATCAATGAAGCGTTTGCCCTCCGTGTTCACGAGGATAGCTCCATCTCCGCGAAGTCCCTCCGTAATGAGAGCTGACGTATCGAACTGGACTGTCGGGTGGATCTGGATCTGTTTCATGTCGACGACAGCCGCGCCAAGTTCCTGAGCCATAACGATGCCCTCGCCTGTAGCTCCGGGGGCGTTGGTGGTCATGAAGCCGTTGAGCGACGGTTCGAGGATCGCGACCATCTTCAAATTCGCGCCGAAGCCTCCCGTTGCGAGTATGACGGACTTGGATTTAATCGTAACCTTGTTGCCCTTGCTCTCAGCTTCAACGCCGCAGATCTTCCCGGCTTCGTCAGTCATGAGGGATTTGGCCATCGTCTCAGTGAGCAGAGTGATGTTAGCGCGTTCCTTGCAAGCTGCCTCGAGCCTCGGGATCATGTACGCGCCGACAGATACGACTTTCTTATTCTCGTCGACGGGTCTGTGAATACGTTTGACTGACGCACCGCCGAAAGCTCCGACCGAACTTAAATCTATATTGACGGTCTTCAGCCACTCGATCGCGTCCGCCGTGTTCTCGCACAGAGCTTTGACGAGCGCAGGCTCGTTGATGCCATGGCCTCCTATGATCGTATCAAGCTCCATAAGCTCGACCGAGTCAAAGTAACCTTTCGGGTCAGCGTTCCAAGCGTCGTACTGAGCCTTGACTTTCTTGGCCAAGTCAGCGACGAACTTGTTATCCGCGAACTTCTCTGCGGCTTTGAGAGTCTTCTCGACACCTGCGGACTCGCCGAACTTGTTGTTGTCCTGCTCCGGCGTGTGAGCGGCGTTCATGCCTCCCGTTGACCTCACGGAGTTGCCTCCGACCATGGCCTGCTTCTCAATGAGAACAACTTTCTTACCGGCATCAGCTGCTGTGATCGCGGCCACCATACCGGCACCGCCCGCGCCAATGATAGCTATGTCGGCCTCAAAAACTTTCTCTTCAGCGACAGCTGCGGCAGGAGCCTTAATCTTGAAGTCCTCGGGGTTGACTCCGGCGGCTACAAGAGCGGCTTCGGCGGCTTTCAAAATTCCCGTCGAGCTTATCGTTGCGCCCGTCATTGCGTCAACGTTGATGGCGTTCTTCTCGACCATCTCAGCCGGCAGCTTCACGACCGCCACAGCTCCGATCCCCTCAGTCTCCTTTGGCCCCTCAGCCTTAGCGTCAACGATCTTGCCCTCGTCGATCGTGATCGTTACGGTGATAGCGTCAGCTCCTCCGAACCCGTCCGCCGTAGCCTTGCCCGTGATCGAAGTGTCTTTGGCCTGCGACGTGTTGAACATGATGACCGCCATCGCGATTACTGATACGATTAGAAATACGCGTCTCTTCATTGCGTCTTCCTCCTTAATGAAAATTATGTTGGACAATGTTGATTGGGTATTATTATATAATCTAAGCAAAATATTTTTTGGAGGATTTCACGTGTCAAAGAAAATTTTCATCTTCACCTTGCTCTTCCTTATCACGATCCCGTCGGCTCTGTTCGGTGCGGAGAGTCAGGAGCTTGCGGCCGACTACATTGTCCGAACACAGAACGAGATCAGCGCAGATTTAGCACATCTGAGAAAATCTATCGAAACTGCGCTCACAGACATGAAGCTTTCAAGCTCCGACGTTGGAAATCGAATAGCAGAGCTTGCAATATTAACCGAAAAATCTTCGGAGGATATGGCGGCATGGGGCTACACCGACGAACAGCGCGAGACACACACGCAAGTTCTTTCGCAGTTGAGAGTGGCTTACGTTGCATATGATTCTCTCCTCCTTCAGATATCGAACAGCAACGACGAAGAAATTGATGCGTCATCGCTTGAAAATATTGCCTCGCCCGATATCAACGACAGCGACGGAGTGAGAAAAGAAATCAGAAAAGTTTCACGTGGCATTGATGTTCAACTTTTTTATCTCAAGTCAAAGATGGACAGGTTGAAATTAGAATTGAGTGAAGTAACCGAGCTTCAGAAGAAACTCAAAGAGGCCGAAGACGGCGGAGAAGCCCTCGAACTTCCGCGCACTCACATACTGAGGCTCGAGCTTGCGAAACTGAACGTAGCTTTGTCTCGTCTGCAGGTTCAGGCACAGCGAAAAGCTTTCGACGCTAACGTCTCACTCATTCACAGACTCCGACGGAAACTCTCGGAAATGCAGGATAAATTAATTTTCCCGCGTGAAGTCCTTGATGTAAACCTCGAAAAAATTCAAGCAAGAGTAACGGAGCTTACAAACGAATTGACGACCTCGAGAAAGGCTCTCGACTCGGCAAATGCCTCATTGGTACGTGCAAGGGCTGCGCTTGGTTCGGCTGATGTAAGCGTATTGACAAATGCTTCCGCGAATTACATGGCACGCAGCGCGAGGGTGAGATATTGGGAGAACATGGTTTCTCTTATTGGCGATGAAATCGAATTGAATCGTGAAGCTCAACAGGTCTGGCGCGACAGATTCAAGCTGTTTAACGATGAGGCTTCCGGCGAAGAAATCTGGAAATTAAGAGATTCAGCTCAGGCACGAATAAACGAACTTCAAACGCAGCTCGAAAGCATCAGGACGCTCGGAAATTCTATTTTGCTGCAGATCGAAACGCTTCATTCGCAAGCCGCAGCGGAGGGACTCTCCGTGAATATCCAGCAAACTATTCTGCAGGCCGTCGAAAACTACGAAAAAATTATTGCCGACGTTTTCAACAGGTACGAGTCTTTGATCCCTAACGCCGCTTTTCTACAGCAGAGGCTCTACAACGAAGCTAACGATAATCTCAGCGCGGTCAGGCTCGCCGAGAAAGTCAGCTCGTTCAGCAAAGAGACGGTGATGGCTTTCCTGAATACGGAGCTTTGGCAGGGCGAGGGCTATTCAGTTACCATAAGCAAGTTAATAATCGCGATTGCCGTGTTCCTGTCGAGCTTCTTTTTGAGTTCGCTGGGCAGCAACTGGATCAAGCGAAGAATGATAAACCGTTTCAAAGCCAGCGTAACGGCGGCCAACGGAGTTCAGCGAATTTCATTCTATATATTATGGGTCGCATTTGCCTTGATTGCCTTGAATATCGTGAAAATTCCTTTGACGGCGTTCGCGTTCATGGGCGGTGCCTTTGCGGTCGGCATGGGCTTTGGAATGCAGAACATCTTCAACAACCTCATCAGCGGTTTCATCGTTATTTTCTCGCGTCCTTTCAAAGTGAAAGATGTCGTTGACGTAATGGGAACGCAAGGAACTGTTACTGATATTGGCTCACGCTCAACGACGATAAAAACTTTTGATGGCGTTGATGTCATACTGCCCAACAGATATTTCCTTGAAAACAACGTTACAAACTGGACGAAATCGGATCCTAGGAAACGAGAAGTGCTGAAAGTCGGTGTCTCCTATGACTGCAATTCACGCGAAATTGAGAAAATTTTGTTGGAGGTCGTGAAAGATCACTCGCAAGTCCTGAAAAATCCTGCGCCTTTCGTGATATTCAGAGACTTCGGAGATAACTCGCTTGATTTTGAGGTTTATTACTGGTTTGACGTAAACGCTTCGTCTGCGTTGAAAATTTCCAGCGACATGCGCCACCACATCATGGCTGTGTTTGCCCGCGAGGGGATCAACATTCCGTATCCTCAGCGCGACATTCACATCATCGAAGACAAAAAGGGAGCGGACGATGTAAAAGATGCCTGACCCCAAATGGCGCGATGAACAGACGGATAATTTGTGCCGAGCATTCTTGAAGTTGAAGGATATCGGCGAAGTTTATGATTTTCTCGAAGATTTAGCGACGATCGGGGAGATCAAATCGATGGCTCAGCGTCTTGAAGTTGCGAGATTGTTGAGCCAATCTAAAAAATATCCCGAGGTCGTGAACGAAACCGGCGCGAGCACTGCAACGATCAGCCGCGTCAAGAAGTGTCTTGAATATGGCACGGGGGGTTACAGGTTCGTCCTGAGCGAGTGAGCTGCGAATCATTTTTTTATTTTTCGAGCTTGACGCGTAGAATGTTGCGAAGTCTGAAAAATTTTGAAGTTTTTGTAGTTGCAAATGTAGTTGAAAAGAGGCAGTCTCCCTTACTGTTAGAGAACTGCCGGGGACATTGTAGCACATTGGTAAAATTTAGTCAAAGGAGAGATATCTTTATGCGAAAAATTTTTGTAACTCTTGTGATGTTGCTGATTTGTGTCACTCCGTCATGCGCCGCTGAAAGGTTTGTGAAATTCCCGGCGATTGGCGTATGTACTGGGACTTACGTTCGTTATCGCGAAGATCCCGACACGGAGTCCGAAATCCTTGGACGGCTCAACACGCCCGATAGAGTGATCGTCTTGGGGCGGACATCAGTCGGCGGCGATACATGGTACGAGATCGAAGACCCTCGCGGCGATCGGCCTGCTTATGTCTTTGGCAAGTACATCGTGCCGGTCTTCAGCGAAAAGATTCAGCGGAGCAAGACATACGCGCTCATGGTCGATATATTGCAGAACTTCGGCATCACTCGCGACAGAGCAGAATTTTACGACGGCCCGAAGGTCAAGACGCGCTACACCGATGATTATCTGACGTTCATAGATGCGACGCGGCAGGGGACGATGTTCGGCGAGATTTCAATCGGCGATGATCGCGATAAGGTTGAGTCGATACTCGATGATCCTGAAGTCGATGATGAAGACATGCTCGACTACAGGCTCGATGTCGAGACAGGAGTAAGATTTATCTTTGAAGATGGCAAAATAACTAGAATGGTGTTTGAATATTAAAAGAACAAAAGAGGGCTTGAAGCCCTCTATGCCGCCTGTTACAGGCGACGGATCCACACATAAATACGCAGACGACGAAGCCTAATGAACAGACTAAACAGTGTTTTGCCTTTTTTCATGCGACACCACCTCCTCTCTTTCGAGAGTCCCCGTTTGACGATCCGGGGCACCCGTATTTTAACACAAAAAATTCTCCCCGCCTCGTCAATAGCTAGGGAGTTCTGGGTTGATGTCGCACTACTAAAAAGTAAAACACTGTTCAGTGGTATTATAACACAAAAACTTTAGGAGACATAAAATTTTTCATGAATGATTTTTATTCTTACGGACTGCGAAAAGAATTGTTATCCGCCATTGAACAACACGGCTTCGATGTGCCGATGGAAGTTCAGGACAGAGTACTCTCGGGCGATTGGAACAGCGATCTGATCGTCAGGGCTCGCACGGGGTCGGGAAAGACGCTGGCGTTTCTATTGCCTCTGTTGCAGGAGATGAAGATCGGCGAACGAGAGCCAAAAGTCTTGGTGCTTGCTCCAACTCGCGAGCTTGCTCAACAGACAGCCGACGAAGCAGAATTTCTCGGAAAATTTTTGCGCGTGTCTGTCGCTTCATTGGTCGGAGGCATGGATATCTATCCGCAGCTCAGGACGTTGAAGCATGGCGCGGCGATCATAGCAGGAACTCCCGGGCGCGTTCGCGATCACATTCAGCGAGGCTCATTAGCAACTGATGAGATCGAAAGCGTCGTGCTCGATGAAGGCGATCTGATGCTGGATATGGGATTTCGCGAGGAGCTTGAAGACATTCTCAACGCTATCCCCAAAGGTCGGCGGTGGCTCTTCTCTGCGACGATGCCCGATGAGGTCAAAGAGCTTGCGGGTCGATACCTCGATGAGCCTTCGATCCTTTCGATTGATGATGAAGCATCACAGCATGAGGATATCCTCCACAGAGTCTACAGGATACCATCGCAGAAGAGGTTCGAGGGCTTAGTTGATATTCTGCTGTGGGAGCACCCGTCGCGCAGTCTCGTATTCTGTCATACGAAGATGGAATCAATCGAGATCGCTCAGCGTCTTCAAGATCACGGCTTCAGCGCGGCAGCTCTCCAAGGCGACATGACTCAGGGCGAGCGTAACGCCGTCTTAGCTTCGTTCAAGTCTGGATCTGTGCCCTGCCTCGTTGCTACGAATGTCGCGGCTCGTGGGCTTGACATTGAGGGCGTTAGCCACGTGATACAGCTCGGACTTCCTGACGATCGCGAGACTTTCATACATCGAAGCGGACGAACAGGCCGAGCCGGTCATGAGGGCGTGAATATCGTGTTGCTGTCGCCGCCGGAGGTCGGGAGGTTTCGCGACATGCTGCGAGGGACTCAGATCAGAACGGAGTGGCTCGACATTCCGAACATCGAAAAGATCCGCGACGCATGGAGAGCGCAGGCTGAACAAGACATCTTCGCCGCGCCGGTCGATGCTGAATATGGCGAGTGCGTGAAGTGGGCCAACGATCTCATGACACGCGCAGAGCCTAAAGTCATCATAGCGAGGCTTCTATCAGTGCTGGGAGCGCGCAACAAAGGCTACAGCTTGGATAGGGAGTTGGCTCGCGAGACGGAACGGCGAAACTTCCGAAAGCGTCCCACGGTCAGAGGCGAGGAGCTTGGAGTTAAGAAAGCGAAAGCCAAGGCCAAGAAAGTTTCAAAGCCCAAAGGTTCATTCAAGAAGTTCACGAGCAATCAGGGCAACAAGAACGTCGGACAGGTTCTCAACGCGCTGTGTACGTCGCTGAAAGTCGAACGCAGCGAGGTCGGAGCCATTCGTCTGCATGATAATTATATTCTGGTGGAGCTGATGCCGCTTGCGCTATCACGGCTCGAACAGGGGCGCGCAGGTCTGTCGAAGTTCGGGCTCTTCCCCGAAAGGAATTGAACTGAGATATAATTTAGCTATCCAATTTAATTTCAGGAGGTTATTTCAATGAAAAAAATTTTTGCGGCTGTTCTCTCTGTTGCGTTGCTCTTTGCATTTGCGGTGAACGCTTTCGCGGCTGACTACGTGATCCGAATCTACTCGAACTCAAACTCAAGCGAGCGCGTTACGTGGCTCAAGAATGAAGCTAAGGCTGCGGGCTTCGAGATCAGCATGGACGACTCGACGGTCTACAAAGGCGACACGAGCGCGATCCAGCTCGCCAACGAAAACAAAGACGGCGATGTAATCTTCGGGCTTAACGAAGTTCGCTGGTCTCAGCTCGTCAATGGCGGCTACGAGAATATTTCCGTGCTTGACTGGACACCCTCGTGGGCTGACAAGGTCGGCGAGTACAAGTATCCCGGCAAGGCTTACGGCATCGTCATTCAGAATATTCTCATGCTCTACCGCAAGGACGAACTCGGGACGAATGGCAAAGAACTTCACTTCAAGCATTGGGCCGACCTCGTGAACTGCGGCTATAAATGGTATCGTCAGGGGCGCGTCGGAGGCACCACCAACATGAACATCAACAACGCTATGCTCTACTCGTTCACCGACCCAAGCTCACCGGCCGGCGGCATCTCGACTGAGGGCTGGAAGACGTTGTGGAAGTATTGCGCCAACGGACTGTTCACGGGCGACAGCTACGGCTTCGACGCTCTCAACCGCGGCGACGTTCAGGTCAGCACGTTCTACTCGTCATCACTGTACGGCAACATTGACGCGGCGGCTCAGTCATCGAAGACCCCGTTGAAGGGCACAGTTGAGCCGGAGAACTGGGCACTTGTTGACATCGACGACGGGACATATTACATCGCCGAATACATCGGAGTGCTTGACAACAAGAACAGAACGCCCGAGCAGACTGAGACGGTCAAGAAGTTCGCGGAGTGGTTCGGGAGTGCCGAGATCCAGCGTGCGTGGTCGGAGGAGTTCGACTCATATCCTTGCAACTCTGACGCGGTTGACTCAGTGCCGCCGATCTACGCCCTCAAAAATTGCTCACTGACCAGAGTACCCGGCACCGAGATGACCTACGCCGAGTATGTCGGAGCGCACTCTTCAGAGTGGACGAACATCATGACAAACTTGGGCTTCTATTGGGCCGACAACGCCAACGCACCCGCCGAGCCTGATTGGGACAATCTCGACTGGGCAACGCTCACGCAGAAAAAAGCAAATTAGGAATTAGTTTCAGTTAGGAGTTAGGAGGTAGGAGTTAGGAATGAAAAGACAAAAATCACATGTTGCTGACGAGTTGAATAATCACTCCTCACTCCTCACCCCTCACTCCTCACTGTCCACCTGTCGCGGTCGCAAGCCTGTTCTCGATCTGCTGACGAAAACTCCCTCACGCTGTTCACGTTTATTAATCGCGAGCAACGTGAGGCCGCCTTTTCTTGATGAAGTCATGCAGGTCGCGAAAGACTCCGGGGTAGCTTATGAGATCGTCGCGCCCGAAATCCTCGACAAACTTTCAAACGGCGAACGTCATCAAGGTGTCGTGTGCGAACTCGTTCAGGCCAAGCCCGTCGAGCTAGATGAGTTTCTGAAAACTCTCGATGATAGCTCCCCGGCTCTGCTCGTCATTCTCGATCACATTGAAGACCCTCACAACCTCGGCGCGATTATCCGTTCGGCTGAAGCTGGCGGAGCGTCGGGAGTGATCATTGCGAAGCGGCGTTCGGCTGTCCCCAACGACACTGTCATCAAGACAAGCGCGGGAGCTTCATTGCGGCTGCCTTTGGTACAGGTCGCTAACATCGCGCGAACTCTCGAAGCTCTGAAAGAAAAAAATTTTTGGGTCGTGGGTCTGAGTGAGAAGTCCGAGGCTTCGATATGGTCGCAGGATTTGCCGGCTCGCTGTGCTATGGTCGTGGGAGCTGAAGGCTCCGGGATATCGCGGCTCGTGATGGAGGGTTGCGACATGCTCATGAAGATCCCCATCAAAGGCGGCGGGGTCGGCTCGTTGAATGCGAGTGTAGCGGCGGCCTTGGGGATATTCGAGTGGGCAAGGGGTCAGGAGTCGTGAGGCTCCTGATTTTTTATGCTAGAATATCGAGACAAATTTAGGTAAAAGAAAGGATTGGTTCACATGCAAAATTACGCATCGTTCCGCAGTCGCGTCGCCAAGAGTCAAGCTCTGGTGTTCGTGTCCGCCGTGATAGTTCTGTTAGTCTTCCTCTTGACTTCCACCGCCAACGCAGCAACGTTCGCTTACATCACCGAGAGTGCCGACAACGCTGTATATCTTTGCACGCTCGCCGTGGGGTCGGATGGTTTCGAGATAACGTCGGAAAAGAAAATTGCCACCCTTGAAGAGCAAGGAGAGGGTCAGGGCGGCCAAAATCTCGACGGCTACGGGTTGCTGGCATTCAAGCACAAGGGCGAGAGCAGGCTCGTGGTTACGCAGAAAGGCGAGTTTTACGTCTACAATCCGTCGAACCTCGACACGCCGCTAGTCAGCCGAGATCTCAAAGACGAGAGCATCGAGACGATCTCGAAAGTCTCTGAGAACGAATACAAAGATCACCCGATCTTCGTTTATGGTGGTTCGGAAACTGGTTGGGGAGTGTTCGAGTTCAACCCCGAGACCTGCTCGGTCGTTTATGGCACTGTCGGCGCGGGCGATATTGTTGCTAACGATGTCGACAAGATCGTCGTGAGCGGCGATAACATCTTCATCACTATCACTGATTACAACAACGGCCAAGAGACGGACTCGATAGCGCTGATCGACACGTCGGGCAACGTCATCGAACAGAGCGACGGAATAACTAAGGTCGAGACCATGAAGCACATCGACGGAAAAGTTTATTTCAGTGGCGAGTATAACGACGAGTGGGGACTGTTCACGATCGACGCGGATATGAACGTCAGCGAAGTCTTCAC
>JAFSJO010000070.1 GCA_017449415.1 Synergistaceae bacterium
ACCCTGTCGCGCCTTTCCGATACGAAATTCAGATCGCAGTAATCGACTTTGATGTTTTCGATTTCAAGAAGCTCCGGCATGATGTATTTCACACGCTCGACGAGCGCGTCAAAGGAGCCTGACTCCAACGCAAGTCCCGGCAAGTCATCACTAGTCGCTGACCAGACAGCCGCGTCGCTGTCCCAAAACAATTTTATTTTACATTCCATTCCTAACTCTTCACTCCTAACTTTCTTTCAATGCTTCGAGAATTTTCTTCGCGAACTTCGGCCCGATGCCCGGCACTGTCTGAAGCTCCTCAGGGGTCAGCTTGGCGATCTTGCTCGTTGAACCGAACTTCACGAGAAGCTCCGTGGCTTTCTTGCGTCCGATCCCGGCTATCTCATCGAGGCGCGAATGTCTGATGTGTTTAGCTCGCGCGTTTCTGTGTGTCGTGATCGCGTAGCGGTGTACCTCGTCGCGAAGACGCTGAAAGAGCTGCAAGGCCGGATCACTGCGTTCGAGCCTCAAAGGTTCATCGGGACGGCCGGGCAGAAAGATCAGCTCCTCACGCTCCGCCAACGCAATCAACGGAAGCTCAAAGCCCAAATCTTTCAAAGCTCTCTCGGCATATTCAAGCTGTATCGGGCCGCCGTCGATCAACGCGAGCTGAGGCGCAGGCTCCGAGTTGTCGATTACATGCGCATAACGCCGCTTCACAGTCTCGTAGATGGATTGGAAGTCGTTTATCTCGCCGTCATTCAGCGATTTAATTTTGAAGCGTCTATAGAGGTTCGGGCTTGGCCTCCCTTGCTCGAAGACGACGCAGCAGCCGTATGTGTCATGTCCGTGAGTGTGTGATATGTCGAACGCATCTATTCGCCACGCGAGAGTCTTCAGCCCCAACAGCTTCTGAATACGGTTGAGCACGTCCCACGTCTCGGAGTCGAGATCCTCCTGCAGAGCCGAAGAAATCCTTTGGCGCGACAGCCTCAATATCGCCCGTATCGTGTCGCGATAGCGTGCGGCCTGCTCGAACTCGAGATTTTGCGCGGCTACGTTCATTCGTTCGCGGATACGTTCGACAAGCTCGGCGGACTTGCCCTCAAATAGCAGGATCAGATCCGCGACCCTCTCACGATACTCGGACTTTGAACACAACGCGGCGCAGGCTCCCATCGAGTGCCCGAGGTTGTACTCAACACATGGACGCTTGGCGGGGTTGGGCGTGATCTTAGAGCGGCAGACCCTCAGCGGGAAATATCGTTCGGCGAGCCTCATAAGGTTGCGTATGTTGCCAGCGTCGACGAATGGCCCGAGATAGACAGCTCCGTCTTCGCGCTTGTGTCGCGTGATTTCGAGGCGCGGGAAATCTTCGTCAGTAATCTTGATGTAGGGATATTTGTCGCTCATCTTCAACTCTATGTTAAAGAACGGCGAGTAGCGGCGTATCAACTTGGCCTCCACGATCAAAGCCTCGGCCTCCGTCTCCGTCCTTATGATCGAGATGTCTTCGATGAGAGAGACGAGTTTGTTCAATCGCGGCGAGAGATGCGAGTGTCGAAAGTAAGACGAGACCCGACGCTTCAACTTTATGGCCTTGCCGACGTAGATAATCTTTCCTTCCGCGTCCCTCATCAGGTACACGCCCGGACGCTCCGGCAAAGTTTTTAGAATGGCTGAAATTTTTTCCTTCATGCTAGAATTATATCTCAGTGAGGAGTTAGGAGTTAGGAGTGAGGAGTTAATGAAGAAAGTAATCTTTGCGTTGTTGATGCTCGTGTTGTCCGCTGTCGCGTCGAGTGCCGAAAGCTGGCCTCCGGGTCTGCGTTTCATGACCGGCCCCGCCGGAGGGAACTGGGCAATCCTCGGGAACATTCTCGCCGAGCAATGGTCAGCCGCCGGGCTGCCTCAGACCTCGAACATAGCTGGCGGAGGTGTCTCGAACATCTTGAACGTTCACGCACGCCGAGGGGACTTAGGATTTTCCGTTACGTCGCTGTTGGGCGCGGCTCTCAAAGGCGAAGCCGACTTCAAAGGCCGAAAGGTCAGCAACGCCGTCATAATGTCCAACCTTTACACGCAATACACATATTTCATAATGCGAAGAGACTTCGCCGAACAGAACAACATTCAATCCATCGAAGACATCATAGCCAACAAGCCCGTCATCAGGTTTGCAACTCTCAGGCCGGGCACAAGCTCCGAGTTCGTCGTGAAAGTTCTGTTTGATAAGGCGTGGGGTCTCGACTACAAAAAAATTTTTCAAGTTCAGTACGAGACATACGAGAGCGGAGCGAGCCTCCTCATCGATAATCATCTCGACTGCTTCGCGTTCTCGGTTGGAAAGGCCGCGCCAATCATCTCGACGATCGAGGACAATATCGACATCGTTCTGCTGTCGGTCGGTCAGGAGGCTTTGGACAAGCTCTCGGAGGCTTACGGGACTGTTACGCTCGAGATCGAGCCGGGGACATACAAAGCTTTGCCCGAGGGAGCCAAGCCCGTCAAGGCCGTCGGAGATTACACGTGCATCGTGGTACGCAAGGATCTTCCAGAAAGTCTGGTCTACGAGCTCAATAAATCAATATGGGAGAACAAGTCCGCGCTCGCCGAGAAATTCCCGGACATGAACGAGCTTGCGAAGGCTACGGCATTGCCCGAGAGGGTACCGGCTCATGACGGGAGCGTAAAATTTTTTGGGGATTTGTGATAATATATTCGAGCTTACACTCTGGGCTATGATTACGGCGGACTGGACAGCCGCGCTCTTGGCTTTGAAGTGAAAAAAAATTTTTACGGAGGAATTTTCCATGATCCAGAAAGAAAAGAAACAGGCAGTCATCGCGGAGTTCAAGACTCACGAGAATGACACGGGCTCCCCTGAGGTTCAGGTTGCGGTTCTCACGGAGAGGATCAGAGAGCTGACTGAGCATTTGAAGATCCACAAGAAAGATTTTCATTCGCGCCGCGGTCTGTTGAAGATGGTCGGCTCACGCCGGAGGCTTCTGCGCTACCTCATGAACAAGGACTTCAACCGCTACCGTTCACTCATTGAGCGTCTTGGACTGAGACACTAAATCTATTGCGAAAGGAAATTTTTCAACCATGAAGAAAGACATTCACCCCGCCTATCAGGAGTGCAAAGTTACGTGCGCTTGCGGGAACACTTTCATGACGCGCTCGACCCTCAAAGAGATCCGAGTCGGCGTGTGTTACGCGTGCCACCCGTTCTACACCGGCAAGAAGGGCAGAGTTCTGACTGAGGCCGGCCGCCTTGAGAAGTTCCAGAAGAAATATCAGGGCATCAACTACGGACAGAAGACTGACGTTTAGTTAGGAGTGAGGAGTTAGGAGTGAGGAGTTTTGATCCCTAACTCTCGCTTTCAGTTTCGCCCCCTCACGATCAGAGGGGAAATTTTTTTATCCTTATGATGATGAATGTAATCTTATTAGCTCACACTCCCGAGCCTGACGCACTCGTAGCCGCCGCCGCAAAAATCTGTTACAGAGACGTAACCGCAAGCGAGTTGTTGAAAGTTGAAGAGGAAGCTCCGTCGCGCAAACTGATCGCCGAGCTGTTCAAGAGCGGCCACATGTCGACGTTTGAACATGTCAGCTTCACATTCGCTGTTGATGGTCTCAGCCGCGTCGCGTCGCATCAGCTCGTTCGGCACAGGCTCGCAAGCTTCAGCCAACAGAGCCAGCGTTACGTGAAGATGGTCAGCGACCCCGAAGCCGTCATCGTCCCCGACAGCATCAAGAGCAACCCCGAAGCGTTGAAGATTTTTAACGAGGCTGTCGAAAGGTCTCAGCAGGCTTACGCGGATTTAATCAAGCTCGGGATCGCGAAAGAGGACGCGAGATTTATACTTCCTCACGGCCATTCGACCCGGCTCGTGATGACGATGAACGCCCGCGAGCTTCATCACTTCTTTGGATTGAGGCTGTGCCGCCGTGCTCAGTGGGAGATTCAAGAGCTTGCGCGTAAGATGTTGGCGTTGTGTCGCGAGAAAGCTCCGATCTTATTCGAGAAAGCCGGGCCATCGTGCATATTCGGCTCGTGTCATGAGGCACGCTTCTGCGGTCAGCCTTACAAGGACATGGAGGAGCTGTTGAGAGTTAGGAATGAGGAGTTAGGAGTGAGGAGTGAGAAATAAACATGATTAAGAGACTAAATATGCTTTTTATGATAGCGTTGAGTTTGTTTAACGCCTCAGCGTCGGACAAGCCCGAAAAAATTCCCGTCGGCGGTCAGGCTGTAATCGAGGGTGTGTTGATGAAAGGGCAAAAATTTTGGGGACTCGCGGTTCGTCGTCCGTCGGGCGAGGTCTTCACGGACAACTGGGCGAACAGTTCGCGAACCAAGCGTGCGCCGTACAATTTTCCGTTTATTCGCGGCGTTGTCGTTATGTGCGAGATGATGGCGGTGGGCTTCAAAGCTCTTTCAAAGTCCGCCGAAGTCGCTCTCGAGGAGGAAGAGGAGCAGCTCACATTCAAAGATATGCTGCTTGCGATCCTGATTGCGATCGTGGCGGTCGGAGGTCTGTTCATCGCGTTGCCGCTGTGGCTTGCCGGGCATCTCGCGAGCGAGCCGCTTCACGTCAACATCATCGAGGGAATATTGCGAGCAGTCATCTTCATAGCTTACGTTGCGATAATCGGGCTGTGGCCGGACATTCGGCAGGTCTTTCGATATCACGGCTCCGAACACAAGACCATCAACGCTTTC
>JAFSJO010000071.1 GCA_017449415.1 Synergistaceae bacterium
AGCCTTGCCCCTTGATGCGTGAGCAACAATGAACAGAGCATCATCGGGCTGCATGTTGCCAAGCTCGCGGACTTTGACGACCTCCTCGGGGGTCAGGAACTTGATCAGCGGCCCTTTCAATCCGCCGTCCTTGTAGAGGAAGTTCGCAAGCCCCGACGTTCCGAGCTTGATGGCGCGGTTCTCGAGATCCAAAATTTCTTTGCGGGACATGGAAGCTCCGCCGGGCAGCCTCAACCCTCGAACGACTCCGCCAGCCTCCAAAATCTTCTTGAAAGGCTCGAAGCCGGAATTTCTGAAAGCGTCCGCGAGGTCGCAGAGTTCCAGCTTGACTCGCAAGTCAGGTTTGTCGCTCCCGAATCTGTCCATCGCCTCCCAATATGGCATTCTGATGAACGGTGTGGGAATGTCGACCCCGCGAATAAGTTTGAACAGTCCTTTCATGTAGCCCTCAATGAGTTCCATAATGTCATCTTCGACAATGTAGCTCATCTCGATATCGACCTGAGTGAACTCGGGCTGACGGTCGGCGCGGAGGTCTTCATCTCTGAAGCATCGAGCGATCTGGTAATAGCGATCGAAGCCGCTGATCATTAAGATCTGTTTGAAGAGCTGAGGCGACTGCGGGAGTGCGTAGAAGCAGCCCTGATTGACGCGGCTCGGGACAAGGTAATCGCGTGCGCCCTCGGGGGTTGCTTTCGTGAGCATTGGAGTTTCAAGCTCAACGAAGTTTCGTTCACTGAGATAGTTTCGCGTGAACTCGTTGATCTTGGCGCGGGTTCTCATGTTCTTCTGCATCTTGTCGCGTCGCATGTCGAGGTAGCGATATTTGAGCCTGATATTCTCGTCGACATTGTCGGTCTCGTCTCCGACCTCAAAGGGGAGCGGCTTGGCCTTCGACATGACGAGGAAATCTCGCGCAACGATCTCGATATTGCCGGTCTTAAGTTCGGGGTTCTCGGTGCCCTCGGGTCTGATCCTCATCTTGCCTTTGACAGCGACGCAGTATTCGTTACGCAATGTCGCCGCAAGCTCGTGGATCTCTTCGGAAGTCTCCGGCAGCGACGGATCGAACACGACTTGGATCGGCCCGGTCCAGTCCCAAATCTCGATAAAAATTATTCCGCCTAAGTCGCGTCTTGCTCTGACCCAGCCGTTGGCGCGAACTTCCTTGCCAGCGTCGGCTTCGGTGAACAGGCCGCACAGTGAAGTCCTCTGCCAAGTCTTGTCAAAAATTTCAGCCAACTTAATATTCATTCCTTTCGTTAGTGTTGCTTTTCAACGCGCCTATTATAGCAATGAGGGATTAGGGATTTTGTCACAGCACTTCGCCTTCGAGATAACATTCCCGTATGTAGTCGTGCGGCTGATAGAAAAAATCCGTATTGAAGTTGGAAATGCTGTCGCTGATCCACGAGCCGTAAACTTCGCCGAGAGTCTCGATGTATCTGTCTCGCTCCGCGATGTCCTGAATGAGCCGCGAATAAACTTTCCCGATGTCCCAGTAACTCGGGACTGTGTAGCGACAAGCCGCCACATTATCAAAATTGCTCGTGCCGAGCTTGCAAATGTCGATGTATTCGTCGGCTACTTTCGCGATTGGCTCGCAGTGAAGGACATCAGCATAATCGTAAATGTGTCGAAGAGTCTTCAGTCCCATCGAGGAGACAACGTCGCTTCGTTTCAGCTTCTGCCGCCGCCCGATGAACTCGATGAGGCTGCAGAGAAAAAATAAATTGCTATCCGTCATGATGCCTTAACCTCGTATGCGCGTAAAAATTCCAATGTCGCGAGAGCGCGTGCAGTGTGAAAACTTATCTGGTGGGTCGGCCGCTTGAACTTCGCAAGCTCCCAGAACGCCGCGCGTGAAATCTCCCCGTCAGCGAAGCTCTGTACATAGTTGAAGACCGTATCGTTCGCCATCGGCCCCTCGACAATGTCATAATCGTGAGAGTTTCCGAGCCTACACGAGACTATAAAGTCGAGCCAATCTTCAGTCATGTCAGGGAAGACAAGCACGCGAAGATTTTCGGACGGTTCGTAAGAATATTCGTTCACAACCCCGACGCTTCCATATCTCGATGCCCAACGTTCGGCCTGCTCTTTGAAGTTCGTACAGTAAAATCCGAAATAGAAATCTTTGTTGTATTTTGCTATTCGTATCTCCGGGAATTTCACGATCTCTTTGCCGCCGTGATAGAGCGTTCTGTTGCTTTTCATTCCTACCTCGCCAATATCTCCCACAGCTCTTCGTTAGTCGGAAGCGAAATCCTCTCGTCGCTCGTGAACTTCCCGATAACTCGCGAGCCAATGTTCGCAGCTTGCAACTTCGTCCGAGCTTCATCGACAAGTCCCGGCTCAATGACGGCGATCAACATTCCCGAAGATATTAAGTTCATGTAATTGAAGCTCAGTTCTCTCGCGGCTCTCAGCGTCAGCTCCGACACGGGCATCTCATCAGCGTAGAGTTCGAGGCCAAGACCTGCGCCCTGCTGGACTTCGTACAAAGCTCCGTTGATGCCGCCCTCGGTCGGGTCGTGCATGTAGCGCGCGTAATCTCGCAATATCCTCGCGGGCTTCACGACAGAGAAATCATTGCCCCAGCTCTTGACGGTCGCGATCTCGTCAGGCGTGAGGATATCCTTCAGCAAGTCCTCGCGATCATTGGCCAGTATGCTCATGCCCTCGAGCCCCGCGTGCCCGGTCGCTAAGATCAAATCTCCCTCACGAATTTTCTTCGCGCTCAACTCGTGGCGGGTCATTCCTAACATTGTCCCGGAGATCACCGGCGAGTCGTACTTGTCTGTCAGCTCAGTGTGGCCTCCGGCGATCGCGATGTTCAAGCTTGCGCAGGTCTCGTGGATCTCGCTCATGATGTCCGAGATGAACGACACGCCCATAGCGTCCGGCACTATCAGAGTTACAACGAGCCACGCCGGGTCAGCTCCCTTGCAGGCAAGATCATTCGCGTTTATGTGAACGAGCAAAGCTCCCGCGTTCTTTGAAGCTCCCGTTACGGGATCGGAAGCTGCGACCAAGATACCTTCAGGAACTTTTATCAACGCCGCGTCCTCGCCAATGCCACCGCCGACGAGCAAGTCATCTCTCAAAGCTCCCGTGAAGTCCAAAACATTTCGCCTCAATACGTCAGGCTGTAATTTCCCCGGCATTACCTTTCAACACTCCCAAAAATTTTCATCAGCTCGCGCTTGCCTCTCTCAAGTCCCAACAGTGAAGGGCGACTCAGATATCTCTCCGGGACTTCGTAAACTCTCACGCCGGTCAGAGCCTTGCTCCATTCGCGGGCGTAAAAGTCTTCGAGGGTTGCGCGGTTCATTGCTCCTGTCTGAATTATGTAGATGTCCAGCTTTTCATTTTCGAGAGATTTTAGCACACGCTCAACTCCCCACGCGGCTATCGAGCTTCCGGGTCGGAGAGGCTTCGCGTCCTTGGCGACGTTGACACCTCCGGCGAGGGCAATCAGGTTCGCGGCCCACGAGTCAGGCGCACACGTGTGAAGCTCCTTCGACGTTGCCTCAATGAAGACAGTGAGGGGTAAAGGTGAGGGGTTAGGGGTGAGGAGTGAGGAGTGTAGCTTCGAGATCGCAGCTCCGTAATCGAGGCCAAGAGCTTCGCCCAAAGTTTCGAGGTAGCTATCGAACTCGTCCCACTTCGGAGGATCGAGGCTGAGGACTTTCACGCCAGCGCGGGCGAGGACATCATACAAAGCCGGGTTGAGACGTTCAGCGAAGCTCCGTGTTACGACAATGTCGGGCTTCAACGCCAAAATTTTTTCAGCTCCGGCTCTCGGTGAGACTCGCGGAAGCTCCGGCAACAGATCCTCGTCATCATTCTCAGACAGCGCGACCAAGATTTCCCCGCCGCCCATCGCGACGATATTATCCGAGTGTCCGGGATACAGCGACACCACCCGAAGCCCCTCGCCGAACGCCGACGAA
>JAFSJO010000072.1 GCA_017449415.1 Synergistaceae bacterium
GGGGGAGCGGATTATCACATCAAGTGCAACAGACGAAGCGAAAGTAACGTTTTGCGACGAAGAAAGACATGCTGTTCCCAGCTTTGAATAAACTAAGAATTTCCCCTCTCGAATTTTTCGGGAGGTTTTTAATTTGTGGTGTAGACCGACAGATAATTTTTTATAATTCTGCTGAGTGTCGCTTCAATGTCTATCTTAGTGTCATTCAAGCACCATTCAAATACACAGCCTTTCACAATTGTGCAAATATCCTGACAAATTACATGAATGTTCGCGCCGCTCCTTATGAAGCCCGCGTTCAATGCCTCGTTAAGTTCATGTTCACTGCGAGCCATGACTGTATTTTGCAAAAATTTTCCGTGGCGTTCGCACATGTAAGCCGATAAAGCCTCGTTGTCAGTCGTGTAAAAACCTTTCATGAATTTTTTCCCCAGCTCCGTATATTTATTGATGAGACGCATGTAAAGCTCGCTGATCCGCCCGGAAACGTCCTGTATAGGCGTATCAAGCTCGGCAGAGGCAAAAGGCTCGCGCACAAACGACATCAGCAAATTATCTTTATCACTGAAATAATGATAAAACGTTCCGATTGAAACATCGGCAATGTCGCAAACTCTTCTCACCGTAATATCCGATGCCCTCCCACTTCCTACAAGCTCGGCCGCCGCATCAATTATTTTTTGTCGACTTCCCGAATAACTTTCATCTCTACGCGGTCTTCCGCTTTTTTGAGTCAAAAAATTTCCACCCCTTAATGTTATTTTTGCTTGACATTATAGAACATGTTCGATATTATAAATTAAAAATAGAACGTGTTCTATTAAATTTGCAGGGAGGTTTTAAGAATGAAAATCATTTATTGGTCAGATTATGCTTGCCCGTATTGCTACATTGGCGAGGCGAGACTGAAAAAAGCTCTGCAGGGGCTTGACATTCCTGTCGAGCTTGAGATGAAGAGCTTTCAGCTTGACATCACCGCGCCCAAAAAGTCGAACGGCGATACGCAGACAAGATTTGCCAACAAATATGGAATTTCTTTCGCGCAGGCAGGAGTCCAGATCGAAGTTATTTCGAGAATGGGACGCAGCGAAGGGCTGGATTTCAAATACGCCACGACACTTTTCACAAACACGATGGACGCTCACAGGCTCACGAAACTCGCTCAGAGCAAAAATGATCCAGCTCTCACCGAAAGAGTAATTGAAAATTTGTTCAAAGCGTATTTCTCGGACAACAGGGAGCTTGCTGACCTTGAAATCCTGCAGGAAATCGGAGAAAAATCAGGGCTTAATTCGCTGGAAGTGAAAAATCTGCTTGCCTCCAAACAATTCGAAGAAGATGTGAAGAAAGACGAGCTGGAAGCCTTTGAGCGCGGTATTCACGGCGTGCCGTTCTACATAATCAACGACAAGCATACGATCTCGGGCACAATGAACGCCGAGGGCATGAGAGAAATCATTAGGCAGGCATATAACGAAAATGTTCTATAAAGTCCCGGTAAAAGGATATTTCGAGGTAAACAGTTACTTTTTTGTCGATGAGAAAGCGAGCCGCTGTTTCCTTATTGACCCCGGAGCCGAGGGGCGGCGGCTGTTGAAAGTTGCACGTGAAAATTATTGGGTGATTGAGAAGATTTTGCTCACTCACGGACATTTCGACCACATGGGCGGCATTGCCGAAATAAGAATGACAAATGACATTCCGGTATACGCTTATGAAAACGCGGATTTGTATTTGCTCGACCCGATGAAAAATTTGTCGCGCTTTTGCGGACGTGATATTTACGTCAGAGATGTTCACTATCTTCATGATGGCGATGTAATCTCGCTGAACAATCAAAGAGACCCGGAATTTTCTTTGAAAGTCATTCACACGCCCGGCCACACAGAGGACTCCGTCGTGTTCTTCTCTGAAAACGAAAAGACGGCTTTCGTCGGAGATACAATCTTCAAAGGAAGCATCGGCAGCACGATGTATCCGGGTGGCAATGGCAACGATTTAAGAGCAAGCATCACGGAGAAAATTTTTAATCTTCCTGATGATACTCTGCTCCTTTCGGGACATTCCGAACCGACAACGGTCAAGGCCGAACGCACACGATACAGACTATATCACCACAAGATTTAACGCCGCTCACGAGAGCGGTATTTTTTTTGCAAGCCCGCATAAATCTTTTCAAGGTATAATTAGCGTAATTTATAAAAACTTTGCTTTTCAAAAATCCAAAACTAAAGGAGGAATTTTCTTTCATGCACAGAAAAATTTTTAGGGCTTTCACTCTTTTCACAGTCCTTTCTCTAACTTCCTCGGCTCTCGCGGCTTCGCCTATCGTCGTAAACGGAGAGGCTCACATAGGCGATCAGACCGTCTTGTCCGTAGAGACGTCGCAGATCCCGGCCGGAGGTTCGGTTGAATGGTCAGTCAGCCCCACGACGGGCAAGACCCCCGACAGAATTTCATTGAGAGCTGGCGGCCTTGAATGTGCATTCACTCCGCTTGACACTGAGCCTATTCGAGTCATCGCGTCATTCACGAACTCGCGGGGTGAGGTCGTCTCCACGTCAGAGACCCTAATAACTCCCAAAGAATTTGAAATCAATATAGCCGTCGTCGTAGATAAGCCCTTGACGCTGTGGAACGCTGAAAGACGCTCGAATTATGTTCTAAGCCCCGATGTCCTGATGGCTGACACCCCCGTGAAGCTTCGCGCTGTGTTGGAGCCGGATTTCAAGGGCGAGCATACTCTGCAGTGGACGGCTGACGGAGCTACGGCTCTGTTGAGCGCGGACGCAGATGACATATTCATAAAGCGAACTTTCGTTGGCGAGAGCGAAATTTACGTCTCAGCTTTCAATTCCTCCGGGACGAAGCTCGGGAGCGGCGAGAGTACAGTCAGCATCACTCTGCCGGTGTCGACGTTCGTGGAAAGTTCAAACAACCGCGAGGCTTGGCAGGGCTGGCAGAGAGCGCAGGAGCTTTGGGAGAGCAAGAATTACTCCGAGGCCGTCGAGCTTGCCAACAGAGCCGCAACCCTTTCGCCCAGAGATGCCGAGATCGCTGACGGACTTCGCGCCATGATGACGAACTACACGAGGTTCACACGAGCGCAGAAGCTCCGCGAGGACGCTTTGAATTTTGACGCTGAAGGAAAATTTGATGACGCTTTGAGAAATCTCCGCGCCGCTCAGGTCATATGGGCACTCGATGACGCGCCCGAAAAGATTAAAGCCGAAGAAATGAAAGTCAACGAGCAACGGCTCCTGCAGCAGAGCGCGAACTGGCTCCGCGACACAGCCTCGGCCTACGATAACGAGAACATGTACGAGGAAGCTTTGGAGTATTACGGAAAGAGCTTGGCCGTCATGTCTTCTGACGCTGTGGCCGACCGCATGGATAAAATTCAAAAGCGTCTCGAACTTATCGCCGATGCCGACAGATACGCCGGTGAGGGTAGCACGCTCGAACGTGAGGGAAAACTTCAAGACGCTCTCAACCACTACACCGCAAGCGTCATGAGCAACCCCGACGCGACGTTACGACAGCACATCGAGGAGCTTCAGAGTGTCATATCGCGCCGCGAGCGTCAGTCAAATGCGCTGTACAGAGAGGGGCAGGACTTCCAGCGAAAGAACCGTCTTCAAGAGGCTCTAACTCGCTATCATGAAAGCGTCAACGTCTGGGAGAACGAGAACGCGCGCCAGCGTATTCAACAGTTGAGCCGCAACAGAGGGCTTGCGCCTGATCCGGATCTGCGAGGGCCGGAGGACTTCGGGATCGGAACGAGGGCTGAGGCTCAGAAGTTCACAAAGGAAGCTGACGAGCTGTACGCGGAGGGCAAACTCGATGAGTGTCTCGAACTCTACAGGAAAGCTCTTAGGATCGCCCCCAATCAGGAGCTTCAGAAGTGGGCCGCGCATATCTTCGACATCGTCAAGGAACGCGACTCCGCCGCCGCAGCCAACAAGCAGATTAAAGAAGCCAACGCGCTGTACAGAGCCGGGAAAGTCAAAGAAGCTCTCGATCTCTACCGTCAGAGCCTGACGACACATAAAAACCCGGAGATAGAAGAATTTCTAAAGAAGCAGGTGCAGAATTAATTGATTACATTAGGTTTTTGCAATCTCAAAGGCGGCGTGGGAAAAACTACGGCGTGTCAGAATATCGCAGCCGCGTTAGCCCGGACAGGCCGCAAAATCGCCGTCATCGACATGGATCCTCAGAGCAATCTCAGCGCAGGTTTCGGCCTCACGCCATCTCCGACAGATCCGCAGGTCTTTGATTTGCTCTCGGGCGGCGCATCGTGGGACGACATCGTGAAGCACAAAGAGGGCGTTGATGTCATTCCAAGCTCGCTTAACCTCGTCATGGCGGAGCTGAACGAGACGGGACTGTTTGATAATGATACTGTCCTGCGCGACGCTCTGAAGACAATCTCGTCCGACAGATACGATTACATTCTCATCGACAGCCCCCCTCAGCTCGGAATATTCACGCGCAACGTTCTGGCGGCCTGCGACAAGATCATCGTACCGATGGACGGAGGATTTTACAGTCTGCTTGGCCTCAGGCTTCTTGAAAATTCTCTTTCGGTGCTGAGCGACAGGCTCGAACACAATCTCGAAATTTTGGGGATCCTCATGACGAATCACAATCCGAGGTTCTCTATCACTCGTCAGGTCTTCGAGGAGGTCAAGAAGACTTTCGGGGATATTCTTTTCGAGAATTACATCTCGCAGAGCGTCGGGCTGATCGAAGCTACGAGCCTCGGACACTCGATCTTTGAATACTCGCCGAAGTCGAAAGCCGCCGAGGCATATATCGAGGTAACTAAGGAGCTTATACGGCGCATCGAGGGTGAGGAAGCTACCTTCGACATCAAGAAGAAGCGTCCCGGCCGCAAGCCCAAGGCCAAGACCAAAGAGCCGACTCCGCAGCCTCCGGCCGAGATACCAGCACCCGAAGAGCCGAAGCCGACCCCGGAGGTTATCCCCGAGCCTGTGAAAGCTCCTGAGCCTCTCCCTGAGCCTGAGCCGGTGAAGCTTCCAGACCCCGAGCCTGAGCCTAAGCCCGAGCCTGTGAGAATTGCGAAAGCCGGGCCATACGAAGAAAGTATCAAGCTCGAACTGCTCGACATGCTGCCCGAGGATAAAGGGATCTGGCCTCAGATGCTCGCGCCGATCACGGACATCAGCCGCGGCGAGATCGACGTTAAAGAGCTTCGCGAGGACTTCGAGAACAGCGACAAGAACCGCTACACGTTCTACATTCTCAACGATGATGAGCCTACGCTGTGGCCGGTCATGTTCCCGGATCAGATCGTTGAGCCAATGCGATGCGTCCTCAAGTGGGACGAGAACGGTTCAGCCGAAGTATTTTTCTAGTGAGGAGTTAGGAGTGAGGGGTTAGGAGTGAGAGTTGAAGCTCCGACCCCTGACTCGTTAAAAGGGGGAACGAGTTTGCCCGTTAAAAAATTAAATTCAACAGTTAAAGACATGACGGAGGGGACGATCTGGAAGCAGCTTATCAACTTCGCGTTCCCTTTGTTCGTTGGAAATATATTTCAGCAGCTTTACAACACCGTCGACAGCGTCGTTGTCGGAAATTTCGTCGGAGCTGACGCGCTCGGCGCGGTTACCTCGACAGTTCCTATAGTCCTGACGCTCATCGGAGCTTTCATCGGCATGTCGATGGGCGCAGGTGTCGTGATCTCGCAATATTTCGGCGCTAAGGACATTGCGAACCTCCGAAAGTCCACTCACACCGCCGTAGTCGCAACCGTCATACTGTCTCTTTTCATCTCAGCGATTGGATATTACGCCACGCCGCACCTGCTGCGAATGATGAACACTCCCGCGAGCGTCTTGAAAGAAGCTGTCGTGTATCTTCAAATATTCTCGCTCGGACTTGGCGGGCTGATGCTCTACAACATGGGCTCGGCGATCCTGAGGGCGGTCGGCGATTCAAAGAGGCCGCTATATTATTTAATACTCGCCTCGGTGCTGAATATATTCTTGGATCTGCTCTTCGTGATTAAATTCGAGGCCGGGGTCGCCGGGGTCGCTTACGCTACGATCATGGCGCAATTTACTTCGGGGCTTGCGATCTTCTACAGGCTCTTTCGGAGTCATGAACCTCACAGCCTCACGTGGCACGAGATGAAGATCGACCGCGAGATATTGCTGCGCATCATCAGGATCGGATTTCCCGCGGGCTTTCAGATGGCTCTGACATCGTTCTCGAATGTCTTCGTGCAGGCTTACATAAACGCTTACGGAGCGGCGAGTACGGCAGGTTGGGGAATATATGCGCGGGTCGACGCGTTCGTTACGTTGTCGACTCAGAGCATGGCCATGTCAATAACGACCTTCGTAGGTCAGAACGCCGGAGCCAAGAAGCCGGATCGAATCCGTCAGGGGCTTCGTGAGTGTATGAAAATCTCGCTCAGCATATCCATAACCATAATCACATTCCTTTATATCTTTGCGCCGTTCATTGTGTCGCTGTTCAACCGGGACGCGCAAGTCCTGCAGTATGGCGTGATGTTCCTGAGGCTCAACAGCATGTTCGACCCGTTCAACGTCCTGAACCAGATACACGCCGGAGCTTTGAGAGGTGTCGGGGACTCTCGCACGCCGATGCTGATCATGTTGGGGTCGTTCGTCGTGTTCAGACAGATATATTTGTTCATAATATCGCGGCTGACGCACTCAGTGAAGTTCGTCGCGTTTGGCTACCCGATGGGCTGGATGGTCTGCTGTGCGCTGATATTGCTGCACGTCAAACGGAGCGGCTGGGAAAAGAAATTGAAGATGGAAGCAGCTTAACATGGAAAAGAATTTGCGGCTCGGGAAATTTTGGGACGAGTGGCTGACCGCCGAGACAGCTTCGAGAGTTCAATCGGACTTCGAGGTCGCCGGGCTCCTTGCGGGCATGAGACACAGCGGAATGATCTTCCACACAAACAGGCTCCGGACTGCGCGGCGTTTGATGAAGCTGTGGCCGTCCACGACATATTACGAGAGGTTCGCATTCACTCCGGCGATCTCGCTCATCACACAGAAGCATCACAAGCCCCGAGTCAAGATCACATGTCCCGACGTTACGTTGAAGCCCCCGAGTAACATGCGCGGCGCGTGGGCGTGGCTCAAAGGAATATTCGGGAGCGCCGGGGGGCTTTACTTTCCAAAGAGCGGCTATCATCTCGCGCTGATCATCTCGGACGAAAAAATCTCCGCGCTTGCCTCGAAGCTCCTCGCACGTACGAAGCTCGCATGGAGCGAACACCGCCACGAGTTCTCGCTGAGAAATCACGAAGACATCATGACGTTCTTGTGCAAGGTCGGAATGAATGAGAGCGCGCTCGCGTTTGATCACATGGCGATGATGCGATCGGTGAGGAACCGCGTCAACGTAACGAGCAACTACGAGGCCGCCAACATAGCCCGGACAGTCAAGGCTGCGCGTGAACAGATCGAACTCGCAAAGAGATTTCTCGCCCTCGCAAGCCCGTCGCTGCCTTCAAAGCTGAGAGAGGTCGCGGAGCTTCGGCTCAACAACCCCGACGACTCTCTCGACGAGCTTGGAAAGAAATTAAACCCCCCGATCCAAAAGTCCGCCGTCAGATATCGCTGGCAAAGAATTAAAAGTTACGTCGCTGAAAAAATTAATCCCGAAAAAGTGTTAAACTTATACGCAAAATTTTTTTCGTAATTGAGGTTAAAGGGGAATTTTTTTCATTGACTAACATCAACAGCGCAAGCAGAAAGTTAAACGGCTCTGAGATATTAATACAGTGTCTCATCGAGCAGGGAGTCGACACCGTGTTCGGCTATCCCGGCGGGGCCATTCTCAACGTCTACGACAAACTATACGATCACAAGGAAATCAAACATATCTTGACGGCTCACGAACAGGGAGCTTCACACGCGGCTGACGGTTATGCACGAGCCACCGGCAAGGTCGGAGTGTGTCTTGCAACCTCCGGGCCCGGCTCAACGAACCTCACGACCGGCGTAGCGACAGCTTACATGGACTCCTCGCCCGTCGTGTTCATAACCTGCAACGTCAACAGCGACTTGATAGGGCGCGATGCCTTTCAGGAAGTCGACATCACCGGCGTAACTCTCCCAATCACGAAATGCAGCTACATCGTGAGCAGAGTCGAAAATCTTGCTGACACCGTCCGTGAGGCTTTCGCGATCGCGAGGTCAGGGAGGCCGGGGCCTGTCCTCATTGACATTCAGAAGAACGCGACCGCCGACGAGTGCGAATATTATCCCGTAACGCCCGACGAGTACGCCATGACCGCCGGAACGAGGATACAGCGTCTGAGGTCGACACATCACCCGAGCGTCGGCTACCCGGATATCGATCTCGAAGCTGTCGACGAACTCGCCGAGATGATAGACAAGTCCGAGAAGCCTTTGTTAATATGCGGCGGCGGAGTTGTGAGAGCTAAAGCGTCTCAGGAGTTCCGTACCTTGGCCGCGAGGATCGACTCGCCGGTAGCCATCACCGTGATGGGCGGCGGAGCTTTCCCGGGCGACAGCCCTCTCAAGACCGGCATGATCGGTATGCACGGATCGCAGGCTTCAAACATGGCTTGCGACGCTTGCGACTTGCTGATCGCTGTGGGGTGCAGGTTCTCTGACCGCGTTACGCTCAACCCCGCAGGCTTCGCCAAGAACGCCAAGATCGTTCACATTGACATCGACGCTTCGGAAATTAACAAGAACGTCATGACGGACTTGCACATCATCGGGGACGCGAAGAAAATTCTTAACCTCCTGCTCGCGAAGCTGAAGAGAGACAAGAGGAACGACGCATGGAAACATTATGTCTTCTCATTCAAACGCGAGACCGAATACGACGACCCCGAAGACGGAGTGCTGACCCCCAAAGAAGTTTTGTCAGCGGCGGCGGAGATACTCCCTCAGGACACGATCGTAACGACCGACGTAGGCCAGCATCAGATGTGGGCGATCCAGCACTTCAAGTTCGACTATCCCGGGCAGCTGATCACGTCAGGAGGCTTCGGGACGATGGGCTTCGGGCTTGGGGCGGCTATCGGAGCGCAGGCTGGCAACCCGGACAAGACCGTCTTACATGTTACGGGCGACGGGAGTTTCCGCATGAACTGCAACGAGCTTTGCACGGAGCAATATTACAAGCTGCCGATAATTACGCTGCTGTTCAACAATTCGACTCTTGGAATGGTTCGCCAGTGGCAGCACCTGATCTATAACGAGCGATATTCGCAGACGACACTCGACAGAGGCCCGGACTTCGCTAAACTCGCTGAGGCTTACGGAATTCACGGGCGGCATGTTGCGGACGTTGCGACGCTTCGTGAGGTCTTGAGAGAGGCAGTGGCTTCGAGAGCCGACGGCAAAGGCTGGGTCATTGACTGCCGCATCGACATGGACGAGATGGTCAGGCCGATGGTCGGAGGCAACAGCTTCATCGCCAACTTCATGCTTGACTGATAACAGTGAGGGGTTAGGAGTGAGGAGTGAGGGGTTAAAAGCTCTTCGCTAACCGGGATTAAAAGGAGAAAAGAATTTATGCAGGCAAAAGAATCGAATCAGGACTTGAAACGCTACACGATCGTTACGGCGATGGATAATGAAGCCGGGGTTCTCTCGCAGCTCGCGCATTTGTTCTCGCGCAAGGGCTACAACATCGAGACAATCGCGGCAGGCTGGACGGTCGATCAGAATGTAACGCGCTTCACGATAGAAATTTTTTCCGACGACGACAGGATCAAACTTCTGTGTGCTCAACTTCGTAAGCTCGTGCCGATCCATTACGTCGAGATACTCGACCCGTCGAAATCAATCCGTCGCGAGTTGATGCTCGTACGAGTTCACGCAGCCGACAGAGCCGCGAGAAATGAAATCATTCAGATCGCGAACATCTTCCGAGGCTCAGTCATTGACATCACGCCCGACAGTATCACGCTGTCAGTTACGGGGGACGATCAGAAGACCTCGGCATTCGAGAGCTTATTGAAAGAGTTCGGGATCATAGAGCTTGCTCGCACCGGAATAGTCGCAATAGAGCGCGGAGACATGTAGCTCAGTGAGGAGTTAGGAGTGAGGAGTTAGGAGTTAAAAGCTTCGCTCCTCTTTTTTTGTGCTTAGTTGTTGGCGATATTGCCGAAGTTGTTCACCGAAAGAACGAGCTTGAAGTCCGTGCTCGAGGCCGGAATGTCTCTGGCGTTCTGCTCGGTCGGGTCGTAGTCGATGGCTGTCGCGTTGAGCTTGACGCTAGCGATCTCGTTGCCATTCGTGTCTGTGATGCTCATCAGGGTTGTAGGAGTGGCCGTGTCCTCGTCATCGGGGTCGCCGGGACCAGTGCCGCCGCCGGTGCCGGGGTCAGTGCCGGGATCGCCACCCTCGCCGCCTGTGCCATTATAAATTTCTTTTACCGCGTCAGCCATATACATACCGACATCGTAGTCGATTGCATTGTCGCCTGCGCCTGATGAAGTTATCGAGAGCTTGTCCGCGCCCGTGAACACGACGTAGCCATTGGAGTCAATGCCGTCGCCGCCCGCCGTAACGGTAAGGCTGCCGCCCGTCATGATGAATACGGAGGTGTCGTCTTCGTTGACGTTGATCCCGTCATCGTCGGCTGTAACGTTGATAGTGCCGCTGTCGATGACCATGTGCATCTCGGAGTCGAGACCTTCATACTCGCTTGTGATGTTGAGAGTTCCGCTCGTCGCGCCGTCCTCGAGACCTATGACCATGGATCTGCGTGAATGGAATGCGCCGTCGAGCTTGTACATCTTCTCCTGAGCCTTGACGTAAGTTCCGATGTGGCTCGTTGTGTATCCGTCGTCTTCATTCACTGAAACTTTGTTAAGTCTCGCGACGTTCGTTCCTTTGAAGCTGTTCTTGCTCCCGTTGGCTATAACTACGATCGAGCCAGCTTGGATCACGCCGTCATCGTCTTCCATGAGATAGCCAAGTATATCGTCCGAAGCTATCGCCATGCTCTCCTGAACCGCGGTTGAGTCTGTCGGAGGGCATTTGTAGGTCTTGTAGAACACGAGCGCAGGCGCGACATCACAGCTGACAGTAACGTTATCGAGGATCAATGTAACTTTGTGCTGTATTTTGGCTCCGACCTCGACCCAGATCTGTCCCTGCCATTCGCCCGTCAGCCTATAAGTCCCGGGCTCCGTGATGTGAAGCACAGGGTTGTCATAAGCGACCGAAGGGTCGTGCGTCATGTTCTTCACGATGTCCTCGAGATCCGTCTCCGTTGTCGCCGGAGTGAAACCTCCGCCGCCGCGGCCGCCGCCGAAGTCTCCACCTCCGCCGAAATCACCGCCGCCACCACCCGGGCCAGCTCCCATTGACTTAGGAAGAGCCGCGAGTATGTACGTGTTCTCAGCCGTAACTCCGTCTGCTTGGGTGCTGTAGTAAGTTACGTAGAGATCTTCATCGTCGTCTATGCCAGTTCCGTTTGACTTAGTAGCTGTCGCGCCTGTGAAAGTCAGAGTGTTGGGCACATAATGAACGTCGTGAGCAATGAAGAGGCCGCTTTCTGTCGCGTCGATATCGAGTGCAGGGAGGTTATCCTCGTCCGGGTCTTCCTCATAAATCTCGCCGTCCTTGACCCAATACTGTCCAGCGTGGTCGGGCGATACGTTCCATATGAAGTCATTGACTGGGATACTTCCTGTATCTCCCGTCGCTGCGTCAGAGAATGTAGCCGTGCCGTCTTTGGTGAGCGTGATGGCTATCTCCTCGTCGTCGTCAGTCGCAAGCGAGCCGATCGTTACAGCCGACGTGCCGACCGTGAGGCCGTTATACTTCTGGAGCGTTCCGCCGTTGCGAGTAACTTGAGTTTGCAACGTGGTGTAGTCGGTGCCCGTGCCGTTGGGGTTGTGAGCCAACACTACATACTCTTTAGACCCGATCACTTCAGTGAACACGAACGCGGTGTCCGAGAGCTTCTCGACGAACCTGAGGTTCATTGCTGCCTTATCTGTTCCATCGGTCGTTACGTTAGGTGCGACGTAATCCTTCGGGGTTGTGCCTGCGTTGGTGGTAACAGTCGCGCCTTTGTAAAGCCTATAGGTTCCGCCGACCTTGAAAACGTCCGCGCTAACCACCATCAAGGTGCCTGAGGCTTGGGTCGTGGTGTCGCCCGAGGAGCCGTTGTCCTTGCTACGGTGATCAAGACTACAGCCGGATAGCGATAAGACTATCAGAGCCATGATAACAAAGTAGATTATTTTGGAAAATCTTTTCATGAACATACCTCCTTGGATAAAAAATTTTTCGGAATTTTACCATAGAATTTCTTCAAGGCGTATAATAACCGCAATCAGGGGAGCTTTAACGCTGAGAGGATACAACATCGACCCTTTGAACCTGATACGGATAATACCGGCGCAGGGAGTTTTAATTCGCCTCTGAATTTTTTAAGGGAGGAAATTTTTTATGGCTTCAAAACGAAAACACAGCAGCACCATCATCATGATCGAAGGAGCGTTGTGCATTGCGCTCTCGATCGTCCTTTCCAAGTTCGACCTTTTCAGAATGCCTCAGGGCGGGACAGTCGACTTTGAACTCGTTCCGATAATGATCTTCGCGTATCGTCGCGGCATCAAGTGGGGATTGCTTGGCGGAATTTTAATCGGCATAACGAAGATGCTTCTTGGCGGGTACATTCTCAACCCGGTTCAGGCGGCTTTGGATTATCCGCTCGCGTTCATGTGCGCGGGGCTTGTGGCGATCCACCCGAAGATCATCGGCTTCATAATTGCGGCGGTGGGTCAGATTTCGTGCAGCATCGTCAGCGGAGCTTACTTCTTTGCGGAATACGCGCCCGAAGGTCAAAATCCTTGGGTCTATTCGTTCTTCTATAACGCGCCTGTCCTTGGAACAAAATATCTCATATCGTGGATAATGGCACTCATCTTGTGGAAGGCTCTCGAAAGAGAATTGCCAGTGCGCTAAAGACAGTGAGGGGTGAGAGGGGAACAGCAAGGCTCGTCATTGCCGGAGCGTCAAGCAGTGCCGGGAAGACTTCAATAGCTTGCGGGATCTTGGCGGCTTTGAAGGAGCGAGGGCTTCGGGTCTGCGCTTACAAGATCGGGCCGGATTACATCGACACGGAATATCTGAGACGAGCCGGGGGCTGTGAGGCTTACAACCTCGATACGTGGCTGACGGGTGAAGAGAAGACACTCGAACTCTTCAAACGAACTTCCGAGGGCAAAGACTTCGCTATCATCGAGGGAGCTATGGGACTGTATGACGGGGGCGAGAACAGTACTGCGACAATCGCGAAGCTGTTGAACGCTCCCGTTGTTCTTGTCATTAACGCGAAGTCCATGGGTGAGAGCGCGGCGGCGGTTGCATTGGGATTTCGTGAGTTCGACAGGGACGTGAACATCATCGGAGTGATCTTTAACTGCGTCGGGTCGGAGGCTCATGAGAAGATTTTGAGGGAAGCTCTCGAAAGCTCGGGAATAAAATTTTTCGGAGCGTTGAGGCGCAATGAGAGGCTCGCGATCCCGGAAAGACACTTGGGACTGCTGCCGGTGCTTGAAAATAATTTCGAGTTTGGGGAGCTTGCTCGTGCGGTCGAAGAGAGTATCTTGCTCGATGAGCTTGTGAGGATCCCCCCCTCCGCCCCCCCAAGGGGGAACCCCGCCCGCCCGCCCCTGTTATCCTCGCCCGAAACTTTTCCCGGGAAACGAATTGCTGTGGCGCAC
>JAFSJO010000073.1 GCA_017449415.1 Synergistaceae bacterium
GAAAATTTTTCGCGGCTCGTTCGATGTTTACGATGGATCGCGTGAGCTTTCGTTCGGCGGCTTCGGCTTTGACGCTCTCGTCTGCGACGTTGCAGATAATTTTTAGCCCGAAGCGTTTGCTTATCCCCGCAGCCAGCATCAGCGTGTCAGTTATGACAGGGACATGATCTCGGAGAGCTTCGCGCCCGCGAGCCACAGCGTCATCAGAGAAGAAAAGATTTTCGAGAAAATCAAAGTCAGCCGTTGCGTGAATGACCCGCTTGATGACGGGGAGATTTTCTTCAGAGCCGCTGTAGTCGCCGATGAAGCTCTGAATAATTCTCATGCTTTCGTTTTCGATTTCGTTGGGATTGTAAATAATCATGCTATGTTGCTCTCCTCTCACATAATGCGCGCCAGCGCGAACGTGATATCCCTGCTGTAGATATATTTGCTTCTCATCAGCACCGCGCCCGCTCCTCCGGCAAGCATACACGCCCGCTCGCACACGTTATCAACGCCAACGACGCTCAAAACTTTTTTGGAGCTTGCAAAGATGCCCGGCACGGAACGCAGCTCTTCAGCTTTGAAAGTAACGAAGGGGACATCATGATGCCTCGCGAACGATACCAGCGCGTATTCATCGGCTTTAATGTCAATGGAAGCGAGAGCTTTCAAGCTCAGTATCGACGCGCCCGAGCTATCGAGAAATTCTTTTGCGGCGGCTTCAAATTCATGTTCATCGATCCCGCGGTTGCAGCCAACTCCTAAAATCAAATTTTTCGGTCGAAGCCACAATGTAACTGGGAACGGCGCGGGCTGAAGCTCGTGAGTTACAGCAACTCCGACGCTATGACGCTCTAAAATCTCGGAAGATATTTTCTTTATCGCGATAGGATTTTCGATGTTGCAATTGTTCTTCACTGCCCATTCATCGACCGCGACTAAATTATTTATATCCGTCGCAGTTGTGATCACGGGTACGGCATGGAGGAAGCTCGCGATGTCTCTTGCAAGCTCATTAGCTCCTCCGATGTGGCCGGATAGGATCGGGATCACGAAATTTCCTCTCTCATCTATCACAATCACAGCAGGGTCGCGAAGTTTTGAATCGATATGCGGCGCGATTGCGCGGGTTGCGATGCCACACGCCGATATGAAAATCATTGCACGAACCTCGCTGAAATATCGCCCAGTCCATTCAGTCAGCGGCGAGTCGATGGCCTGCAATCCTACCTCGGCGAATCTTTCCGGCACAAATATTTTTGCGTCGATGTGGCCTGAAATTTTTGCAGCGAGCTTTATTCCGTTCGATGTGAAAGCCGCTATGATGACTTCATTTCCTAAATTCATGAGAGAAATTTTTATCGTAGAGTTTCGATGTCGCTTTAATATCCTTATCCAGAAATTTTCCGGCTAAGATCAAAGCTGTTTTGTTGATCCCGGCTTCCTTTGTGAGTTCTGGAAGTGTCGCGAGCGTTCCTCGGATTATCTTTTCATCAGGCCACGACGCTTTATACACCACAGCCGCGGGCGCATCGTTCGAGAAACCTCGTAAAATCAAAGTTTTGCAAGCTCTTTCAATCATTCCGGCCGACAGGAACAACGCAACCGAAAATTCATCATCAGGCGCGGGAGTTCGTCCTCCAACGCGGGATATCACTAATGTTTGAACAGCTTCGGGGATCGTGTATTCAGTTTTCAAGGCGGCTGACGCGGCAAACAGCGAACTTACGCCGGGGATAATCTCGAACGGAATTTTGTTCTTATCAAGGATTTCAATCTGCTCGTGTATCGCTCCGAACAATGCAGGATCTCCCGAATGAAGTCTGACCGTGACTAAATTTTTTCGATGAGCTTCGATTAATTTCGCTGAAATTTCTTCCAACGTCATTGCGGCACTATCGAAGATTTCACAATCAGACCGTGCGTAAGTCCTTATGATCTCTGGATTGACGAGCGAGCCAGCATAGATGATCATGTCAGCATCGCCAAGAATTTTCGCGCCCCTGACTGTGATTAGATCGACAGCTCCCGGCCCCGCGCCGATGAAATAAATCATAGTGTTACGATTTCCAATCCAAGCGAATTTGCAAGCTCTTCGCACTCCTTGAAGCCGTACATCAGCGTCTCTTTGCGGTGAGAATCGCTCGACAGTATCACCTTTCCATTATGAGCGGCGATGTATCGCAAAATTCTTTTCGATGGATACGGATCTTTCTTGTATCCTCGTGAGATCGCACCCGTGTTGATTTCAAATGGCTTACCTGTCGCCAAGAGCTTATCCAGAGCCTTTTCAGTAGCTTTGATGTATCGTTCATGATCTTCATCGAAAAATTTGTTGCCGTCATTGAACTTTGAGATTAAATCAAAGTGTCCGATGATGTCCGCGCCGGTCTTGTTGACGACATCAGCGACGGTGGCAAAATAATTTTCGAGCAATGAATAAACATCACCGCCGAATTTTTCTACAGCCTCTTCGAAGTGCTTGAATGTGTGATCGACAGCGATATACTCGCCATCACATGTTACGTAATGCAGCGATCCGATGATGAAATCGTAGCCTTCAGCCGGAAAATCCGAAAAATAATCCTGCTCGATGCCGCATAAAATTTCTATCCGATCTTCGTATTCGTGTTTGAGCCTGTTTATCTCGGCTTTGTATTGCGCTGTTCTGTCGGGATTCATGCAGACATGAGGATCAAAAGATGTGTATGAATGTCCCGAAAACCCGATTTTTTTCATGCCTCGCGATATGGCTTCAATTACGATGTCTTCCGGCTTGTCTTTGCCGTCGCAGTAGCATGTATGAACGTGAAAATCTGACAAGATCATGATGTCATTTTCTCCTGTTTGACTTTTTTGTCGATGACATGACGCGAGCCAAGCTCTTTGATCACGTCTTTGATTTCGATATCCATCTCCGCCATCAAGACAAGCATGTGATAGATCAAATCCGAGATTTCGTATATCGTTTCTTTTCTGTCGTTTTTGGCCGCAATGATGACCTCCGAGCTTTCCTCGCCTATCTTTTTGAGGATTTTATCCAATCCTTTTTCAAATAGATATGACGTGTAGGAGCCTTCGACTTTCTCAGCTTTTCGCCCCTTGATGAGTTCCATAAGTCCGCACAGCGTGAACTTTTCGTGCGCTTCTTCTTCGCGTTCGACAACATCATCAACGAAGCATGAATAATTTCCAAGATGACACGCCGGGCCATCAGGCTTCACGAAGACTAAAAGAGTGTCGCGATCGCAGTCGGCTTTGATCTCTTTGATGTGCTGGTAGTTGCCGCTGGTCTGTCCTTTGAGCCATAACTCGTTGCGCGAACGGCTCCAGAAGCAAGTTAATTTCTTTTCGAGCGAGATTTTTAGGCTCTCTTTGTTCATGTACGCCATCATCAGGACATCGCCGCTGTCATCATCAACGATGATCGCGGGGATCAATCCGTTTGAATCAAATTTCAGTTCGTCAATATCAAGCATATTTATACCTCCTCATCATTGTTCAAGAACTGTGAATGCTTTTATGCAGGCGTTGCTTCCTCCCTGTACGTCCATTCCGTCGACCCACTTAACTCCGTCGTTGGAAAAATAACTCTCTCTTTCGTGAGCGACTGCATTTTCGGAGTGTTTGGCGTGCTTTGTTTCGATGTGCATAGCTCGGCGATTGGTCTTTAGAACGACCGAAAAATATTCTCCCTGCTTCATTGGAAATTCTTCGGGAAGATTTATCGTGTAATAGCCCGCGAGCTTCATGTTTCCAGCGCAGGACGCGATTAATTTTCCCGATGTTGGATCACTTGGCTCATGATCGCCGAAATCATAGACAGAAATTTCATAGTCAGTATCATTCTTGGCTGTGTAGAAAGCTACTTCTTTCAAAATTTCCTTATCGCCGCGGATTTTGAAGACGCTCGCCGCCCACGAGTAGCCTGCTGTCTGACAGACACCTAAATCATCGTGGCCATAATGTCGCATGTTGGGATTGAATTTTTCGACTATATAAGCTGTCCCGCCATATAGATACTGTTCGTATGACAGCCAGAAATATCCCTTGCTGCCCCAATCTTTGCCCCACGAATTTTTCACCAGCCACGCGCCGTTTCTTGATGGTTTGGGATTGAAATTATCGCGTGAAAAATCATCGTCCCAGCCCACTAACAGGACTTCATGGGTGGTGATATCTTTGCGCTTATTGTTGAAGTATGTGTAGTATTTTCCGGCTCTGTGGTATTTTTTGCTCTCGGAGTAGAAGCCGACAACGATCGCGCCGTGATCCATGATCAATTTTTTTCTTGTGTCGTCATCAATGTTATTGGCTCCGATGAAAGATAAAAAATACGCGTCTCTTAATCTCACTGGTATCTCGTAATCTTCGGGAGATTTCTTGGCGGCGGATTTTGGGACGCTCTTGACTTTTTCCGTGTATCTCATGTCTTTTTCCAGTGCTGGCCCCATAAATCTGGCACACAACGCCGTCGTAGAAAATCTCTCCCACCAGAATTTTGGCGTGAAGTTCTGCTCAGGTCTCAATCCGGAGTATCCATAGCCATAATAGATTGAGTGCATCTCTGAGAAATCTGGATTCTTGCCGGCACTGTCAAGCCCCTGCGTCAGATAGTTCGACTCCATCGCGCCATATGCAGCAAAAACTCCACAAACAGCGAAACGGCCTTGATCTTTCACGCTCGTAACTCGCCCGTAATCGCGCAGATCGTAATGTGATGGCAACGTATCAGCTTCGCAGATGGCAACCCACGCGCCGAGCAGTATCATGCACAAAAGTATTTTCTTCACGCTACAGCCTCACTGGGATATTTTCAACTTTCATTCTTGCTTTCAGGTCTCTTATCGCAACCTCGCCGAAATGAAAGATCGAAGCCGCTAATCCAGCATCAACGCCCGGCAACGCCTTGAACAGCGCGATAAAATCATCAATGCAGCCCGCGCCGCCCGACGCTATCACGGGAACATTCACGACATTGCATACAGCTCTCAGCATCTCTAAATCGAAGCCTTTCTTCACGCCATCGGTGTCGATCGAGTTCAAGACAACCTCGCCAGCTCCGTTGTCGACGCAATTTTTGATCCAGCCGATAGCTTCGATCCCGGTGTCATCGCGTCCGCCTCGCGCAAAGACATGAAACGCGCCACCAACTCGCTTCACATCGGCAGATATCACGACGCATTGAGAACCGTACAGCTTCGCCGCTTCGGGGATCAACGATGGATTTTTAATAGCGCCGGTGTTGACGCTGACTTTATCCGCGCCACATGACAGCACACGCTCAAAATCCTTGACGCTCGATATACCGCCGCCGACAGTCAACGGAATGAAGACATTTCGCGCAGTTTCGCGCAGGATATCGGTGAAAATTTTCCGTCCGTCCGATGATGCTGTGATATCGTAAAAAACCAGCTCATCAGCTCCGTTATCGCTGTAAAACTTCGCGAGTTCGACAGGTGAGTTTACATCATTGAGGTTCTCGAAATTTACCCCCTTGACGACCCGACCGTCGCGGACATCGAGACACGGTATAATTCTTTTGGTTATCATTGTTTAGCCGCCTTTATAGCATCTTCGATCTTGATCGCACCGGTGTAGTAAGCTTTGCCGATTATCGCGCCGTAGAGGTTGAGTTTTGCAAGCTCCATCACGTCATCAAGCGAACTTACGCCCCCCGAAGCGATGATGTTGATGTTCAATTTATCCATCAGATTTTTGTATAGCGAAATGTTTGTGCCACTCATCGCGCCGTCTTTTGAGATGTCAGTGCAGATGATAGTTTTCACGCCCACGGACTGCATTTTTTCGCAGAAGCTCATAGCTTCGATGTTGGATTTTTCGATCCAGCCCTTGATCGCGACGTTGCCGTCTTTGATGTCGACCCCGACCGCGATTTTGTCGCCGAAGTTTTTCACAGCGTCATCGACGAAATTTTTTTCAGTAACGGCCGCAGTTCCTAGTATCACGCGATCGACTCCAGCATCAATATATTTTTCGATGATGTTCATAGTACGAACGCCGCCGCCGACTTCACATTTCAATTTGCACGATGAAATTATTTTTATAATGGTATCGATGTTGACGGCCTCGCCAGTCTTTGCGCCCTCTAAATCCACGATGTGAATCCATTCTGCGCCCGATGCCTCAAATTTTTTCGCGGTGTTCAAAGGCTCGCTGTCATAGATCGTCATCTGATTGTAGTCGCCGTGCACCAATCGCACTGCCTTGGCCTGAAATAAATCTATCGCCGGAAAAATTAACATTGTCTCGATTTCCTCCCTAGAGGCCGCGCGGGTGGGTGGGTGGGGCGCGGCCGTACAATCATGCTCTTATCCCAAGCGATTCAAACAGCCCAGCCATGCCCTGAGCCGCAACGTCCTTGACGATCTTGCCATCACCGTTGAGATAATAAAAATTCATGCAGCGAAACGAAAATTTCTTGCCGGTCGGAGCGATCCCCATGAAATCCCCGTCGTGAGTCCCCGAACATATCCAGCTCACAGCTATCTTTTTATCGCCCTCGATGAGGTCTTCTATCTCCCAGTGAACATCAGAAAAGCTCTGGCGCATAAAGTCCACGACAGACAGATAGCCTTTTCCGCCATAAAGAATTTCTGGTGATGTCAAGCTCTGAAACTCCGCGTCGCTTGCGATAAGCTCTTCGGCGAGTGCTTTATCGTTGGTGTTGATCATCAATTTGAATTTTTCCATGATATTTTCCATGTTCATAGCTCCTTTACACGTTGCAAAATTCCCTGAGAATATTTAACCCGACGTTGCCGCTCTTCTCAGGGTGAAACTGAACGCCATAAATATTTTTATTCTGGACGGCGGCGGTCAGCTCAGCTCCGTAGTTTGTGGTGGCGGTGATGTATCTTTCGTCGCAGAAAGCCGCGTACGAATGTACAAAGTAAACATATTCGCCCTCGCGCTGGATAATCCCTGCTTCCTCACTCCTCGCTCCTAACTGCAAGCTGTTCCAACCGATCTGGGGAATTTTCAAGCCCGCCGGGATAACCTCGCCGATATATCGAACAGAGCCGGGGATCAAATTCAGCCCCTCATGCTCGCCAAACTCGTAACTCTTCGTGAAAAGGAGTTGCATACCCAAACATATCCCCAACAGTGGCTTGCCCGTCCCAATCTCTTCCAATAGAGGCTCAGCCAGCCCGGAGGATTTCAATTTCTTCGCCGCGTCCTCGAAGGCTCCGACACCGGGCAACACAATCCGATCCGCCTCTCGAAGGTCGCGAGGGTCTGACGTAACTTTCACGTCCTGCCCAATGGCGTTGAACGAGCTTTCGAGCGAAAATAAATTTCCAACGCCATAATCCACTATCGCAATCATAAAAATAATTCCCTCATTCCTAGTCCCTATTCGTGCATGTATTATAATTCATTGAAATTTTTATGTCGGAAGTGATTTATTTTGACTGAGAAGCTCTACTATGAAGATCTGTACGCCCGCGAGTTCGATGCCGAGGTCGTGAGTCAGCTCGAACGTGATGGAAAATTTCACGTGATTCTCGACAAAACTTTATTCTTCCCCAGCGGTGGCGGCCAGCCTTGCGACTTAGGCGAGATTGACGGTGTTGAGGTTATTGAAGTTCTAGAAAGCGGCGACGAGATAATACACGTCCTCAGCGGCGAGTTGAAAAATAAAAATGTTCACGGTGTCTTAAATTGGGAGCGACGCTTTGAGCTTATGCAGCAGCACCTCGGTGAGCATGTCTTCGCTGGAATGTTGTATAACCTCCACGGACTTCACACCGCACGAATGAGGATCGAGGGCGACAACGTCTCGATCGACATAGACACGCCCGTAAAAGAAAATTTCATCTTTGAGGCTGAAGCGGCGGCCAACGAAGCTGTCTGGAAGGATATCCCCGTCGAAATTTTATATCCCGGCATGGACGAGGTGAAAGCTCTGGCGCGAAAGCTCCCTCCCGAAAACGCTGTGCAACCTGTCAGGATCGTGAAGATTGCGGGCGTCGATTATGTCCCTTGCTGCGGCGTTCATGTAAGCTCTACGGGGCAAGTTGGGCTGATAAAGATCACTTCGTTCGAGAACCACAAGGGAGGCACGCGAATTTACCTCAAATGTGGCGCGGCGGCTTACAGGTGGCTTAGTTCCCTATATGTCGAAGTTCGGAAAGCTGAGTCTGAACTTGTTTGCGGCTACGAGGGCATCAATGAGAAGATACTGAACCTAAAGTCGCAGATTAAAGATTTGAAAGCTCTCAACGAGAAGACCTTGGAGCGATTTCTGAAGCCTCTGGCCGAGGACTTAATCAGCAAGGCCGAAAACAAAATCGTCCGGCACGTCATGAAAAATTCGAGCCAGGACGACGTTAAGCACCTCTTCAAGCTCATCACGGAGGCTGACGGCGAAGTTACAGCTCTGCTTGCCGGTGAGAACAGTGAGGGAGTTTTCGTGATGTTCGGCACGAGCCGGGAAAACAAAAAAATCGACGTTCGCCCTGCGTTCAAGAAAGTCATGGAGGCTATCGGAGGCAAAGGCGGCGGAAGCTCATTCAGCTCGCAAGGTTGGGGGAAAGATTTTCAAGCTCTCGACAGCGCACTCGACGAAGCCGAAAAATCTTTCCGATAAAAAACTTCTGGACGTAGTGTCCAGAAGTCAAAATTTTTTAGCTTTTCGCAGGTTGCTGGATCCAGATAGAGGCGGCCTCATTCAGTGGCAACTCTATGGTCTGTTTGCCGACCTTGCATATGAAGTTCTCACCCTCGCTGCGAATGAATTTCACTTCAGCTCCGTTCGCAAATCCCATATCAACAAGCTTCTTGCGTAACGGCTCGTCGGCGGTGAGCCTCAATATCGCGCCCGATGACCCCGGCTCGCAGAGCGTCAACGGCACAGGCACAAGCAATATAGGCTTCTCAATCGCGAGGAAAGCCTCATCGACCCACGGCTGATGCTCGGCCTTGGCCTTTCGGAAATATTCAAGGAGCGCGTAAAGTCTCTCCTCTGTGACGCTGTCGACATAATGCTCCATTGAGCAGGCCATCTCCGAAGATTTCTCACGGTCAAGTCCGAGAAGCTCGTGAAAGAAAGCTCTGAACCCCTCGTGCCGTCTGAAAACTGTCATTCCTTTCTGCCGCCCGGCTTCCGTCAAATGAAGAGTCCCGTAGCGTTCGTGGTTGACGAGTTCAAGCTCAACGAGTTTCTGCACCGTCGCGGTTACTGTGCCTTTCGTGATCTTCAGGCGATCGGCCAAGTCCGTAACCGTAACACTGCGCCCCGTGCTTTCGAGTAAAAATAATTCTTCGAGATAGTCTTCTATTCTTGCTGTAATCATAAAATTTGTTCACCTCATTGAAATTATACCCGCTGAAAAATCTTTGCGAACATATCAACGGCCGTTTCGAGGATTTCATCATTGAAATCATATTCCGACGTGTGAATAGCCGGGTAGCTCTCGCCGTTTCCAATGTAGAATATTGCGCCGTGAATTTGCTTCGTGTAGAAGCCGAAATCCTCAGAAGCTCGGATAGCGTCGGGCATGTCGATAACGTTCAAGCCCAAGCTGCCCGCGGCGTTGCGGATCCTCTTTACACAGCGCGAGTCGCTGATGGTCTCGGGGAAGTAATCGCGTCCGACAATCTCAACACCCAAGGAATTTTCGCGCCCGAGCCTCTCCGCGAGATTTACGACAGCGTTGCGGAACACCCTCATATCTTCCTCGCGCTCAGCCCGAAGCGTCAACGAGATCTCGCCGTCGCCCGGAGATATCCCGAAATTCTTTTCGCCGAGCTTTATATTAACGACCGTGCAAAGAAGTTTCCTATTATTATGGATCGCGGATTCAAGCTCCGAAATTATTTTGGCTATGGCGAAAGCGGGGTTGATGCCTTTCTCTGGCTCGCTTGCGTGTGAAGCCTTGCCGGTGAATTTGATCGTAAGCCCGGCCGACGAACACTGACAAAGTCCCTCGCGCACGACGATGCTCTTCTCAGGCCAGCCGCTCCAGTTATGAAAGGCGTAAATCTCGCTGATGCTTCTCTCACGCAGAAAGGCCGCGCACTCCCTCGCACCTTGCCCCGTCTCCTCAGCGTGCTGAAAGATCAAATACACCGAGCGATCCGGGTTCATAGCGTCAAGCTCGAGGCCAAACCCGCAAAGTGCCGCGCAGTGTCCGTCATGTCCGCATTTGTGAGAGACTCCGGAATTTCGCGAGGCGTGAGGAATGTCGATGACCTCGTCCATTGGCAGCGCGTCCATGTCCGCCCGAAAGGCCGTGCCCTTGGTGCCCTCAACGTAGCGCGACGCGTAGAACCATCGGCCACAATCCACGACAGCAAGCCGCGTATTCTCTTCTAAGAAGTTCATGAGCCTGCGCTTGGTTTCGATCTCGTTCATTGAAAGCTCCGGGTTGGCATGAAGCTCTCGGCGAAGATTTTTGATTTTCGTTAAATTTTCCTGTTTCATTATTCACACTCCCAACACTCCGAATAGAATTATACCGGCTGCGGCACTGAATAATAATACTTTGGGGATTGAAACTCGAAACTTCAACAGCAACACCAGATCCAACAGTCCCAAAATTAATGACGGAACATGAACTCTCGAAGCGGCATCAGAATAATTCACGAGAGCCAAATCTATTATGACCCCGGCGACGAGTCCGACACACGCAGGCCGTACTCCCGTCATGATCTGAACAAGCCGCTTGTTATTCTTGAAATGTTCAAAGAACATCGCCGCCGCAACACAGAGCGTCAACGTCGGAGCAAGTGCGCCCAAATTCGCAACGAACGCTCCAACAACTCCGGCAGCTCTCATTCCCGCGAACGTGGCGCAGTTAAGCCCAAGAGGTCCGGGAGTCATCTCGGCGATTGCGACAATGTCAGAGACCTCCGAAGCCGTCATCCAACCGTGCGAGATCATCTCGCCAGATATCAAAGGTATCATGGAGAGGCCGCCGAAGCTCGTAAAGCCGATCTTGACGAAACTCCAAAATAATTCAAGCAGCAACATCGAAATTTTTCACCCTCTCGTAATATTCGCACATGACGAGGCCAAGCACCGCGCCAATGATGACGAGCCACACACAGCTGACCCGGCCGAAGAAATACAGCGCGAACATTGCCGCCGCCACAACATAGCACGGAGGGATCTTGAACGCGCTTTTAATCATTCCCGTAAGCGCACTCACAATCACCGGGACGACTGCCGTACGGACTCCGCGCATTGCCGACGCGACCCACAAATTATTCTGAAACGCCGTGTAGAATGTTGTGATCGCCATCAAGACCAGCATTGGCACGGAGATCATGCCGAACACGCACGCGCACCCGCCCCAAAATCCAGCGACCCTGTGCCCGTAGAACATTGCTATGTTGCCGATCATTGTACCGGGCAAGCTCCGGCCTATGCTCGTGAGGTCAAGTAGCTCCTCGTTGGTCAAAGATTTCTCGCGCTCAACATACAGCTCTTTCATCTGCGCGACGATGCTCCAACCTCCGCCGAAAGTGAAGCTCCCGAACTTCAAGAATTGATAATAAAGCCGGAGACAGCTCCTTAATTTTTCAAGCAAAATATTCACGCTCCCTTATGTAGCGATATTTTAAGTTATGGCGCGGTGAACTACCCCCGCTTATAGAAGCGGGAGCTTCCTAATTCATCGAGGCTGCGCTCCACTCTTATTGGCCGAAGTCGTCTTACGTCCTCTCCAAAGGCGTTACTTCCCGTAGTCCCTACGGTAGTTGCGGCTATCTTCCTACCCTCTTCTCGAAGATTTATTGCTGCATTTATATCTCTGTCATGTTCGGTTCCACATGACGGGCATTTCCATTTTCTCACAGACAGATCTCTGACTTCCGAATTTTTATATCCGCATGAGCTGCAAAGCTGACTAGAGGCAAACCACTTATCTAACATAATCAGCTTTTTGCCGCGAAAATATAATTTGTACTCCAGCATTTCTCGAAATTTTCCGAAACTGTTATCTGCGACTGACTTTCCGAATTTCAACGTCCTGCCCATCGTCCGCATGTTCAGTGTCTCTATGCACACAGCGTCATAGTCCTCGGTCAGCCTGTATGATTTTTTGTGCAGAAAGTCTAATCGCTGATTTGTAATTTTTTCATATACAAGACACAATCTTAGTCTCATTCGCTCGCGGTTCTTGCCGCCCTGTTTATGTCTTGAATGCCAGCGACATACTCGGGCTAATTTCCGTTCACTCTTTCGCAAAAATCTCGGATAGTTTGCTCTTTCGCCTTCGGACGTTACATACAAGTCGTGTATTGAGAAATCCAGACCTATAAACTTTCTAAGCTCTACTTCGGGTACTTGGTTTTCGTATTCCGTAAGTATGCTCACATAATATTTATTCGTCGGAGTCCTCTCGATTGTGGCACTCTTAATCTTTCCGATAATTTCGCGGTGCTGAACTATCTTCACTAATCCTACTTTCGGAAGTCTCAACTTCTCATTCTCGATGCGAATGGTTCCGTGCTGATTGTTCGTTGTGTAGCGAGCGCGGCTTGTCTTCTTGCTCTTGAATTTTGGGAAGCCAGAACGTTTCTGACTGAAAAAATTTTTATATGCTGACTGGAGATTTAGCTGGGCATTGGCAAGAGCCAGACTGTCAACTTCCTTTAGCCACTCAAACTCCGACTTATATTGCGCCGGTGTCGTCTGAAGCATTTTGCCAGTCTGCCTATAGTGCGCAATCTTGTCCGCTAACATTCGATTATATATGAATCTCACACAACCGAACGTCTTCGCAAAAATCACGCACTGTTCTTTGTTCGGATAGATACGAAATTTATATGCCCTGTTCATGACAAGGCAAATTCTATCATTTGTTCCTGAGGACATAAAGCGCAATTCATCTCTCACTCATAGAAGTGGGAGACCTTCTTGCGTTTAATGTTAAAGTCTCAACCATCGAGGCCGATAAATAACACGTGAGGGCACGGAAGCCAAACACTGCAAGGGAATGCAGCACAAGAAGTGAAGAAACGGAATATAAAAATAATTTTGAGAGACGGGGCTAATTCCCGTTTGCAGGAGGCTAAATATAATGAGGATATATCACAACATACCGGCACTTACCGCGTATAATTCGTTGAATGCAACGAATAATATGATGGAAAAGACCATTCAGAAACTTTCGACAGGTTTGCGGATCAATTCGGCGGCCGACGACGCGGCAGGCTTCGCAATCAGCGAGAAAATGCGCGCTCAGATCTCCGGCCTTGAAATCGCGGTCAGAAACACTCAGGACGCTACGTCAATGCTCCAGGTTGCGGAAGGTGCGCTCGGCGAGACCAACTCGATGCTTCAGAGAATGAGGGAGCTTGCTGTTCAGGCTTCAAACGACACTCTGACATCACAGGACAGAAGCTACATACAGCTCGAAATCAATCAGCTTGCTGACCAGATCGACCGCATCGCCAAAACGACGCAGTTCAACAAGAAGCGTCTGCTTGACGGAAGCTCAGCCGGTATAACCTCATCGAGCAATCTTAACGTCAAAGCGTATGTCAACGGCTCACTCAGAGAAATTGACCAGTTCGGCCAGAAGAAATCCTTCGAGGGCAACTACAGAATCAAAGTCAACGTTGACCCCAACCAGACTGGAACAGGCCAAGTTCAGAAGTCTTCAGTCATGACGATCAAACACCCCAACGTTATCTCCGATGTCTCGATGTTGACGGAAAAAGGCGTTACAAATGTTAAGGTTGACAGTCTCCCGCCCGGAAATTACAAAGTACAGGCAACGGACGGATCTGACACCAGCGCACAGGTTATCGCGGCTTACGGATTCAGAAGCGACGGCGATCAGATTTTCGCAGGTGAAAACGGCGACGGCTTGAACGATTACTTCGACATTCAGGACAACGAGCCTCAGAACAACGCCAGCATTTTGTTCACGGTTACTTCAATGAGCGGCAACAACGAGGACGGGACTGTCATTCTCAGTGCTCAGTCGAACATTCTCAAAGTTGACGGCTCAGTCGACAGCGCAGTCATGGACAACATCACGCTGAAAATCACAAACGGAACTGTCGCAAGCCCCATTGATCTCGGTCAGTTAATCGGACAGACAACCGAAGAAGGCGAAGACGCAGCTTTGACGATCGCCCTCAACCAGTCCGGCTCGTTTGATGATTATTCAGTCGGAGCAAAATTCGTCCTCAACGTCAGAGCAAGCGGAACGGATTCTGATAACGTAGACATGGGCGTGAAAGTCATCGGCGATCAGGATCTCGACTGGCCGGACGCGTGGTACAACCCCGACACCGAAACAGCCGAAACGAACGCCGACTACACTTACACAAGCGACAATGACAAATACAGCGACGGCGATAACAAACCGCTTGTTGGTCAGCCGATGATCTTCAACATCGACTCGGCTCAGGCTCAGAATAAAGACCTCCACTTCAGAAATTTCTATCTGAACTCGGAGAATGGAACTGTTTATAACGGCGATGTCATTTTGACAACCAGCGAAAATTTCGTCGCAGGCACTGAAGACAGCGAAATCCAAGACGGCGATGAGCTTGCGAGCTTCACAGCGGCTTATGTCGGAAAGACTGCTGTCGGCGATACGAAACTCCGCGACCTCAACACATTCTGGAACACGTCGGGTGTCTTCATGCTTGACAGCCCCAAGACGATCACGATCACTCAGGGCGACGGCGAAAGCACCAGCATCACCATCTACGGAACTGACACGCTCAACGAACTCAAGAGCAAGTTCAACGACGCGATTGCCAACGGACTCGGACAGGCGAAGTATCTCACCGAGGGGACGGACTCCAACAAGTTCTGCACGTTCGTGGAGAAGGAGCAGGGAGTTGCCATGCCGTCTCAGGGACTTGAAACAGTCGCAGGCACGTTCATTTTCAGATCGTTGCTTCCGGGTTCATCAGGCGACCTGACATTCAGCGGAGACGAGGATCTCATCAACTCGCTGGCCTTCAACGTCGTACAGGAAAGCTCGACTTCGGCATTCGTGGCTTCGATCTACGACGCTCACACCGGAATCCCCGTAAACGGCGCGACCAACGTCAAAGTCTCTGATAACAGATTGATTGGCGTTCTCCACCCGAACGTTGACATCGAGTTCAGCCCGACGGCCAACATCAAGGCGACATGGAGCGAGAGCGAGAATAACTTCCTGCTCACAGCCGACACTGACGCTTACGACGCTGTTATTCACATCGTTGACAGCTCGACCGTCTTCCAGATCGGCGCGAACGAGGGCGAGGACATCGCTATCGACATCGGAAACATGACTGCAGGCGCACTCGGCGTTACGAACATCAACGTCGCGACCCGTGAGACAGCCTCGAAGTCAATCGGTCAGATCGACGCGGCAATCAACAAGGTCTCGACCCAGCGTGCGAAGATCGGAGCTTACCAGAACGCTCTCGACTACACGAGCGAGAACTTGACAACGACGCTCACCAACCTGACGGCAGCCGAGTCCAGAATCAGAGATGCCGACATGGCTCAGACGATGATGGAGTTCGTGAAGCTCCAGATCCTCAACCAGTCGGGGACTTCAATGCTCGCTCAGGCCAACCAGCTTCCTCAGTCGGTGCTCAGCCTGCTTCAGTAGAAAAATTTCGCGGAAAGCAATTTCCATCATCACACATAAAACTCCAAACCTTAAAGACTCGGAAGAAATTCCGGGTCTTTTTTAATTCACTTGTTGTATAATGAGAGCGTTCAAGAATATTTAATCAGGAGGAATTTTTATCATGGCTGTACGAGTTGCTATCAACGGCTTCGGTAGAATTGGCCGCCTTGCGTTCCGTCAGATGTTCGACGCAGAGGGCTATGAAGTCGTAGCCATCAATGACCTTGTTGCACCGAAAATGCTTGCTCATCTTCTTAAGTTCGACACGACCCACGGACGCTACAACAAGACGGTGGAGTTTGATGACGAGAAAGGCACAATCACAGTAGATGGAAAGGTCATCACGATCTATGCCAAGCCCAAAGCTGAGGAACTTCCTTGGGGCGAGCTGAAAGTCGATGTCGTCCTTGAGTGCTCAGGGTTCTACGCGTCAAAGGCCAAGGCAGAGGCTCATATCAAAGCCGGAGCGCGCAAAGTTGTTATCTCGGCTCCCGCTGGCAACGACCTTCCCACGATCGTTTACAACGTCAACCACAAGACGCTGAAGCCCGAAGACACGATCATCTCAGCGGCTTCATGCACCACCAACTGCCTCGCACCGATGGCCAAGGCTCTCAACGACCTCGCGCCGATCGTCTCAGGCTTCATGACCACAGTACACGCTTACACCGGCGATCAGATGATCCTTGACGGCCCGCACCGCAAAGGTGATTTGAGAAGAGCAAGAGCGGCCGCCTGCAACATCGTTCCGAACTCAACGGGCGCAGCGAAGGCTATCGGACTTGTTATTCCGGAACTTGCCGGCAAACTTGACGGAGCGGCTCAGAGAGTTCCGACCCCGACAGGCTCAACGACAATTCTTGACGCGGTAGTCGAGGGCACATGGACGAAGGAGCAGGTCAACGCGAAGATGAAAGAGGAAGAGACGGAGTCATTCGAGTACAACACCGACGAGATCGTCTCATCAGACATTATCGACAGCACCGCCGGATCGATCTTCGACGCGACCCAGACGAAAGTCAAGCCCGTCGGAGCCGACAAGACGCTCGTTCAGGTCGTTTCGTGGTACGACAACGAGAACTCATACACGAGCCAGATGGTTCGCACAATCAAGTACTTCTCAGAGCTTAGATAATTCAAAAACTCATCAGCTCCCGCCTAGCGCAATCGAAAAGGCAGGGGCTTTTTTCATATCGGGAGATTGATGCCCAGAGTTATGAACGTTCCTGACGGAATGGCGGCGGGGATCGGGGATTTCTTTGCGAGCGTCTTGTTCAAGGCCAGCAACATCAAGCTCGTTGAGCGCGAACGAATCGACGATATCGCGGCTGAGTTGCGGCTCGGAGCTTCGGGTGGTTTCGTGCCGCTGCCATTCGTGGCCGTATCTACGACAACACAAAAGGCGAAAGCTGACCTCGATGTCCGCGTTGTGAAGGTCGAAACCAGCGAAGTCGTCTTTGCTCAGAGCGGCTCGGGCGAGGCTTCAGCCTCCAACACGGGACTTGCGACATCGTGGTTCGGCGTTACAAATTCCGAGTTCGACGGGGTCGAGGGTAACGCGATTTTCAACGCCGTGGTAAGGCTCGCGCCGGAGATTCAAAAGGCTCTGACCGGGCGAGACACTCTCACAGAAGTTCTGAAGGCTGAATTTAAGCAGGCAATGAAGAGCGCCGGCAAGTCGAAAGCTAAAAACACCGCCGAGGAGAAATCTTCGAGCAAATCCAAACGCAAGAGCGCGAAAAAATCCAAGACCAAGGAAGAAGCTCCGATAGCAGCCGCCGAAGTTCCGCCAACAGACGAGGGCGAAGCCAAGACCGTCGCAGATTCTAATCAGACTCCGAGCGTCGGTGTGTCATCAGCTCCGGAGCAGCCAGAGGTGAAAGAGCCTGCGGCGTTTGAGAATCAATCGACCGACCCGGCGAAGGTCATAGCGACTTATGCGCTGTCATCTGGCGAAAAGAACACTCTGAGGATCAAGCACCTCAGCATCAACAAACAGGGAAAGAAACAGAAAGCCTACGATGAGTTCGTGAAGCTCGTTGAAGAGTACGGCAATGATTACCTCGCGGCATTCAAGGCCGGTGAGGTCGCGCAGGCATTGGGGGATAAAGATAACGCCGAGCTGTGGTACAACAAGGCACTCGAGATCAACCCGAACTACGAGCCGGCTCAGAAAGCCAAAGAAAAACTTTCATCAGCACCAGCCCCGAAAAAATCTTCAAAGAAGCGAAAGAAGTAAAAAGCTGAAAAGTGATTTAAGCTCCTGCCTGTAACAGGGCGGGATTTTTTTTGCGCTATAATAAATCAAAATCATGAACAGGAGATGAATAATTTTTCATGAAACTTCTTCTCGGCCTTGTAGTTTTTCTGTCGTCGATCGCTCTTTGTTCCGTGCTTCATATCGCGAGCAGCGTCTTTATTCCTCTCGTGATCGCGTGGTTCATTCTTCAAATGCTGAGGCCAATTGTTCAGATTGGAAAAACTTTGAGGCTCAATGCTTGGCTCAATGTCATTCTTGTCTTTTCGATTTTGACATGTATCGGGCTTGCGGGGTTCAAATTTCTTGCGGCGCAGGTCGTTGAGTTTGGACACGTTTACGCCCTTTATTCAGATAAATTAATTGATTGGTTCGCAAATTTAATGGAAGTCCTGAGCGTTCCTCCCGAGACCGTGAAGAATTTCAACTGGATGGGAATATTAAAGGACAACGCCAAAGATATTTCGTCGCTGATAATCGCGCTGTCGAGCAAGTTCGTAATGACGTTCGTGTTCTTGATGTTCATGTTGATAGAGGCTCCGTATCTTGATGACAAGATCGAGAAAGCTTTTAGACACAACGCCAAGCGCGTCAAAAAAATTCTCTTCACGATCTCCGAGCAGGTTAGCCGATATTTAGGGACGCTTGCGCTGATAAGCTTTGCTACGGGCGTGTGCGCGTGGATAGTCCTGACGTTGTTGGGCGTGAAGCTCGCGGCGGGCTGGGGCGTGCTGACATTCCTGTTGAATTTTATTCCGACAGTCGGCTCAATAATAGCGACAATTCCGCCTGTCATTATGGCGGTGATACAGTTCTCGCCGGGACTTTTCAAGCCGTTTTTAGTTTTAATGTCGCTCACGGCCATTCAGGTAACCATCGGCAACATCATAACGCCGAAAGTCGTCGGGGACAGATTGGGCGTTAGTCCCGTCATGATCTTGCTGTCGCTGCTGCTGTGGGGAATGATTTGGGGGATACCGGGCGCACTGCTCTCAACGCCGATAATCTCGATTATAAAGATCGTCTGCGAGAATATCCCGAGCCTGCACTCGATCGCCGTGTTGATCGGTAGCGGCGAAGCCGTCAGGAAACTTCCGAGCGCAACTCCCAAGCCCGCAACTTCGGCAAAAATTGATGTCGTTGCGACAGTCAAGAACAAGATCGCCGACGCGGCTCAGAAAGTTCACAAGCGCAAA
>JAFSJO010000074.1 GCA_017449415.1 Synergistaceae bacterium
GATTGTCTCGCCTCTCAATCCCTAATCCCTAATTCCTAATCCCTAATTATCTCGTGATCGTTCCGCCGCCTATGATCAGATCGCCATCGTATATTACAGCGGCTTGCCCGTATGCCGGGACTTTCTGAGGAGTTTGAAACTCGATGATCATCTCGTCATCAGCGACTTGATTTATCACCGCGGGGATTTCCTTTTGGCGGTAGCGTGTCTTGACGGAGGCTCGAAAGTTCGGGGGCAGCTTGTCGAACGCGATCAAGTTCACGCCGGTAGCTCTGAGCCTGTTGCAGTATAAAATCTCTTCACCCTCCGAAGCTAACGTGATCGTGTTGGAGGCTCCGTCGATCTTCGAGACGTAGAGTCGGCTCTTGGCGGCGACCCCGAGACCTCGTCGCTGTCCTGCGGTGTAGTGGATTATTCCCTTGTGAGTGCCGAGGATCTTGCCCGACGTGTCAACGAAGTTCCCGGCCGGATATTCCTTGCCCGTGTAGCTCTCAATGAACTTCCCGTAGTCGCCGTCAGGTACGAAGCAGATATCTTGCGAGTCGTGCTTGCGGGCGTTGATGAAGTTCAATTCCTCGGCCAAGTCGCGGACTTCGGATTTTTTCATGTCGCCTAACGGAAACTCGACCCGAGAGAGTTGCTCCTGAGTCAGCATGTAGAGAACGTAGCTCTGATCCCGCGCCAAGTCTTTCGCCTTGTAGAGGAGGTAACGTCCCGAGCTGTCGCGCTTGATCTTCGCGTAATGACCTGTCGCGACCCGTGGCGAGTCCCGTAGCAACATGTCGAACTTCATGAACCTGTTGCAGTCTATGCAGGGGTTGGGCGTGCCTCCGGTCTCGTAGACGCTGACGAATTTTTTAATCACGCGATCTTCAAAGTCGGCCATGAAGTTCAAGACTTCGTGTTCGATGCCGAGCAGCTCGCAGATCTTTTTAGCGTCCCTGATGTTGTCGAGCGAGCAGCACGGGTGTCGGGACGAGATCCCCAAAGCCTCATTCAAGAATAGGAGCATCGTCGCGCCCTTGCATGATTTATATTTCTGAGTCATCAAAAAAGCGGAGACGCTGCTGTCAACGCCCCCGCTCATCGCGATTAACAGTGAGGAGTGAGGAGTGAGGAGTGAGGAGTTATCACTGCAATCAGGGATTGATGAAGCAAAATTCCTAATCCCTAATTCCTCATTCCTAATCATTTTACTAGCTCGGCCATCTTCTTCAGCCTTCTGATGGCTTCTTCGAGGACTTCATCGGATCGCGCGAAGTGGAAGCGAATGAGATTGTTGACCGGCTCTCTGAAGAAGCTCGACCCCGGCACGGCCGCAACGCCGATGTTCTTGATGACCCACTCGCAGAACTCGAGATCGCCCCAGCCTTTGAACTGGTCAAGCTCCAGGAAGTTCGAAATGTCGACCATGACGAAATACGACCCCTGCGGCACGTTATGTTTCAACCCGGCCTCGTCGAGTCCTTCGAGGAAGCGATTGCGCTTGTGCGTGTACTTGTCTTTCAGCTCCTGATAGTAGCTCTCGGGCAGATAGAACGCCTTGACAGCGGCTTCCTGCAATGGCGCGGCAGCTCCGACAGTCAAGAAGTCGTGAACTTTTCGCGCACCGTCAACGACATCTTCGGGCCCAATGAGGTAGCCCAGTCGCCAGCCCGTGATCGAATAGGTCTTCGAGAGCGAGTTGCACGTGATGACGTGGTCGAACATTCCCGGCAGCCCTGAGGCATAAACGTGCTTGTAAGGATCGAACACGATATGCTCATAAACTTCGTCGGTGATGATGTAAGCGTCGTATTTGAGTGCGAGATTTCCGATCTCCGTGAGTTCTTCCTTTGTGAAGACCTTGCCGCAAGGGTTCGACGGGTTGCAGATGACGATGGCTTTGGCTCCGTCCTTGAAGCCCTGCTCGATGAGCTTGATGTCGTAGTCATATGTCGGCGGCACGAGCGGAATGTAGATCGGCGAAGCTCCCGAGAGTATCGCGTCGGCTCCGTAGTTCTCGTAGAACGGCGAGAACACCATGACTTTATCGCCGGGGTTGCATATCGTCATCATGGCGCACATCATGGACTCCGTGCTTCCGCAGGTTATGACGATCTCTTTCTCGGGGTCAATGTCGCGCCCGATTGCTTTGCTCTGTTTGGCGCAGATAGCGTCGCGGAAGTTCTTGGCTCCGAACGTGATGGCGTACTGGTGGGGGCCTGTGTAGGCTGTCTTTGCGAGCGAGTCGAGCATCTCCTTGGGCGGCTCCCAATCCGGGAATCCCTGAGAGAGGTTTATAGCTCCGTACTTGTTGCAGATCCTCGTCATGCGGCGAATGACCGAGTCCGTGAAGGTGCCTACCCTGTCGCTGAGCTTTGGCATAATAAATTTCAAATCCTTTCACATCTATGAATTTCTTTTCACTAGGAATTTTAGTTTTTATTCTCTCAATTTGCAATATTGCCGCCGTTTACTTTTTCCGCGTTATCTCTTACAATCTCAGCGTTCCGTAACGTTCATTAAATATTCAGAGAGGAAGCAATCGCCTTGAAAAAATTTTTTGTTGTAGTGATTGTGTTAATGTTCGCGTTCTTCTTCTGGTGGGGAAAGAGCATGAACAAGATCGAAGTCCTGCGCGTCGGTACTGATTGCGATTATCCGCCTCAGAGTTGGGAGGAGGACGTGTCTACTAATTCTAATGTTCCTCTCTTGAACAAAGCAGGCTCTTACGCCGAAGGCTACGACATTCAAATAGCGAAGCTCGTGGCTAAGGAGCTGGGCGCGAAGCTCGAAGTCCGAAAGATAGCGTGGCAGGATCTGTTACATGCGCTCAACCGCCGCGAGATCGACGCGATATTCTCAGGAGTTTTGGACACGGCCTCCCGACGTGAGCAAGTCGCTTTCACAGTCCCTTACGAAGTCAGGAAAGCCGAGTATGTCATGCTGATACATTCAAAGAGCCGCTATACCGTCAGGCGAAGCATCGGAGATTTTGCCGGAGCTGTGATAGTCGCTCAGTCCGGAACGACCTTCGAGGCCGCCATAGATCAGATCCCCGGCGCAGTTCACGCTCCATCGGTCAATACGACGCGTGAGATGTTGGACAAGGTCATCAGCGGCGAAGCTGACGGAGCTATCGTTGACATTGATGCGGGTCGATCATGCGAGCGGACATACCCTAATATCAAGATGATAAGGTTTGCCGAGGGCAAAGGCTTCGTGCTGCCATACACGGGTATCTGCGCGGCCGTCCGCAAGAGAGATACGCACCTCCTAGAGGCGATCAACAGCGTGCTCGAAGACACGTCAGAGCGAGATCGTCAGCGCATCATGGACGCGACCATAGCCAGAGAGTGGGAGAACCTGAGGCAGTACTAGTGAGGGGTTAGGGGTGAGGAGTGAGAGCTTTCCGCCACCTCATAAGATAGGCAATGCCCGCCTTTACTTTTATCGTGTTTTCTCATAAAATTTCTAACATTTCAGACTATTTAAGAGAGGAGCGTTCGGCGTGAAAAAGTTTATGTTTGTTGTTGTCGTTTTGATGGGCGCGTTTTTCTTCTTCTGGGGACGCGACCTCAACAAAATCGAAGTCATTCGTGTCGGCACCGAATGCGATTACGCCCCGCAAAATTGGGAGGAGGACAGGCAGACAAATTCAAACGTCCCTTTGGCGAACAAGGAAGGCTTCTACGCCGAGGGCTATGATATTCAAGTCGCAAAGTTCGTAGCCGGTGCGCTTGGCGCGAAGCTCGAAGTTAAGAAGATCGCGTGGTCGGATCTGTTGCCGGCTCTCAACCGCCGCGAGATCGACGCAGTATTCTCCGGAATGTTAGACACCGCGGAGCGCAGGGAGGTTGCGGCGTTCACAACCCCTTACGAAGTCAAGAAGACTGAGTACGCCGTCGTGGTCAACACCAAGAGCCGCTATGTGGTCAGGCGCAGGATTGATGATTTCGCGGGAGCTTCTTTCATCGCGCAGGCGGGGACGAACCTCGATGCCGCTATTGACCAGATACCCGGCGCGGTTCATATGCCCGGTGCTGAGACTGTCCCGGAGACGCTGGCCAAGGTCATCAATAACGAGGTCGACGGTCTTGTGATTGACGTTGACGCTGGCCGCTCGTACGAGAAGACTTACCCGAATTTGAAGCTGATAAGATTTCCCGAAGGTCATGGCTTCACTATCGGCTATACGGGCGTGTGTGCCGCAGTCCGCAAGAAGGACACTCACCTCCTTGAAAAGATCAACGGCGTTCTCAGCAGCCTCTCGCCGCGAGATCGTCAGCGGCTCATGGACGCGACAGTTGCAAGAGAGTGGGAGAATTTGAGACAGTACTAACTATTTGCGAGGCCGATTATCGCAGTAACGGATTTTATGGGACTCATCATCATCGAGCGGGTTACGCAAAGCCCGATGTGTTTGGTGGCGTTCAATATAGCGATGATATCCTCCGTAACGCTCATACTTAAATCGCCGTAGCCCGGACTGAAACGCGAGGTCATGAACTCCTCTTCGTGAAGTCCGGGTTTAATTTCGCTCTTGATGAATTGATCTATGAACGCGTCTATTCTGACCGAAGCGCAAGCATCGAGAGCCAGCCCGTCGAGCATGTTCTTCTGTTGGAAGATCGTGATCTGCCTGTCGACCTCATGACCCAGCGTAGCCGCCAGCAAGTAACACTCGTCTGAACGAGCCGTCAATCTCGCGATGTCGTTGCTGTAGATGTACGCACCCTCGATCTCAATGCCGCCATCGAACTTGACCATATGAAACCTCCCGAACACGCAGCGCGGCGCAATGAAACTTTCGAGCCTCTCGAAAGCCTCTTTGACTGTCGCGACAAGC
>JAFSJO010000007.1 GCA_017449415.1 Synergistaceae bacterium
ATTTACAATCCCAACGAAATCGAAAACGAAAGCATGAGAATTATTCAGAGCTTCATCGGCGACTACAGCGGCTCTGAAGAAAATCTCCCCGTCATCAAGCGGGTCATTCACGCGACGGCTGACTTTGATTTTCTCGAAAATCTTTTCTTCTCTGATGACGCTGTGGCTCGCGGGCGCGAAGCTCTCCGAGATCATGTCCCTGTCGTAACTGACACGCTGATGCTTGCTGCGGGGATAAGCAAACGCTTCGGGCTAAAAATTATCTGCAACGTCGCAGACGAGAGCGTCAAAGCCGAAGCCGCCGAACGAAAGCTCACGCGATCCATCGTAAACATCGAACGAGCCGCGAAAAATTTTCCAGACGCAATCTACGCGATCGGCAACGCTCCTACGGCACTGATCAGGCTATGCGAGTTGATACGCGACGGCAAGGCTAGCCCGGCTCTCGTGGTCGGGGTTCCGGTCGGGTTCGTCAACGTCATCGAAGCTAAAGAGATGCTGGCCGCGCTCACCGACACGCCAAGGATCATAGCGAGAGGCCGCAAGGGTGGGACGACTGTCGCGTGTGCAATCGTCAACGCGCTCCTCTACGGGCTGTAACTCGCAATGCGTACGGGGTTCACGACTGGAACATGTGCCGCCGGTGCCGCGAAGGCTTCGGCGATTTTTTTGCGCTTCGGTGAGGTCGTCAGCTCCGTGAACGTGAAAAATCTCGAGGGTCGCGAGTTCGTGCTGAACGTGTCGCGAGAAGATGAAAACTTCTTCAGCGTCATCAAAGACTCCGGCGACGATAAAGGCGACGTTACCAACGGGCTAAAAATTTTTGCGCGCGTCGAGCTGCTCGAAGGTCAGGACGAAATTTTTTTTGAACGTGGCGAGGGTGTCGGGGTCGTGAGCTTGCCGGGTCTGAAAATCCCGGTCGGCGAGCCTGCCATCAACCCCGTGCCTCGAAAGATGATCGAGCTTGCTATACGCGAAATCTTTCCTCGAAGCTCCGTCAGGGTCATCGTGAAGATCCCCGGCGGCGAGGAAGTCGCTAAGAAGACCTTCAACCCACGGCTCGGCATCAAAGGCGGCCTTTCGATACTCGGCACGTCGGGCATCGTCAAGCCAACGAATGAGCAAGCGCTGCTCGACTCGCTGAGCCTCGAACTAAACATGATACGAGCCTTGAACTTTCGCGAGCTTTACATCACGTTCGGGGGCACGGGCGAGAAGTTCACGCGGAAAATCTTCGAGGTCAAGTCCCGCAACGTCATTCAAGCCGGGAATTATATCGGTCATGTCCTCGATGAGGCGTTGAGGTTGGGTTTCACTCGCGCGGTCGTCTGCAGACATTCGGGGAAGCTGTTGAAGGTCGCGGGAGGCTCGTTCAACACCCACAGCAAAGTCTCCGACGGGAGGCGCGAAGCTCTCTGCACTCACCTCGCACTCGCCGGGGCAGGCCGCGATCTCGTCAGGAAGGTCTACACCGCCAACACATCAAGCGAAGCCGCCAAGATCATCAGCGAAAATAATTTCGGGTTCGTGTGGGACAACCTCGCCGAAGCTGTCGCGCTCAAATGTCGCGAGAGGACATCTTTCGGAATGAAGATCGACGCGGCTATAATTGACGAAGACGGAAAAATTTTAGGGAGCTTTTATGATGAATAACATTACAATCGCCGGCGCAGGCTCAGGAGCTTGCGATCACCTCACGCCCGAGGTCAAGAGTGCCATTGAGGAGGCTGACGCTGTCGCGGCAAGTCCGAGGTTCGCGGGTCTGATCCCGAGCGGGAAGAGATTTATCGAGCTTGGAAACTTTCGCGAGACCTTCGGCAAGATTAAAGACGAGCCGGGTAAAGTCTTGATACTCGCGTCAGGCGATCCGGGTCTCTACAGCCTGCTGCCGCTGGCCAAAAAATTTTTCGGCGAGGTCAGAGTCCTCCCGGGCATAAGCTCGCTTCAGTTGCTCTGCGCCCGTGCGTGTGAGAGCTGGGGCGACGCGAAAATCTTATCGGGGCATGGGAGAGCGTTGAGCGCGGGGACATTCCTCAACGTCGTGGAGCGCAACCGAGTTACGATCTTGCTGTGCGACAGACGCATCTCGCCTCAATGGGTCTGCGATAAGCTCAAAGATTTTGAGGCCGTCGAGGTCTTCGTGGGGTCGAACCTCGGGAGCGCGGAGGAGATCTTTCTGCACGGCTCGCCGTCATCTTTCACAGAAAAAATTTTCCCAGAACTCTCGATCATGCTCGTGAGAAATTCAAAAGTTTACGCGCCGGAGAGATTAAAGCTCAGAGACCGGGACTTCATACGCGAGAGCGGCATCGTCATGACCAACGAGTCAGTTCGCTCGGTGATATTGCAGCGGCTCGAACTAAATGAAAGCTCCGTGTTGTGGGACATTGGCGCAGGCTCGGGGTCTGTGAGCGTGGGCGCGGCTCATGAGAATATCTCCCTCGACGTTCACGCGGTCGAACGAAATCACGAGGCCGTCAACCTGATCAGACGCAACGCTGAGAAATTTCATCTACACAACATAAAGATTTATAAGGGCATGGCCAGCGAGGTCATCTCGGAACTTCCGAGGGCTTCGCACGTCTTCATAGGCGGCAGTGGCGGCGAGCTTGAAAAAATTTTCTCTCTGCTTCCTCCGGCGCGGGTCGTCTTGGCCTGCGTAACCCTCGAAACTTTCAACAGAGCTTTCGACCTCATGAAAGACATGGCGAACTTCGAGGCCGTTCAAATCTTCTCAGTGAGGGGTGAGGAGCTTGGAGGTTCGCTCACGCTGATGAAAGCCAACAACCCCGTGATGATTCTCTCTGGTGAGGGGTGAGGGGTCGCGCAAAATTTTTGAAAGTGAGTATAATGAGGGATAAGAAAATAATTATTTTCTGAAAGGAGTTGTTATTGTTTGCCGAGATATATTTGTATCCACGGACACTTTTACCAGCCGCCGCGCGAAAATCCCTGGCTCGAGACCGTAGAGATCCAGGAGTCCGCAGCTCCATGGCACGATTGGAACGCTCGTATCTCTGCGGAATGTTACAGCCGCAACGCCGCCTCGCGGATATTGAACGAGCAAGGCTACATCAGAAAAATCTGCAACAACTACTCGCGAATGAGCTTCAACATCGGGCCGACTCTCCTGACGTGGCTCGAAGACAATGACCCGCTCTGCTACAGCGCGATACTCGAAGCCGATGTCGAAGGCCGCAAAAGATTTTCCGGACACGGCCCCGCTCTCGCGCAAGTCTACAATCACATCATCATGCCGCTGGCAACCCGTCGGGACAAAGAGACGCAGGTCAAGTGGGGCATAGCTGACTTCCAAAAGAGATTCGGACGAATGCCCGAGGGAATGTGGCTCGCTGAGTGCGCAGTCGACACGGAGACGCTTGAAGTCCTCGCAGAGAACGGGATCGCGTTCACGGTGCTGTCGCCATATCAGGCTGCGGCCGTCCGAGTTCAAGGCTGGGGAGGCTGGCAGGACGTTTCGGGCGGAAAGGTCGATCCGCGTCAAGCGTATGTCTGCAACCTGCCATCAGGTCGAAAAATAAATTTATTCTTCTATGACGGCGTGCTGTCGCAGAAGATCGCGTTCGGGGGACTGCTGAATGACGGCGGAGCTTTCGCTCGCGAGTTAATCAACACAAACCCGGCTCATGGCAAGCCCGTTCTGTCTCACGTAGCGACCGACGGCGAATCTTATGGACATCATCACAAACACGGCGACATGGCTCTGGCGTTCTGTCTCGACTACATAAGCAACTCCTCGGAAGCTCAATTGACTGTCTACGGCGAATATCTTTCGTTCTATCCGCCTGAGTGCGAGGCCAAGATCATTGAGAACTCGTCATGGAGCTGCGCTCACGGGATCGAACGTTGGCGAAGCGATTGCTCGTGCGGGGCCGGGACTCCGGGCTATCATCACAAGTGGCGAAAACCTCTCAGGGTCGCGCTCAATCACCTGCGGGACAGGCTCTCGGATCTCTACGATAACAGCGACGTATTCATCGACCCATGGAAAGCGCGGGACGAATACATCAACGTCATTCTCGACCGCTCGGACGACAACGTCGAGAGCTTCCTTAGAAGACACTTGTCCGGCGAGCTTGACGCTTTTGAAAAGATCAGAGCCTTGTCGCTGCTCGAAATGGAGAGGAACGCGCTGTTGATGTTCACGTCGTGCGGCTGGTTCTTCGATGAGATCTCGCGCATTGAGCCAGTGCAGATCCTACGCTACGCCGCAAGAGCTATAGAGCTTGCCAAGAATCTCTTTGATGTCGATCTCGAACCGCCGTTCCTGAAATTGTTGGCCGAGGCTCCGAGCAACGTTCCGGAGTTGCAGGACGGCGCGAAGATCTACGAACTGAAAGCCAAGCTCGGACGCACGGACTTGAAGCAGATGGCCGCGTATTACGGGATTACTTCGCTGTTGAGGGATTTCCGTCACGAATTTTCCGAGGGGTGCTGGGACATGTCGGGCGACGCGCTGAGGCTCGAAAATTCTTTCTCGGCGGGCAAAGTTCATGTTCATTCGCGGCTTACCGGCGTTGAGGGAGATTTTATCTTCGCGGTGAGGTTCAAGGGCGGGACACCTCTAATCTCATGCGGGATATGCGAGACGGACTCGCGCGAGCCGATGACTCATGAGGAGGCCAAGGAGCTTCAATCAATCTTCGAGAACGAGGACAACGACGAGCTGTTATTCTCGAAGTTCGGCTATGACCAGTTCACGCTGAATAACATTCCGCTGGACTCTCGCTATCGTCTTGTCAATGAGCTTCTTCAACAGGACATTCACGCGCTCGAGAACAGAATGAGAACTGTCGTTATGAATTACGATCAGCTCCTCGAATATCTGACCTTGCTCGGCTCGAAGCCTCCGGCAATCATCACGACGGCGGCGGAGTTTATCCTGACCTCCGAGATCGTACGCAAGCTCGAAGATCACTATCCTGACGTTGCGGGCATCAGGCGAGACTTCGAGGTCGCGAACTTCTGGCAGGTTCAGCCTGACGCGGCTCGGATCCGCATAGCGTTCTCGGACTCGATGACGGAGATGTTGACGGAGCTGTGCATGAACGGCCTCAACATGCAGGCAATTGATGACCTCAACGACCTTATAGCTCTGTTCAGCGAGAAATTTGAGTGGCATCTCAGCCTCTACGATTCGCAGAATTTATATTACGAGCTGTTGAAGCGTTACGGCTCCGGCCTCAAACGCGAACCCGAGAATTTACGAGCCGCCCTGAGGAAGCTCGGGAAGGCTTTGAAGTTTTCCGACGAGCTGCTGCCCGCGTAAGGCAACCCGGACGACAGGATCAGGAGTTGAAAAATTTCGGCTCCTGATTTTTTTTTGCGCTTTTGTTTATTGTAAAATTATGAAAATTTTTTAATTCAAGGAGCTGAATATTATGGCTAATAATCCTCAGCGTATGCCTCGACGCAAATCTCTGTTGCTGAAAATCCTGATCGGTTTCGTCCTCGGAGTCATATTTGGGTTCATCGTCGGCCCGATGGTCTCGACCACCCCGGCTTTGAAAGATTACGTGATGCCGTTCATTGACCTCGTGGGGAAAATTTTCCTCAGGCTGCTGACCATGTTGATAGTCCCGCTGGTGTTCGCTTCGCTTGTCGCGGGGGCGGCTTCGGTCGGAGACGTTCGTAAGCTCGGACGGATCGGAGTCAAGACTCTCGCGCTGTATCTCATCACCACCGCCGTAGCTATCGTGTTGGGGTTAGCGTGCGGAAATCTCTTCCAGCCCGGTGTCGGCATGAACATTCCCGGCGATCTGAGCGCGAGTGCCCGTGAGGCCAAGCCCATAGCCGATGTTCTACTCGACATCTTCCCGACCAACCCAATAGCTTCAATGACCAATGCGAACATGCTTCAGATTATTCTGTTTGCGCTGTTCTTTGGGGTCGCGTGCATAATGGCCGGTGAGCGCGGCAAAAAGATTTCCGACTTCTTCGAGGACATATCCGAGGTCATGTACAAGGTCGTTCATATCGTGATGTCGTTCGCGCCTTACGGTGTGTTCGCGCTGATTGCTGTTACGGCGGCGAAGTTCGGCGTAGCTATCCTCGCTCCGTTCGCGAAAGTCATTGGCGCGGTGTATATCGGCTGTATCGTTCACGCCGTCTTGATATATTCGCTGATGGTCATGATGTTCTCCCGACGCTCGCCGCTGTGGTTCTTCAAAGGTATCCGCGAGGCTGCAATCACGGCTTTCGTAACACGTTCAAGCTCCGGCAGCTTGCCCGTAACCCTCTCGAACGTCCGCGAGAATTTCGGAGTCTCTGAAGGTGTCAGCGCGTTTGTCCTTCCTCTGGGAGCCACAGTCAACATGGACGGCACAGCGTTATATCAGGGAGTCTGTGCGCTGTTCGTGGCTCAGGCGTTCAACATTCCGCTGACGCTCGACATGCAGATCGGGATCGTAGCGACGGCTACGTTAGCTTCAATCGGCACAGCTGGAGTCCCCGGCGCGGGGCTTATCATGCTCACGATGGTGTTGACGAGCGTCGGCTTACCGATCGAGGGCATTGCGCTTGTTGCGGGGATTGATGTGATCCTCGATGCGGCGAGAACGTGTCTGAACGTCGTTGGAGATACGGCGGTCTGCGCTGTCGTTGCCTCAACCGAGGGCGAAGAGCTGACGAAATAACGAAGCAGGGCAGTTACAAACGGAGCTGTCCTTTTGTTTATGAAAGGGTATCACGATGTCAAAAAATAATTATTACGTCCACACGTCGCGCAACTCGTCGCTGTTGTTAAAGATTTCAATCGGATTTTTCCTCGGAATAATTTTTGGCTTCATTGTCGGCCCCATGTTGCCTAACTCGCCTATATTGAGCGGCTACGTGATGCCCATAATAGAGGTTGTGGGGAAAATTTTCCTTCGCCTCTTGACGATGCTGATCGTGCCGCTGGTGTTCGCGTCGCTGGTTGCGGGGGTCGCTTCGATCGGGGACGCGAAGACTCTCGGACGCATCGGCGCGAAGACTCTGTTTCTGTATATCACAACGACAGTGATAGCTCTCTTCATTGGGCTTGCGTTGGTGAACGTCTTCAAGCCGGGGCTGCTGATGAAGATCCCCGACAACATTCACTTCGCTGTCGCCGAGCCTGAGCCTGTCGCGGACATGATACTCAACATCTTCCCAACCAACCCGCTGGCCGCGATGGTGAGCGCGAACATGATGCAGATTATAGTGTTTGCGTTCTTTTTTGGTATAGCTTGTGTCATTGCCGGCGAGCCGGGCCGAAAGATTGCCGAGGCGTTCAGCTACGTTGCCCGCGTGATGTACTCGATAACTCGCATAGTGATGATCTTCGCGCCTTACGGAATATTCGCGCTGATCTCCGACACGGCCGTGAAGTTTGGAATTTTCATTCTTGCGCCGTTCGCGAGCTTGATACTCGTCGTATACGCCGGGTGCTTTGTTCATGCTTTGTTCGTGTATTCCGCAATGGTTGCAGGTTGTCGCAGGTCGCCGCTGTGGTTCTTCAAGGGGATACGGGAAGCCGGGATAACAGCTTTTGTAACTCGCTCCAGCGCAGCTACGCTCCCCGTAACGCTTGCGAATGTCCGTGAGAATTTCGGGATCTCCGAGGGCATAAGCTCCTTCGTGATCCCCTTGGGCGCAACCATCAACATGGACGGCACTGCGATATATCTGGCAATCTGTTCGCTGTTCGTGGCGCAAGCCTTCAACGTTCCAATAACCTTCAACGTTCAAGTCGGCGTAGCGATTGCGACGATCCTTTCGTCTATAGGAGCGGCCGGAGTGCCGGGGGCTGGGCTGATAATGCTCACGACGGTGCTGACGAGCGCGGGGCTTCCGGTCGAGGGTGTGGCGTTGGTCGCGGGGATCGACGTGATATTGAGTGCCGCGAGGACGTTCCTCAACGTCGCAGGAGATGCCGCTGTGTGCGTCGTGGTTGCGTCGAGCGAGGGAGAGCTTCTCACCAAGTGAAGTTTGTGATATAATACAGCCGAAGCAGTTCCCGGAGAGTCAGGGGACTGCTTTTTTTCAACTACCTTTGCAACTACAGAAAGTCCAAAAATTTTCAGACCCTGCGAACTCTCACGAAGAAAAATTTCAAAACATCTTAACGACTTTGCGAAGTCTCGAGCCTCGGCGAGTGTTCGAGGTCTCGAAGTTTCAATTTCAATTCCATGTTCGCAAGCCGGCTTGCTATAATATGGAAAAATTTTCCATAACGTAAAGGAGTTTTCTCTGAAATGAAAATTGCAATAGGCTGCGATCACGCTGGATATGTCTTGAAGGACGCAGTTGTTGATTTTTTGCGCTCAAAGGAAATTGAGATGCTTGACCTCGGCGCGTACGAGTTCAATGCCGACGATGACTATACAGCTCCGGCTTTCAAGGTCGGCGGTGCGCTTCTCGACGAAGAGGCTGACGCGGGAATTTTGCTATGCGGGACTGGCTTCGGCGTAGCGATCGCTGCGAACAAAATCCCGGGAGTCCGTGCCGTGCCGTGCAACGCTCCGCAACACGCGAAGATGGCCAAGGCTCACAACAACGCGAACGTCATCACGATGGGCGGCAACCTCATCAAGCCTGAGGATGTCGGCGCGATCATCGAGACGTGGCTGTCAACTCCGTTCGAGGGCGGGAGACACCTGCGCCGCATCAATAATATCTCGCAGACGGAGAAGTCGACGCTCAACATCATTCATCAGGGCGGAGGCCGCGTCGTGATATTCAACCACCCGCTCGTTCAACACAAAGTCGGAATAATCCGCGACATCAACACGAGCGTCAAGCAGTTCCGCGAACTTCTTCAAGAGATCGCCGGGCTGATGGTCTACGAGATCACGAGGAACTTGCCGCTGACGGATAAGGAAGTCCAGACCCCGATCGAGAAGACGACCGTCAAGACAATCGAGGGCAAGAAGCTCGCGATAGTGCCGGTGCTGCGTGCAGGCTTGGGAATGGTCGACGGAATATTACAGGTCGTGCCCAATGCCAAGGTCGGACATATCGGACTCTACAGAGACCCGAAGACCCTCGAACCCGTCGAGTATTATTGCAAGCTCCCGTTCGACATTGAGGAGCGCGAAATTTTCGTCCTCGATCCAATGCTTGCCACTGGAGGAAGCGCGAGCGCGGCTATCAGCCTCATCAAGAAGCGCGGAGGCCGCAAGATTTCGCTCGTGTGTCTGATAGCGGCCCCGGACGGGATCGAGAAAGTTCACAATGATCACCCGGACGTGTCGATCTTCATCGCGGCGTTGGACTCGCACCTCAACGATCACGGTTACATAGTCCCGGGTCTTGGCGACGCTGGCGACAGACTTTTCGGCACGAAGTAAATTTCAGTTAGGAGTGAGGGGTTAGGAGTGAGGAGTTGTTAATCCTAATTCCTAATTCCTAATCCCTCATTGAAAAAATGCTTGATGTTAAGTTATTTTTATTCATCATCGTTGGATTTTTTTGGGGCGGACTGACCGCTCCAATCTCGATAAGGCTCGCCGGGCTGTACGGTATCATCGACATTCCTGACGCTCGAAAGATCCACAAGGGGCAGATGCCTCGCGGTGCGGGTCTTGGCCTGTGGCTCGGCTATATGCTGATGTCGGTGATGATGTCGGCGGAGTTCCCTGAGCTTCGTTACATTGCTACGGGCGGCACGATAATATTTTTCTGCGGCTACCTCGATGACATGTGCTCGCTGTCGCCGTTCCTGAGGCTTGGGCTTCACCTGATGGCCGCGTCGATCGTCGTGTTGCCGATGAACTTCAACATCGTCGTGAGCATCTTCGCTGTCTTATGGATAGCCGGCCTCACGAGCGCGTACAATCTCATTGACGGCATGAACGGGCTTTGCATCTCGCTATTCATAGCTTCGTCGGTGGTCTTGTTCCTGCTCGGGAGCGACTACGCGGGGATCTACACGGGCGCGATGGCGTTGGGGATCTTGTGCTGGAACTTCCCGGCGGCTCAGACCTTTCTCGGCGACGGCGGAAGCACGCTGCTTGGCTATCTGTTCGCGTCCCACTTCATGACCTCGGCATTGCCGAACCTCAAAGCCATAAGAGTTTACGAGTTCATATTGCTGCTCGTGCTGTTCGGAGGTATCCCGGTCGTTGACACCCTGACGGCGTTCACTCGGCGTATGCTCTCGGGCAAGTCGCCTTTCTATCCTGACAAGAAACACTTACATCACATATTGATCTCACTCACCGGCTCGAACATTCTGACCGTCAGCATCATATTGACGCTGCAGGTTGCGATGTTGTTCGGCGGTATCCAATTATATTCAAGGCTCAGATAACGATGAAGAACATTACATGCGTAACAGGCACGCGGCCTGAAGCTATCAAGATGGCTCCGGTTATATTGGAGCTTAGGAAGGATCCCGGCCTCCGCGTAACGATCCTCGCGACAGGTCAACACACGGACATGCTGAGGCAGGCTCTGAAAGATTTCGGACTCGTCCCGGACGTTGACCTCAACATCATGAGGCAGGCTCAGACCCTCGACTATATAACTTCGAGCGTGCTGACGGGCGTTGGGAAATTTCTCGACGATGACCCTCAGGACATGATACTCGTACATGGCGACACCTCGACGACATTCGCGGCGGCATTGGCGGGGTTCTATAGACATGTCCCGGTCGCTCACGTCGAGGCGGGGCTTCGGAGTCATGACTTGGCTCTGCCATTCCCCGAGGAGGCGAACAGAGTTCTGACCGACGGTATCGCGGAGTTGTTCTTTGCTCCGACCGAAGGCGACGCTGAAAACCTTCGGCGCGAGGGCAAGACCAAAAATATTTTCGTGACGGGCAACACTGTCATAGATGCTCTGTATGAAATTCTCGAACGAAGCAAGGCCGGGGAGACTCCCGAGTACATGAGGGCGATCGAGGACAGGCCAATGATCTTAATGACGGCTCACAGGCGCGAGTCGTGGGGCAAGACCCTCGAAGGGATCTGCGCAGCTGTCGCTGACATCATCAAGGCTCGAAGCGACGTTGTGTTCCTGATCCCGCTGCACAAAAATCCGATCGTCCGCGACGTGATAAGAAGCTCCCTCAAAGATTTCAGCGATAACGTAATCTTCACGGAGCCTTTGAACTATCCCGAGTTCGTTCTCGCCATGAGCAAGAGCACTTTCATTCTCTCGGACAGCGGCGGAGTTCAAGAGGAGGCCAGCGCGATCAACAAGCCCGTCTTGATTATGCGGACTCTTTCCGAACGTCCCGAGGCCATCACGCACGGAACTTGTATCTTGGTCGGGACGCAGCGCGAGAACATTCGCAGCGAGGCATTAAAGCTCCTCAACGACCCCGGCTACATGAGCGCGATCGTCGCGAAAAATAAAATGCCGTTCGGGGACGGACGAGCCTCAATGAAAATTCACGAGGCCGTGAGGGAGTTTCTGAAATGACAGCTGACGAAGCGAGGGTGCATCGAAATGTGAAGAACTCGATCTTTATGGATTTGTTCGGGACTCCGAAATATCAGCTCCAACTGTTTCAAGCGCTTCACCCAGAGATGACTGACGTAGCGGAAAGCGACATAAAGACTTTGACGCTGAACTGCGTTATTTTTGACGGCATTTACAACGACTTGGGCTTACTCGTAAGGGATAAGCTCCTGATCCTTGTCGAGGCGCAGTCGACTTGGTCAATAAATATTCTGGTTAGGATTTTGATGTATCTCGCTTCGACATATCACGATTACATCACCAGCGAGAAGCTGTCCGTGTACGGCTCTAAGAAGTTGGAAATCCCCGAGCCGGAATTTTATGTGATTTACACCGGGAGCAAAAAAGTTAAGGACACTATTTCATTGCGGGAAGATTTTTGGGGCAATCCCAACGCGAAAATAAATCTGGTTGCGAAAGTCATTCACGCTGAAAATCAGAGCGATATCATGGGTCAGTATATAATTTTTTGTCATGTGTTCGACGAACAGCGGAAAATTCACGGCCTTACTAAACCGGCGATAGAGAACACCATTAGCATATGTCAGGACAGGGGAGTTTTGAAAAATTATCTCGAAACGAAGAAAAAGGAGGTCTCGAACATAATGTTTTTGTTGTTTGACCAAGGCTATAACACGGAAGTTTACGGGCGGGAAATGAGGCAGGAAGGCATCGAGGAAGGTATAGGGATAGGCATCAAGAAAGGCGAATTAAAGGGCACGGTCGCAACGTGTCAACAATTCGGCAAGTCGCTCGCTGAGGCGATTAACATCGTTGCTGAAAATTTTGGACTTACGAAAAACGTGGCGGCCGGATATGTCCGCGAATTTTGGAAAAATTGACATGAAAAAATTTTCGTTAGCTTTTGTTTTTGTGATTTCTTTTGTGTCGGCAGCTCTCGCGGGAGCGAATGAGGAAAGGAGGTCTCGAACATAATGTTTTTGTTGTTTGACCAAGGCTATAACACGGAAGTTTATGGGCATGAAATGAGGCAGGAAGGCAAACTGCAGGGAACTGTCGAAATGTGCCAGCAATTTGGCAAACCGCTCGCTGAGGCGATCAATATCGTCGCTGAAAAATTCGGACTTACGACAAGCGCAGCGGCAGGATATGTCCGCGAGTTTTGGAAAAATTGAGATGAAAAAATTTTCGTTAGCTTTTGTTTTTGTGATTTCTTTTGTGTCGGCGGCTCTCGCGGGAGCGACAGAAGACCTCCTCAACATCGCCGCAAAGGAGGATACCACCCCTAAACAGATCAAGCTCCTGATCCGAGACGGCGCACACGTCAACGCCAAAGACGACACAGGCAACACAGCTCTAATGTCAGCCGCGGGGTTCAATACAAATGTCGAAGTCATTAAAACTCTCCTCGATGCCGGGGCTGACCTCAACGCCTCCGACAAGAACGGCTGGACCGCTCTGGTCAAAGCTGCGTGGTTCAACAACAACGTCGAAGTCATTAAAGCTCTCCTTGAAGCCGGAGCCGACATCAACATCAGAGACATCTACGGCAAGACAGCAAAAGATTACGCCGCCGAAAATAAAAATCCCGCGATCCGAAGCCGAGCTTCGATCCTTGAATGGCTGGTCGATTGGGATAACGCCCTCCTCAACGCCGCTCAGGAAAACGAAAGGCCAAGCGTCATAAAGCGACTCATCAGAGCCAAAGCCAACGTCAACGTCAAAAATCAACACTCCATAACGCCGCTGATGATGGCCGCAGCTAATTCAGACTATCCGGAAGTCATTACGGCACTGGTTAAGGCTGGAGCCGACATCAATGCGAAATCCGACTCGGGACAGACCGCTCTGATCTACGCCGTGAGGTTCAATCCAAACCCCAAAATTTTGCGAGCTTTAATCAAGGCCGGAGCTGATGTCAACATCTCGAACGGGATCTTCTGGGGCAAGACCGCCTACGACATCGCCGTGAAGAATAACGCAAGCCCTGAGATTATAAAAATCCTCGAAGGACTGTAGAATATTAGACATGCAAGGGAGGAGACACAAATAGAAAACATAATGAAAATCAACGGGGGGATCCCGCTCAAAGGTTCGGTGAAGACTCAAGGCGCGAAGAATGCCGCTCTGCCCGTCATGGCTGTGTGCCTGTTGCTGAGAGGCGGCACGCTGACGCTCGATAACGTCCCGGATCTCTACGACATCAACACCATGATAGAGCTTTTGCGCGACCTTGGCGTTGGGGTCGATGTCAACCGCGAGGGCAAAGACCCTCAGGTCGTTTTCAAAGTCCCCGATGAGATTAAGTGGGAGGTCTCCGAGACATTGGCTCGAAAGATGCGCGCTTCGTCGCTTGTGCTTGGCCCGTTGCTCGCGAACTTCGGGAAAATCTCCCTGCCCTTGCCCGGCGGCTGTTCGATTGGCGCGAGGCCGATTGATCTTCACCTCAAAGGCTTGAAACAGATGGGCGCGGAGATCGAAATTCAAAATGGAGTCGTTCACGCGAAAGTCAAAGGCAGGCTTCGAGGTCGGAGGATCTATCTCGACTTCCCGTCGGTCGGAGCTACTGAGAATTTGATGATGGCGGCTTCGCTGGCTCAGGGCGAGACAATCATAGAGAACATTGCGCGAGAGCCAGAGATCGACAACCTCGCTGACGTTCTGCGCTGTGTCGGAGTTCCTGTTGAGCTTGAGGGCACGGGCGGGGTCAGGATACAGGGAGTTGATCGAGTTCACTCAGGCCGCGAGAGAGTTATCCCCGACAGGATAGAAGCCTGCACTTACATACTCGCCGGTGTCATGACTAACGGACATATTAAAGTTGAAGATGTCGTGCCCTCGCACATTGACGCGATACTCGCAAAACTCGAAGAGAGCGGCGCGAAGTTCTCCGTCAAGAGGAGCACCGTCGAGATCTTTCCGTCAAAGAAACGTCTTCACCCCGTCTCAATAAAGACAATGCCATATCCCGGCTTCCCGACTGACTCACAGCCTCAGATGGCGGCGGCTCTGTCGCTCGGCAAGGGGGTCAGCACAATCGAAGAGAGCGTCTTCCAAGCGAGATTTCTCTACGCTCAGGAGCTTAATCGAATGGGCGCGGACATCAAGATCGCTCGCGACGTTGCAATCATTCGCGGCGTTGACAGGCTGCAGGGTGCGCGGGTCAGAGCTACCGACCTCAGAGCCGGAGCTGCCTTAATCATGGCGGGACTTGCGGCCGAGGGTGAGACAACGGTCGATGATATGGTTCACGTGTGGCGCGGCTACGAGGCCATCGACAAGAAGCTGAAATCTTTGGGGGCGCGGGTTGAACTCCTCTGAGAAGCTCTCGAAAATAAAAATTTTCGCGTTCGTTGGCCCGGCCGGGACAGGCAAGAGCCACAGAGCTACGCACGTCGCAAAGCAACACGGGATCGGCGTTATCATTGATGACGGGCTTGTGATATCTCGGGGGAGGATCCTCGCGGGGCGCAGTGCAAAATCCGAGGTCAACAGGCTCAGAGCCATCAAGCGCGCAATCTTTGAATACGAAGACCACCGCGACGAGGTCGTGAGATATTTGAGCAAGAACCCTCCCGACAAGCTCATGATCTTGGCAACGTCGGAGGGAATGATCAACAAGATAACGAAGCGTCTTGGCCTCAACGCGCCGTCGAAGATCATCACGATCGAAGAGATTTCATCGCCCGAAGAGATCGAAGCCGCCCTCCGAGAACGACGCGAGAAGAAGCAGCATGTTGTCCCGGTAGCTAAGGCGCAAGTTCAGCAGAATTTCGCCGGCAAGCTCGTCAGTCAGATACGAGGCTTCCTCCGGGGTCGCGACAAGGACGAGTCCCGCAACACGATCGTCAAGCCGCTGTTCAGCTTCAACGGAAAAGTTACGATTGAACATGACGCGCTCGTCGAGATGAGCCGGAAGCTCTTGGAACTCGGCAACCACGTCCGAAAGATCCGCGAGCTTGATATCGAAGTCTACGATGACAAAATCAGCGTCAGCATCGAGGTCGATCTGAACCTCGGAGGCAAGAGCGCGCTCTCTATCGCCCGAACGTTACAGCGCAAGCTGCTAAAAGGTCTGAGCTTCTTCACGGGCATGGAGATCCGTCAGGTCAACATCAAAGTCAACGAAATTTTTTTATAGTCATGAGCATAGATATAACTTCAACTTGGAAAGAGCTTCAGGAGCGCGTGAGAACCTGCCAGAAATGTAACCTCTGCGAGACACGGCATAACACAGTCTTCGGCGAGGGACTCACGGAGGGCTGCAGGGTCGTGATCATCGGCGAAGCTCCCGGAGAAGACGAAGACATGAGCGGCCGACCTTTCGTCGGTAGAGCCGGGCAGCTGCTGACGGACATTCTCGAAAAAGGCGGAGGGATCCCGCGAAGCTCCGTCTACATCGCCAACACGATAAAGTGCCGACCGCCGGGCAATAAAGACCCGAACATGGATCAGCTCCTCGCGTGCAATGAACACCTCGAAGCTCAACTGCTGCTCCTACACCCGCAGATAATCGTAACGATGGGCAACGTCCCGACGCAATGGCTCACGAAGAGCAAGCTCGGCATCACGAAGATGCGCGGCCAGTGGCTGGAGTGGCGGGGGATAAAATTGTTCCCGATGTTCCACCCGAGCTACCTGCTTCGCAACGAGACACGCGCCAAAGGCGGCCCGAAAGATTTGACGTGGCACGACATCAGAGCATTGAAAGCAAAGATAGATGAACTTGAAAGGAGTTAGAAATTTTTCATGAAAGACACAAAGACAGTTCCGACACACTTAGCAATCATTCTCGACGGCAACGGACGATGGGCGAAGCGTCGCAACCTCCCGCGCCTCATGGGACACAGAGCCGGGCTGCGAAAGCTCGAGGACATGGTGAGGCTTGTGAAAGCTCGCGGGATCCGTTACTTCTCGGTCTACGCGTTCTCGACGGAGAATTGGAACAGACCCGTGATGGAGGTTACGGGACTGATGAGCCTGTTCAGATATTACATTAGGAAGAAAGTCGACGAGGTCAAAGCCGAGGGCGCGAGGATAAGATTTTGCGGACGCAAGGACAAACTCCCCGAAGATTTGTTGAAGCAAATGCAGTGGGCCGAGGACTACACAGCAGACCAGAAAATTTTGGATTTCATTCTGTGCATCAACTACGGCGGACGCGCTGAGATCCTCGACGCTGTGAACTCGCTCATAGCATCGAAGCCCGAAACTCCCGTAACCGAAG
>JAFSJO010000075.1 GCA_017449415.1 Synergistaceae bacterium
CTCACTCCTAACCCCTCACCCCTCACTGTTTTCGCCGCTTCGTTCATTGGGACGCTGACTTGCGAGCCGTCGCTCATGTTCTTTATGGATACGGTGTTGTTAGCTAGCTCGTCCGGGCCGATGATACACGCGAACTTGCAAGCTCCCGCAGCCTTCATCTGAGCTTTGAAGCTCTTGCCCGCAATGTCGCAAGCCGCCGCGATGTTGCTCTTCCGAAGCTCGTATGTGAGCCTCTGAGCCGCGCCCCTCGCGCTGTCATCAAGAGCCGCAACGTAGACCTCCGTCGTGGGCATCGAGCCGAAGCCACAGCCCTGCTCCTCCATCACGAGCATGATACGATCCACGCCGCAAGCGAAGCCGACCCCGGGAATCTTTCCGCCGCCAATCGCGCTAGAGAGATTGTCGTAGCGTCCTCCTCCCGCCACAGCGTTCTGCGCTCCAAGGTCGCCCGATAGAATTTCATAAGCCGTCTTGGTGTAATAGTCCAGCCCCCGCACGAGCCTTTTGTTGAGCGTGTAAGCGAAGCCCAAACGTTCAAGCCCGGCTCTGACCTCGGCGAAGTGTTCACGACACTCATCACACAGCGAGTCGAAGATATCCGGCGCACCGTCAGCGACACGGCCACAAGATTCGTTCTTGCAGTCCAAAATCCTCAGCGGGTTACGATCGAGCCGCGTCAGACATGTCTCGCACAACTCGTCTTTGTGTTGCGTGAAATATTCGATGAGCTTCGCGCGATAGACAGGTCGGCACTTCTCACAGCCCACGGAGTTGATCACGACTTCGAGATTTTTAAGTCCGAGCCGACGGAAGATTTCGATTGACAGCGCAATGACCTCGACATCAGCCCCGGCCTCAGCGACCCCGAGCGACTCCGCGTCAATCTGATAGAACTGTCGATAGCGTCCTTTCTGTGGCCGTTCGTGTCGGAACATCGGCCCCCAACTCCATAGCTTCGCGCTCGCGCCCTGAACGCAGAGATTATTCTCGATAGCCGCCCTCATCATCCCGGCGGTAGCCTCCGGCCTCAGGGTTATGCTCCGTCCGCCGCGGTCTTCAAAGGTATACATCTCTTTCTCTACTATGTCGGTGGTCTCGCCCACGCCCCGCGAGAAAAGCTCCGTGTGTTCAAAGATTGGCAGGTGGATCTCAGCGAAGCCGAAATCTCTCATGGCCTCCGAGGCTGTCTTTATGATATGCGACCACTTCCAAGACTCGCCCGGCAAGATGTCGCGTGTTCCTCTAGGTGCGCTTATTGCTGACATGTCTAAAACTCCTCACTAATTGAATGTATAATGTAAAGCAAAATCTTTAAGCACGGAGAATATTATAACTTGCAAGATATTTTTTTAAGACAGCGTAAAAAATTCGGGGAGATATTGCGCGAATATGACTTAGTGACTCAGGAGCAACTCGACAACGCATTAAAAATCCAAAGGTCTTCGGACAAACGAATAGGCGAGATACTCGTCTCCATCAACGCCATGACACATACGCAGGTGGCTGAAACTCTGGCCGTTCAGCTCGAACTGCAATTCATACAGCTCGATAGGTATCAGGCCAAGGCCGACGCTGTGAAGCTGATCCCGCGCAACATAGCCGAGAGATTAAAATTAATTCCGCTGCAGATTGACGAGGAAGGCTCGCTGCTGATTGCAATGGCGGATCCTCTTGACCTCCCGGCGCAGGACGAGGTGAAGATGCTCACCAATCACAACCTGCGGACGGCAGTCTCGGGCAGCGATGACATAGCCAGAAACCTCCAAAGGATTTACGACTTCTCAACGAACATGGAAGGTATCCTCGCGGCGAGCGACATGACAGCCGGAGGAGATGCCTATACGACCCTCTCATCTACTACGGTCGTGGCCGGGCCCGATGACGCGCCGTTAATCGAACTTGTCAACGATATGATCCAGCAGGCAGTCCATGAGGAAGCCTCCGACATTCACATAGAAGCCTACGAGCAGATGAGCCGCTTTAGGTTCAGGGTCGACGGAAATTTATACGTTCACTTCGAGTATCCTTCGAGCCTTCACCCGTCGGTCATATCGCGTATAAAAATCATGTCGGGCATGGACATCTCCGAGAAGAGAAAGCCGCAGGACGGACGCATACTGACGGTGGTCGACAACAAACACATAGACTTGCGAGTGTCTTCACTGCCCACGATGAGTGGCGAGAAAATCGTCATGAGAATTTTAGACCGCGACCACGCCGCAGTTGAGCTTGAACATTTGGGCTTCGATGACGAGGACATGATGTACGTTCAAAAATTCTGCGACATGCCGTGGGGGATCTTGCTCGCGACCGGGCCGACGGGGTCGGGAAAGTCAACGACGCTCTACTCAATGTTGAAGCGCATCAGCAACCCCGACATCAACATCGTTACGGTTGAAGACCCGGTGGAGTTTTACATTCCCGGCATCAATCAGGTGAACGTCAACGAGAAGGCCGGCTTGACGTTCGACTCGGCTCTGCGCTCGATATTGCGACAAGACCCGGACAAGATAATGATCGGAGAGATCCGCGACACGGACACCGCTCAGATCGCTATACGCTCGGCACTGACGGGACACTTCGTCCTCTCGACCCTGCACACCAACGACGCGCCAAGCGCAGCCACGCGAATTATAGATATGGGAGTTCAGCCTTTCTTGCTCTCGGCCTCACTGTCGGGGGTCATTGCTCAGAGGCTCGTGAGATGTCTGTGTCCTCATTGTAAGGAGGAGTATGAACTCGATGATATGACGTGCGAGAAAATTCACGTGCCGGCCGGGACTCACGCTTTCAGACCTATAGGCTGTCAGCAATGCCGGAATGGTTACAAAGGTCGACGCGGAATTTATGAGATCATGATGATAGATGACGATCTCCGCGAGATGATACTGAAAGGCGCGGACAACATCGAGCTGCGAGAGGCGGCAATCCAGCACGGAATGAAGACACTGAGGCAGGCGGGCATCAACGCGGCTGTCAGGGGAGCGACCTCGCTCGAAGAGGTCTTGACTACGACGCTTTAGGAGGAAGATATCATGGCACGAAAGAAGAACATAACGATCGAAGACCTTGCGGCTCTTGGGCCTAAGAAAATAATTCTGTTGATCATAGCGGCAGCTGTGATGTATTTCGCCGGGGGCGAGTTCGTTCCCGACGTTGAGGACATTGACACAGGCCAAGACACTTCGGGGATCGTTGCCGGGGTCGTTGCGAGGGTCGTTGACGGAGACACTGCCGTTATACGAGTTGATGGCAAGGAGAGGCGCGTGAGGTTCCTTGGCGTTGACACTCCCGAGACTGTTCACCCTACTAAGGGAGTTCAACCTTACGGCAAGGAGGCGAGCAACTTCACGAAAGATTCTCTCAACGGTCGGCAAGTTTGGCTGGAGTATGACAAGTCGCCGACGGATCGCTACAACAGAGATTTAGCTTACGTGTGGCTCACGAAGCCGGGCAGGATCGATGACGAAGCTGTGAGGCGCAACATGTTCAACGCTAGATTGCTGGCCGGAGGTTACGCGAAAGTCTTGATCATAAAGCCCAACAACAGATACGAAAAAATTTTCAAGGAAATCCAAAGCGAAGCCCAACGGACGAAGATAGGCATGTGGCAATGAAAGGCACCTGCTCCGTCCGCGGGTGTCTTTTTTGTTACAGAGCTTCTTTGTTCTCGAGCAGCACGCTTCCAGCCTGACACGCCGGGCAGAAGCAATATTTCTCGCCTTTCGCTTTCAACTCATTGCCGAGCTTGACCATTTCGGCGGCTCTCTCAGCTCCGAAGATCTGTTTGCCTGCGTCCGAGCCTGCGAAGTTGATCGTGCTGTCGATGCTTTGCACGCACTCTTCGAGCCCCTTAACGAGCGCGTCAGCTGTCGCTTTGTTCTGGTCTTTGAGATACGCTTCAGCGAGGGCTTTCAGTCCCGGATAGCACGACGGGGCGGCGATAAGCTCTTTGACTTTCGCGATGATTTCGTCTTTCGTCATTCAAAATTCCTCCTTAAAAGTTTTTTATATTATGCCACAAAAATTATTTCCGCCGTGATAAATATAATAGAAACAAGTGAAACTGCTTAGAAAAAATTTAGCAAAACTCGCAAGAGCAAAAGGGAAGGACTTTTTATCATGACAGACAGAATAGAAAGAATCGGAGTTATCGGGGTCGGACATCTCGGACAGCATCACGCGAGGATCTACACGGAGCTTCTTGACGCGAGGCTCGTCGGAGTTGCGGACAGCGATCTTGACCGCGCGAAGTTCATCGGGGATCACCTCGGAGTGCCGGCTTACGGCTCGCTCGAAGAGCTGATCAAAAGGAAATCCCCCGACGCTATCTCCGTCGTTGTTCCCACAAGCCAGCATTACGAGATCGCAAAGAAAGCTCTCGAAGCGGGGATTCATGTCCTCGTCGAGAAGCCCGTTACAATAAATCCCGAAGAGGCCGGAGAGTTGCTCGAAATCGCCGACAGAAAAAATCTCGTGCTTCAGGTCGGGCACATCGAACGCTTCAACAGCGCAATCCGTTACATCTCGCAGATCCCTTGCCAGCCCGTCTATCTCGACTCGCGGCGCACAGCTCCATTCAGTCCCAGAATTAATGATGTCGGTGTCGTGTTGGATCTCATGATCCATGACATAGATATCGTGATGTCGCTCGTTCCGTCAAAGATTTCAAGGATCGCCGCGACGGGCGCGTGTGTCTTCACGGATCACGAGGACATTGCCGACGCTCAAATAACTTTCGAGAATGGCGTGTTGGCTCACATACTCGTCAGCCGCTGCGCGGAGAAGAAGTGCCGACAGCTCGAGATCGTCGAACGCGAGAGACAGATCACGATCAACTATGAGCTTCAGACCGTGCAGGTCTCACGGTGCGTCAACAACCCCGAGGGTCAGGTCGAGATACGCGAAACTCCCGTCTTCCCGAAGAGTGAGCCGCTGAAACTCGAACTCGCTGACTTCGTTCGCTGTGTCAAGGAGAAGCGCCCGCCGATCGTTGGAGGTCGAGACGGCAAGAAAGCTCTCGAAGTTGCTGTTGAGATTTTGCGGCAGATCCACGACGGCAGCACGCAAGCTCTCAAAAAGGCGATGTAATGAAAAAGTTTTTTCTTTTGGTTCTTGTTTTGTCTTTAATGCTCTCGGAGGCTGTGGCGTTGTCCAACAGTTCCGAGGCTTTCCTTTCTCTGCCGTTCGGGCACACGTTCGCACGCACTCGCAAGCGCATGGAGACCAGCGGAGCGAGGACATTGACACCTCGAAAAGACTCTTTGACTATGGAGGGTTTCTTCGAGGGTTACCCGGCTCTGTTCGTGTTCGGCTTTCACAAAGAGAAGCTCTTGAACTCGAAGTCCGTCTATCTTCAGAGCATGGGCGACGCTGAATATGACAGAAAGTTCTACGAGGCTCTTCAGAAAGGACTCAGCTCCACATACGGCTCGACGCGCGAGTCTCCGACAGCCAACACACGCAAGGCCGGCAAGGTCATGCTCCGAAATGTCTGGACACCCGACCGCTACACGACCATAACCCTGACTTACAACCCCGAGGCTTCAAAAAAATTTCCCGGAAGCTCATTGAGCAGCCGCTTCATTCAGGTCATCTATAAATACGACAAGTGGTAGCTCGCGACCTCCTCGAAATCTGAAAGATTTATTTTTCGACGCAGCTCCGCGAGACCTCGTCATGTCTAAAGATTTCGGGACTTTTTGTAGTTGCAAATGTAGTTGAAAAAAATTTCTCTCGGGGGTTTCATTGGGAAGTGATGGCGGAAACGCAGAGGTTCGAACTCTGGGAGCATTGCTGCTCTTACGCTCTCCAAGCGCACGCCTTCGACCACTCGGCCACGTTTCCGCATTGCAAAGCAACTCGCGCATTATACCATAAAAATTATATAATTGAAACAAAGGAGGAATGTTACATGACACGTAAAATTTTCTCAGGTTTAATTTGTTCGTTGCTGTTGTGTTCGTGCGCGTGGGGCGCGATCGACAAGTCGACAGTCGAGGCTGCATGGAAGCGTATCGCGGAGGCTGACGGCTTCGAGGTCGTGCAGATCAACTACGAGAAAGACGACTCGCCGAACGCGTGGGTAAAGTTCCAGTCCCAAAAAAATTTCAGCGTCCACGTAACTCAGGGACTCATGAAAATTCTCGACTCTGAGGAACAGATCGCCGGAGTCCTTGGGCACGAGATCGGACACGTGAGGCTCGGACACTACAACAAAGGTGTCGGGCGCAACGTCGGCTGGACGCTCCTCAGCATCGGGCTTGGAAAGGTCGGAGGGAATGCCGGGAAGATCGCTCAGGCAGCTGGCAGCGTCGGAATGAACTTGGCCGAGAGCGGCTTCAGCCGGGGTCAGGAAGTCGAGGCTGACGACTATGGCACGGAGCTTCTGAAGAAAGCTGGCTACGACCCTTACGGACTCTACAGGGCAATGAAAGCATTCGCGGATAACAAATTCGTAACGCAAGCGAGCGGCTTCAACTCTCACCCGCCGACGGCTCGGAGACTCAAGCACCTCATGGACAAGGCCAAGGCCGTGAAAGGAGAATAACATGGAACTTCTGCATCATGTCGAAGAAATCTTTGAAGTTATCGTTCAGTTCGGCGTGCTTGTGCTTGAATGTACGGGCGTTACGACGC
>JAFSJO010000008.1 GCA_017449415.1 Synergistaceae bacterium
GAGACTCTCGACAACCTGATTGAAGAAGCTCCCGAGGAGGAACCCGAGAAGCCTAAGGCCAAAGCTAAACCAAAGGCAAAGCCCAAAGCTAAGACAACGAAAGTGAAAGCTCCTAAGGCTGAAGAGGTAACGGAGGAAGCTGCTGAAGCTCCCAATATCGAGGAGCCTGCGCCTGAGGTCAAAGCCGAAGAGGTCAAAGAGCCTGAGCCGGAGGAAGCTCCCGCCGAGAAGCCTAAGGCCAAAGCTAAACCAAAGGCAAAGCCCAAGGCTAAGACAACGAAAGTGAAAGCTCCTAAGGTCGAGGAGGCCGCGCCTGAGGTCAAAGCCGGAGAGGTTAAAGAGCCTGAGCCGGAGGAAGCTCCCGCCGAGAAGCCGAAAGCCAGGGCTAAACCCAAGGCCAAGCCCAAAGCTAAGGCCAAGAAAGCTGAACCAGCAGCAACAGAGACGAAAGACGACACTGTAACCAGTGAAGCAACTGAACGAAACGCAACAGCATCAAATGAACAGGAGGTGCAATCTTAATTGAGACATCATGTTGACCACAGGACGCTCGGACGCTACGGCAGCCATAGAAGATTAATGCTCGGGAACATGGCCGCAAGTCTGTTCCTTAACGGGAGCATCACCACGACCGTAACACGCGCAAAAGAACTTCGCCGCGTAGCCGAAAAGCTGATCACGAGGGCAAAGGGCGGAAGCGTTCATGATATCCGCGTAGTGTTCTCGAAGATGCCGCACAAGCAGGCAGCGACGAAATTATTTCAGGAGATCGCCCCGAAGTACAAGAGCTTCGACAAGGGCGGTTACACGAGAATAGTGAAGCTCGGCGCACGCAAAGGCGACGGCTCACCCATGGCAGTTATAGAACTTGTAGAACGTGAACAGGCAGACGCAGGACAGAAATAATACGCCGTTTCTGGAGGTGCGATCTGTTTCGTTTTCATATGACGACAAACTTACGGGACGGGCTTTGAAAGACGTCTCGTTTTTTGTACGCAAGGGCGAACGGATCGCGATCCTCGGACACAACGGCTCGGGAAAATCCACACTCGTAAAAATTCTCGGCGGGCTTGTCGAACCTGACGAGGGCTCGTGTCTCGTCGAGGGCGTTGACATGCAGAACATGGAGTTTCGCGACCTTCGAGGCAAGCTCGGCATGGTCTTCCAAGACCCGGAAAATCAAATCGTGGCGGCAATGGTCGAAGATGATGTAGCTTTCGCGCCGGAGAATCAGGGCCTGCCATCGGACGAGATCCAGCAGAGAGTCGACAGTGCACTCGCGAGGGTCAACATGACCCACAAGCAGGACTCTTCGGTCGAAGCTCTCTCGGGCGGCGAGAAACAGCGCGTGGCGTTGGCCGGGGCTTTGGCCGCGAAGGTCGAGTGTCTGATCCTCGATGAAGCTACGGCGATGCTCGACCCCAAAGGGCGAATGGATATCGAGAAGACTTTGCGCGAAATCCACGGCGAGGGCATGACCATCATACAGGTTACGCACCAGATCGAAGCCGAGAACTTCGACGATATCGAGCGCGTCATCGTCTTATCGAAAGGCGGGGTGATCTGGAACGGCGAGACCTCGGAATTTTGGAGCAAGGCTGAGGAACTTGGCTTCAACGTCCCCGACGAGTTCAAGATCAAGAAATTCTTCGCCGACTCGAAAGTCGACTTTGCTACCGCCGATTTCTCTCACGTCAAGTCGATGTTCAGCTCGGAGCTTCGACATGAGGACGCGGGGCACGAGGTCAAGTTCAGCGTTGAGGGTCTCTCGTTTCGATACGACGAAAAGAATTTCGCGCTCAGAAATCTCGACGTGAAGATTTATGCCGGGCAATGGCTCTCGATCATCGGCAGGACGGGCAGCGGAAAATCTACGTTCGTTCAGCACCTCAACGCCCTGTATAAAATTCAAAGCGGCGATATCTTCTTCGATGGCCAGAGCCTCCCACAGAAAGGCAATGAGCTTTACGGTCTTCGTCAGCGCGTCGGGCTTGTCTTCCAACACCCGGAGGATCAATTATTCTCCGCGACCGTCAAGGAGGAACTCTCATTCGCGCCAAAGAACGCGGGCTTCAAAGGAGCTGACCTCGATAACGCCGTCTCGTACGGGCTTGAATGTGTCGGCCTCAATGAAAGTTTCTTCGAGCGCAACCCGTTGGCTCTGTCCGGCGGTGAGAGGAGACTCGTAGCTATCGCGTCGGTGCTTGCAACTCGGCCTGAGTGTGTCGTACTCGATGAGCCTTTGGCCGGGCTTGATGCGTCATACCAGAAAAAAATTCTCACGATGCTCGGGAGCTTACGCGACAGCGGCAAGACCATCATAACCATCACTCATGATATTAATGTCGCGTTGAACTGCAGCGACCGGATTTTGATTTTGCGCAACGGCGGAAAGATCACGGAGTGCCCACCAAGCGAGGCCATCGAGGAGATCATGAATATTTTGGAGCCGGAGGCGTGGCCTGACGTTCTCAGAGCGTCGGCTGAGATCCGCAAGCTCAACAAAGATTTTCCATTACTATATAACTATCAGGACTTTATAAAATGTTTCTCTCAAACGTAAGTTTCGGGCAATACGTGCCTACAGGCTCAGTAATTCATAAGCTGGATCCGCGGGCGAAGTTGTTTTCGCTCCTTGTGATCGTCTCGGCGATATTCCCGGCTCGGGATTTCTTTCAGCTCGCGTTTTGGGTGGCGGCGTTGGCTGTCCTCGTGAGGCTCTCGAAGATTTCGTGGCGAGTTCTGTTGAAAGCGGCGCAGCCTGTCTTCTTCCTCGTGGCGTTCACGTTCATATTCAACCTAGCGGCGGCGTACTTCACCGGGGATTTTGCGCAGGCGACCTATCGAGCTTTCTTCACGTCGATAAGGTTGATTGTCCTCATGATGTTCGCGATCATGCTCCCGCTGACGACAGCGCCGTTGGAACTCGCGGACGGGCTTGACAGTCTGTTCAGGCCATTCGAGCGGATCGGCTTTCCGGCTCACGAGTGCTCTATGATGATCGGAATGGCGTTGAGGTTCATACCGCTGCTTATGCACGAGGCCGACAAGATCATGAAAGCTCAACTGTCTCGCGGTGCGAAGCTCGATCAGGGAAATTTATTCCAGCGCGTCATGGCGTTCTTCCCGGTTTTGATACCGCTGTTCATAATAATTTTTAGGCGGGCTGACGAGATAGCTGTCGCAATGGAAGCTCGCGGCTATGACGGAGGAGAGGGACGAACTCGCCGCAAGCCGTTGATATGGTCGCTCAACGACACGAAAGCGATCGTGATAGCTGCCTTGGCGGCCGGGGTGTTCTTTGTGATTTAGTCTCTTTTGGAAGCTGGGAATTAGGAGTGAGGACAGAAATCTTTTAATCCCTAATCCCTAATTCCTAATCCCTAATTCTCTTATGAAAGCGTCGATCTCCTCGATCGTATTGAAATATCCCGGCGAGACCCTCAAAGCTCCCTGCGGGAACGTCCCCAGCGTCTTGTGAGCTATCGGAGCGCAATGAAGCCCCGGCCTCGTCTCAAAGCCTTTCAGCGACAGCTCGTCAGCTAATATTCCGTTATCGAACCCCTCAATGTTGAACGCAAACACCGAAACTCTGTCCTTCATATCTTGCTTGCCCGTCAGCTTCATTCCCGCGAGGCTCGTTAGTCCTTCGAGAAGATGCTCGCCGAGTTCGTTCTCTTTGCGCGAGATGTTCTCTATTCCTGTCTCTTTCAGCCACGTCATGGCGGCGTTGAGTCCGGCGAGTCCGGGCAGGTTCGGAGTGCCTGATTCAAACTTGTCGGGCATGTCCTCGGGCTGCGTTTCGAGGTGCGAGTAGCTCCCCGTGCCTCCCGTGATGAGAGGCTCGACCCGTGAAGCAAACTCAGGCTCCCACACGATCCCTCCCGTACCCTGAGGCCCCATCAAGCCCTTATGCCCCGTGAAGCACAACGCGGCCAAGCCCAAAGCCGAAGCGTCAAGCTCAATCAGTCCGGCAGTCTGAGCTGTATCGAGGACGAGCGGCAATCCGTGAGCCTTGCATATCCCGGCGATCTCTTTCACGGGTTGAACAGTCCCGCAGACGTTGCTGGCGTGCGACATGACCATGAGATCAAAATTTTTTTGGCTCAGCAACTTTTCAAGCTCCTCAGGGTGAAGCGAGCCTTCGCGATCCGCGGCCAAAACTTCAACACGAACTCCGCGAGCCTCTAAAGCTCTCAGCGGCCTCATGACGGCGTTGTGTTCCATTGATGACGTGAGGACGCTCATGCCCGGCCTCAGAAAGCCGCGTAACACGATGTTAAGGGCCTCGGTGATGTTCGCGGTGAACGTTACGAGCAGCGGGTTGCGGTCATCGTAGCCGCCGAAGAACTCAGCAAGCTTCATTCGACAGTCAAGTATCAAATTCATCGTACCCATGTCGCGCTCCGAAGATGTCCCGCGTGATGAGTTTGCGCCGCCGCGAGTCAAGAAGTCCCGCATAGCGTCCGCTACACACGAAGGCTTCGGCCATGTCGTAGCGGCATTGTTGAGATAATACATTAGTATCCCTCCCGGATTGCGTAGCGAACAAGCCCGGCCATGCTCGTGCAGCCTGTCTTCTCCATGATATGCCGCCTGTGAACGTCGACGGTGTTCTTGCTGATCGAGAGGTCGTAGGCGATCTCCTTGGCGTTCTTGCCCTCCGCGAAGAGTTTCAAGACTTCACGCTCGCGCTCTGACAACATTCGGGCGGAGTTTCGTTCGTCATCTTTCAACAGCCGCAAGTAATCCTCGATCATCACGGCAAGCGACGAACGCGCAATGTAATAATTCCCGCTCATGACGCTTCGTATCGCCTCGTAAAGCTCGTCCGATGTACATTCTTTCAAGACGTAGCCCTGCGCTCCGGCTCGCAAACTCTCTACGATTAGCTCTCGGCTGTTGTACATGGAGAGCATTATTATTTTTATGTCTGGAAGTGTCGGCAGAATATTCTTGAGAGCTTTTATCCCGTTAAGCTCGGGCATTGAGATATCCATTAATATTATGTCGGGTTTGATCTTCTTGGCCTGCTCGACCGCCTGCAAGCCGTCCCGAGCCTGTCCGACCAGCTCAATATCGGGCTGGCGTTTGATTAATTCCGCAAGTCCCTCGATGAATAGTTTGTGGTCATCAGCCAGCAGTATCTTTATCATGAAACAATTCTCCGTTCTTTAATTTCAACGGGCAAGTCATGACAGCCATAAGCCCATTGCCCTGTTCTGATATTATCTTCAAATTTCCGCCCAAAGCCAATAATCTTTCGCGTATACTGAAAAGTCCGAAGCCTTTGTTATTGCTTTTAAGGAGACCTTTGCCGTCATCTTCGACCGCGACGGTGATAACTTCGGGCTTCCTGTTGATGATGATGTTGACGTTGGCTGCGCCCGAGTGCTTCACGGCGTTGATGAGCAGCTCTCGCGCCATTCGATACAGGATCACGCACACAGCGTCGTCGGCTTTGAACTCGTCGGAGCTTCCTTTCGCGATTATCCGCCAGTTGATGCCGTTGGGGTTTAGAATGTTCTTCGCAAGCTCTTCAAGCGCGGGATTAAGCCCTGCCTCTTTCAACACCGGGGGACTTAGCTCGGAGATGAGGTTTCTATTCTCTGAAATTATTTTTTCCGTGTTGTCTATTAAAATCTGAACGAGCCTGTTGATCTCCTCCTTGTCATCTGAAGCCTGTATCTCGCGCAAGATCCCGAGCTGAGAGATAAGGTCATAGCCCACGCAGTCGTGAAGATCCGACGCGACCGACCGCCTCATATCCTCCTCGCTGAGTGTCAGCTGCGCCGCCAATGCCCGAAGCTGCTTCTGACGGTCTTTGAGATTATTGTTGGAGTGTTTGAGCTTCGTCCTGTCGAGAAAGATCACTGCGGCCATATCGGGCGGGATCGGGAACGCGATAGCTTCGAGGTAGCTTCCGGCGTCGCGGCTCTCACCGATACAGTGCATAGTGCGCTTCTGTTTCAGACACTCGCGAATGACCCTCGACCACCGCGGTTCAGCCTTTGGCCATACCTCATTGAAAGTCTTACCGACGATGTCGTTGCGGCTGACCTTCATAACGCGTTCGTAGGCTGGGTTTACGTCGATGAAGATCACTTTGCCGTCGCTGACCTTGTAGAGAGCTATCGGGTCAAAGACTCTTTCGTATAAAATTCTGTAATAAAAACCGCTCTTCTTCAAAAGTTAAACCTCGCGCCAAATTAATTTTGTAGATTTTTTGAGATGAATAAATTATAATTCACGGCGAAGTGCTTTCACATTTTCGGAAGGGAGATTTGTCTGGTGACGGGCCCGGGCTTCAAACCCGGTGAGGGGCGGTCTGAGCTGTCTCTGGTGGGTTCGATCCCCACACACTTCCGCCAAGTCCTTTCACTTTACACCTTTCGAGGTTCCCAAGGTCGAATCTTTCAACTACTTTTGCAACTACAAAAAGTCCAAAATTTCTGAGATGTCGCAACCTCTCGCGGAGAAAAATTTTTTGCTACTTCGACGGCTCGCAAGTCCCAAAATTTTCGCAACTTCGGAGGTCTCGAAAGTCAAAAAAAATTTTCCTGCCGACAACCTGCCAACAGGAAAAAATTTCAGAATTTCGTGAGTCTCATTTCTCTAAGATGACCGTGTAGCCGCCATCGCGCTCTTCGGTCTCGACGTTCCAGCCCTTGTTGGCCGCGAAGCGTGAGACGTTATTACGCGAGGTCGCAGTGTCAACAAGGACTTCAACGCGCCCCGAGGTCAGGTTCGCAAGTGCCTTCTTGGTCAGCATGACCGGCTGGGGACATGAAAGCCCCGAAGCGTTTACAGTGATAGTGTCGCTCATGATGTTACCCCCTGTCTCTCGATAAAATTCCGACGCAGGCGCAGAATATCAGCCCAATGACCGTTACCGGGATCCCCATTGCGCCGATGCCCGTCCCGCTCGAAGCCGCCGAGAAGTTGTGAGCGATTGCCGCGCCAGCCAACATTCCAATGACGAATATTCCAGCGTCAGAGTCGCCCTCGCCCGCCATGATAAGCTGACGACCCGGGCAGCCTCCCGCAAGCGTGAACGCAAGTCCCGACAGAACCATTCCTAAGAAGTTCCAAAGCTCGTCCGTGTGAGCCACAGGCTGACCCTCGAAGCCGGGCTTAAACTTTCCAAGTCCGTAATTGGCCGCGAAAGCTACGACCGTGAAAGCTATGATGCCTTTGAGCAAATGACCGTCGCCCATCATCAGGAAGTCGCGAATAGCTCCGACCGTGCAGAACCTGCTGCGCTGTGCGAGCCAACCTACTATCAAGCCAGCTCCCAGAGACATCAGGACAGGCGCATGAAGAGAGCCGGGACCGCTGGTCGAGAAGAAGATCGGGCCGTTCTCACCGAACTTGGGCGCAAGGAACAAGAACGCAAGCAATGCCGCCGCTATTAACGGCATGATTAACCCTGAAGCCTTGGGATTGTTCCCGGCAGCTCCGAGGCTGAAGCCGTTCCACAAGAATAAAATTCCGATAAAGACTCCGACGATGAGACCGCCGACACCGTAAAGAGCGTTCCAATCTCCGCCCGCGACTCTGAGATACGCACGCCACGGACAGCCAAGGAAGACCAATGCGCCGAGCATCGCGAACACTCCCAAGCCGAAACGTACAGCAGGTGAAGAGCCTCCACGCGGCGAATATTCTCTGAAGATTAACGATGAGAGGAACGAGCCTAGAATAAATCCCGGGATTTCGGGGCGAATGTACTGAACAACTCCGGCGCGGTGGAAGCCCAAAGCTCCGGCGATGTCGCGAGTGAAGCACGCCACGCAGAAACCCATGTTGCCGGGGTTCCCGAAATGAGCAAGAGCTACAGCGATCAGACCGATGATGCCTCCGGCGATCCAGGGGCCGTGTTTGGACGTTAAAGTCTTGTCCATGAAAATCAAACCTCCGTTAATTAAAATAAAATCCGCCGTTAGCATAACACATAACGACGCAGCAAAAAATTCA
>JAFSJO010000076.1 GCA_017449415.1 Synergistaceae bacterium
ATCCGCCGACGTAAAAAAATGAAAAATAAGAAAATGGTTGGGGCGTCGACCATTCGGAGGAGAATCTGTAAGACACTCGCAAGGGTGCAAGGTTCGTTGATACCAGAATCCCCCGACTTTAGTCGTGGGGAGTACGTCAAATTCAGGACGCTGAGAAGTTGGCGAAGCTCACCGGCGGAAGAATGACTCCCGAATTGGTTTTGAGCTGCGGCTTCGCTCATGCGGGGCTTTCAATGCAGGGCGTGTATCTGTACGCAGCGTCTCAGGGTTGGGGTGCGAGAACTCGAATGAACTTCGACCGTGAGGGACTGACGAAACTTCTTGGCCTCACGGAAAATCACAACTTCACGCTGATGCAGTGCGTCGGCCCGAAGCCTTAATGATTAGGAATTAGGAATGAGGGATTGGGGATTTTTTCGCCTGATCCCTCGTTTTTTTTAGATAGCTCTCCTCTTGATGAGCAAGAGACCGCCCACGAGAGTTATTACGCTCAAAGCTCCCGCGCCGACATCACAGCCTCCGCCAGAACTGCCCACCATTGTGGATCGCGTATTTTCGCTCTCAGGCTCGTTTTCGTAAAGCGCATCGATCTCCGAGTCTGTCTTGTCCCAAGTCAAACGAACATTCATGCACAAGGGCGTTGACGTGTTCTCGTAGTTTATGCCGCTCTTGTAGCTGTACGTGATGAGAGCAGGATAATATGAGAACGTCGCAGTACCTTTCCTAACGTCGACCGAAGTAGTTTTCAGTCCGTTGCCCTCAATCGAATCCCAAACGATGCTCCCTCGCTCAACAGGTGTCAACTGTGGGTAAAGCTCCCTGAAGTTGAAAGTTTTCGACATATCCGTTGCCATTTCGCGGTTCTGTGGCGAGAGCCTTATGGCCGCGTTCTCCGACGGCTCGGCGTAGGCGCGTATGTTGGTGTTCTTTGAGAGGTCGATTTTAACTAAGCTGTTGTTGGTGATGTCCAAGCTCGTTATTTTTGTATGGCTGCTCACGTCAAGCTCCCTGACCATGTTATTTTCCATGAACAGAGCTTCAAGTCCTTTATTCTTTGAGATGTTCAGAGAGGTCAGGCCGTTGTTCCCTACGCGCAGTATTTTAAGTCCGGTGTTTTTTGAAATGTCCAAAGATGTCAGCGCATCGCCTGCCAAGTTTAACTCAGCGAGTTTTGTGAAAGGTGTTACATCAATGGAATCCACTTCCTCGCGGTCTGACATATAGAAACGTAAAAGCCCCGTCAGTGTCTTGAAGCCAGTTGGAAATACAAATCCCCTCGTGTTCGTCAGATTCAGCGACTCTAGCGCAGTGTCGTTAGTCAGATCCAATGCAGTCAACGTTGTACCGCTCGGCAATGAAACGCTTGAAAGCCTCGTCATTCCGCTAAGATCCGCAGAGGTCAGAGCCGTGAGCAAGTCTATATCGATTTCCTTTATGTAATCTGAAGTTCCAAGCCCGCTGTCTTTCAAGTTGAGGGTTGCCAACTTCGGCAGTAAATTTACGTCCTCACCCGAATAAATTCCTAACGTATCGTCATTGTTCGTAGTCCCGAAGCTGAAGCCGCTAGAATCGTCCTCTTCGATTGCGTAGGACGCTTCAGAACGCAGATACTCAGATCCTTTTTTGAGCGATGTCAAAACTGCGTGAGCCTTATCACCGTATTTGCTGGGATCGCCGCCGCCCATTCCCATCATGCTGCTTGCTTCTTTCAGCAGGAGACAGCCTACGCTGTTCAAGCCTGGATTTTCGCTTAAATCGAAACTCGTTAAAGCTGAGAGAACATCTGAGTCTAATGTGCATGAGCTTGGCTCTGAGCTGCCGCCCATCATTCCCGCCATCGAGTTAGAGGCCTCAACTTCAAGCGTCGCTATGTGAACGTCCCTGAGTTTATCCATGCCGCTGGCATTTATGGTTTTAACTTTCGAGAGGTTCGACACGTTCAAAACCTGAATGGTCGTGTTACCGCTCAAGTCTATTGCTGTAAGCTCTGTACACTTGTCGAGATAAAGAGTTTCCAGCCCTGTGAAGTCATCGAAATCACCTTTATTGATGGCCGTAAGTGCCTCACTCTCGTCTCCCTCGGAAAACTCTATATAGACCACCGAAGACGCTTCGACCTCGTCATCACCGCTCTTCAACGTAAGATCTGCTCCATTAACTTCAGCAGTGAGTTCTTTACCTTCAGAATCCATCAACACTGCTTTGCCCAAAGCACTGGCAAGCTCCGCGCTCGATAACGTTACGGCGGCTTCAACGGCCTCTGTTAGAAAAAAGCAAGTTACGAAGAGTACTGCTAAACAACTAAAAAGACGCTTCATTTTTCGACAACACTCCCTTGGTGGCTTTTACCACAGTTCCACTGAGCCTGTCTGTTGTGAGTCCTGACTTGTGCGAACCCAGTAGGCTTTGTTTTCGTCCGCTCTGATGTAGATTTTGTCGGCCTTACCGACTTTTGCGAGTATCTCCTCCGTAGTTATCTCCTGACCTGAGGGCGACTGTATGATGAGCGTAGTCTGTTTTGTCTGTTCGATGACCGTATTGTTGTTTGTGATGTTGCTGGAGGGGTTGTTGTAGAATCGTTGCCAGCCCGCCACGACGCGCCAGCTGAGTCCGTAAGCGTCCGCGACCTCATGAAGTCCCGACTCCGCCGCCTTGGCCACGATCACAGCTTTCTCTTCGGCCGTGTATTTGTCTTTGCTTGCCTTTTTCGGAGGCAATCCGTCCCTGTTTGGGATAATTTCATTCATAACTCTAAAGCTCCTTCAAAATATTTTGCGGGGGTATTATAACATTACGGGCTGTGGGGGCGAAAACTCGCGGATTTATTTTTGGAAGTTGACTCGTGAGACCTTGCGAGGTCTGAAAAATTTTGAAGTTTTTGTAGTTGAAAATGTAGTTGAAAAGAAGCAGTCCCCCAACCTTCGAGAACTGCTCTATTGTTATTATATCACAGCTTCGGTGATTAATCACGGGTCAGACGTTCGCGGAGCCGCGTAATCTGATCGTTATCCAACCCGCAAGAAATCAGGTAATCTTCAGCACACGTCTTCAGATCTGCGCTATCGGAGTTGCTGGTAAGACATTCTATGAAGTCGCCAAAATACACCGAAGCGATAAGCTCGTACTGTTCGGGGTTCTTTTCGCGGCTGACCCCGTAATAGTTCCGATATGTCAGCATGTAGTCATTCTTCATTTCGTCGTAATCTGCGCCGCAAAGTGCTTCCAACAGTGCCAACACAAAGCCTGTGCGATCCTTTCCCTCGGTGCAGTGGATCAGCAACGCTCCGTCCGAAGCAAGGTAAGCTGCAAAACCTTTTCCAAGTTTTTTCATGTAGGATTCCGATCCGTAGTTTGAGGAAAGACCCGCAGGGAAGACTCTGCCTTTCTCGTAAAGCTCTCGA
>JAFSJO010000077.1 GCA_017449415.1 Synergistaceae bacterium
CACACACCCGTCGCGGCTCATTTTATGAACAGGAGAAAGATAATGGAATTTTTTGAAGTTGTGAAAGAAAGATTTTCGTGCCGCAAGTTCTCCTCCAAGCCCGTCGAAGATGAGAAGCTCGAAAAGATTTTAGAGGCCGGCAGACTCGCTCCGACAGCAAAGAATGCTCAACCCGTGAAAGTCTGGGCGGTCAAGAGTCCCGAAGCTCTCGCCAAGGTCAGAGCAGTAGCTCCGTTCCCGTGGATTAAAGACGCTTCCGTTGTCCTCGTGGTCGGCGGAACGAGCGAGGGTGCTTTCCTCAGGCCGTCAGATAACAGAAGCTTCGGCGACGTTGACGCTACCATAGTCGCAACTCACTTGATGCTCGCGATCGAGGACGCAGGGCTAGGCACAACGTGGGTCGGGTTCTTCGATGTCCCGAAACTCAAAGAGCTGTTCCCGGACATGAAAGACTACGACATCGTCGCAATGTTCCCGATCGGATACAAGGCCGACGACGCGGCTCCGTCCGAAAGACACCCACTCAGAAAAGCTAAAGACGAACTCGTAAAATATTTGTAAATTGAATAAATCCGAATTGATCCGGGCGTTTGTCGCTGTGAAGATGCCCGGCGAAGTCTCTGAAGAGCTGGAAAATTTTCTGTCCGAAGTCAGGCCGCTCGCTAATATCCGCTGGGTCAAGTTCGGACAGTTTCATATCACGCTGAAATTTCTCGGCGAGCTTGAAGCCGGCATCATCGCGCAGGTGAAGAGATCACTCGAACCTCTGAAACATTTCAAACCTTTCACAATAAATCTCTCTTACATCGGAGCGTTCCCCAATCTCAACTCGCCTCGGGTGATCTGGCTGTCGGGCGACGAGGGCGCGAAGGAGCTTTCGAGGCTCTCGAAGATGGTCAACGATGTTCTATTTGAAGATGAAGACCTGCCGAAGGACGAGAAGAAATTCAAAGCTCACTTGACGCTTGCGAGGCTGAAAGGCGGAGTCCTGCCTGAGGAGCTGGTGAGGAAGCTCGGAACCGTGAAAAATTTTTCGTGGCAATGCAGCGAACTCTTCCTGATGCGCAGCGAGCTGACGACCAAAGGCCCAATCTACACAGAACTGTTATAGGAGAATATCCATGATCCGCAAAATAATTCACATTGACGAGGACAAATGCAACGGCTGCGGGCTGTGCGCCAGAGCGTGCCATGAGGGAGCGATCGACATCATCGACGGCAAGGCAAGACTGACACGCGAACACTTCTGCGACGGCTTCGGCGATTGTCTGCCTGAATGTCCGACCGGCGCAATAACATTCGAGGAGCGCGAAGCTCCCGCCTACGACAAGGAAGCTGTCGAGCGCGCGAAGCTCACCGGCGTTAAGTCAGGCTGTCCCGGCTCGGCCATGATGAAGTTCGATAGGAAGACATCGACAGCTCAGACCCCGGAGGCTAGGGCTGAGTCGTGCCTTGCTCAATGGCCCGTCCAGATTAAGCTCTTGCCCGTGCAGGCCGGGTTCTACGAGGGAGCCGACCTCCTGATTGCCGCCGACTGTACAGCGTACGCTTACGCCAACGTTCACACGGACTTCATGCGCGGCCGGGTAACTCTCATAGCGTGCCCGAAGCTCGACGGGGTGAACTACGCAGAGAAGCTCTCGCAGATATTCGCGCTGAATGACATCAAGAGCGTAACCCTCCTGAGAATGGAAGTGCCGTGCTGCGGAGGGCTGGTGCGAATGACGGAGGAGGCTTTGAAGCTCAGCGGCAAGTCGGAGGCGATCCCGTTCAACGTCGTCGTGATATCGCGAGCTGGAGAGATCATCACGAACTCGTAACGCAAATCCCGGCACGATGATAGAATTATAGAAAGTTCACAAAATTTTTAAGAGGAGCATGTCAGCGATGCCAAGAAATTTTTTCATGACAATAACAAAAGACGAGGATGGTTTCTTTGTCGGTAATGTTCCGTCGTTGCCGGGCTGCCACTCTCAGGGCAGGACACTCGAAGAGCTTACTGAGAACATGAAGGAAGCAATAGAACTTTTCGATGAGTCTGAATGCGTTGAGTTCTTGGGGCTTCAAAAGATCGCCGTATGAGTTCCACCCTGCCGCTTTGTGAGCTTCTTTTGAGAATGTTGACCCCCCTCCGGCTATCGCCGGTTCCCCCCCTTAAAAGGTGGGACTGTGAACGGCTCAGAGCCAGCCTCCCCTTGAAAGGGGAGGTGTCGAACGAAGTGAGGCGGAAGGGTCAATGTTATTCTAAGTTGGATTGCTATAAAAACGAGATAAAGGAGAAAGGATCATGCTGAAAGAAACTTTGCCCGACGTTGTGGCCGAGCTGTTTCGGAAAGAGGGCAGGCCGTATATGACGGTCAAGCACCTCGCGTTCCTGATGGGCACCGACCTCAAGCGCGAGCTTGGCATATACAGTGTAACCAATTCCGTCGATATCAAGAACGTAATCGAGCCTCTGCTCGGAGACAGATACGTCTTCAACAAGAAAGGCCCCTACATCTACATCATAGTGCCGTGTCAGCCGGAGGATCTGATACTCGCGGAGCTGTCCCCCAACAAAGGCAAAAGCCCCAAGGCCGTCGGACGTGTGATGCCGTTCTCAAAGAAAGAATGTGCGAAGATCTATCGCGAACTCGCCGAGCAGGGACGCATACGAATACTAATTAACGACGATCTCGAGACGAGAATTTTTCTCAGCGACCAGCCGGGCGCACTCGACGGCTCAGCCTTGGAAGATGACGACGAAGAGTCAGAAATTCGCAAGAAACCCTATCATGTCGAGAAGTTTAAGGAGGTCTTCAAGGAGCTTGACAACGGGCGCATCTTCGTGAGGATCTGCGACCTTCGCAAGAAGCTTGGCTGGCCCCGCGAGGTGTTCGACTTCACGCTGAAGATGCTGCGCGACAAGGGAGTGATACAGCTCCATGTCGGCGACGTGTCCCTGATGACACCTGACGAGGTCAAGAACTGTTTCGTTGATGAAAACAATTTCAGAATGGGAACGGTAACGTGGCATGGCAAGTGATGACATTCTCGAACTGCTGAGAAATAACAACCCTTTCATCTCGTCCGCGTCCCCGCTCCCGTGGGAGAATAACAATCCCGACCTGTTGCAGCTCAGTCGCGAAGCCTCCGAGGACATAGAGCAGCTCATGAGGTCAAAGCGTCGCGAGCCGTCAACTCCGCTGGCTGGTCTGGTGCTTGGCGAGGCAGGCTCGGGCAAAACTCACATGCTCACGCGGATACTGCGGAGGCTCAGGAGCAACTCGCGCCCGGCAGTCTTCGTGGCGGTCAAGACATTCCGCGACCCCGACAGCGTAACGCGCCACCTGCTCACGGAGATTTTCATCAGCCTCAAAAGGATCCACAGCAACGGCCGAACTCAATTCGACATGATCATGAGCGAGTTCTTTGACTCTTATCAGGAACGAAGACGCGAGGACGGCTTCTCAGGTGTCGAGATCAGCAAGATCGATCCGCGAGTGTACGTTGCCAAGGACATTCCAGAACTCGAAAAAACTTTTCTGAAATGCTTCGTGAGGTGCATGACCGGCGAGTCTCTCGAAAGGAGCGAGATCCTTGACTGGCTCAGCGAGGGGCTTGACGACGAAGACTCCTTGCGGCTTGGCCTGCCCTCCAGAGATTTAAGCTCAATGACCGACGCCCGGCGCGAGCTTGAAGCCGAAAAGGTTTTATCAGCTCTTGGCCATGTCCTTGCTTATGCGAAAGTCCCGATGGTCGTGTGCTTCGATCAGCTCGACGCAATGAGAGACCGCGCTCTGATATCGGCGTGGGGCAACATCATCAGCTTGCTAATGAATGACCTCGTCGGGATATTGCCGCTGTGCTTCGTCAGGTCGGAGATTTGGAACGATGTCATTGTCCCCGTCCTTGATGATGCCGTCGTGCAACGTCTCCGCAACAATTCCATGATCATGCGGACATGCTCGCTTGCTCAGGCTCGTCAGCTTATCCGCGCAAGGATCGAGGCAACTTTCCAAGAGAATTCCGAGGAAATTTTTCAGTGGCTCATGGAGAGGATCGGGGACAGGCTCCGAGACGGCTACTCGCCGCGCGTCATTATCGAACTCGCCAATCACGCCATCACCGCGACAGGCGCAACGCCGAAGGGAGACGAAGCCCCCGAGCCGTCTGAGAATGATGTCGCCTCGGCGATCAAAAGTGCTTACGAAGAGGAATACAAGAAAGTTCAAAGCGAGCCAGGCGTGTGGCCTCCGAACTCCGACCAGTTGGCCTTGGCTCTCGGGGTGTGGCTGGAAGCTCACGGGGGGTTCGAGTTCAGCAAGAGCGACATCAAGAACGTAAAACTCATCGGCAAGTATCGCGGGCGCGATTTCTCTTTCATCACCGTAACAGGCAAGAGCCACTTCGTCGCAAGCGCGGGACTGAAGCGCGGGATCGACTTCATGGAGGCTTGCAAGGGCGGACTATGCTATTACGTAACTGAAGAGACAGTTCACAAGTCCACGTGGAAGCAAGCTAACGACGCTTTGAAAGCCTTTGAACGCCTCGGAGGTCATTCGGTCATGCTCGACGCCAACGACCGCATAAGGTGGTACGCGCTCACAGCTCTCATTAACAGAATAGACAACGGAGACGTGAATTTATATCTTCGCGACGGCAACAGGACAGCGACCCGCGAGGACTTGAAAGGCTTCGTGAAGAGTCTCAAGCTCCTCGACTTCCCGTTTGATGGCGAAGCTCCCGAGCCGACCCCGGCACCTGACCCCGAACCCAAGGTCGACGAGGCGGCACTCTGCAACATCCTCAGCAGTATCGTTGACGTTTCGCCGATGAAGATGTTGGGAGCGCAGCAGGGTGTGAGGCTGTTGGCTCAGCGCGGGATCGACATGACCGAAGCGGAACTGTTGGACTATGTCGCGCGCGAGAAGACTTTCAAACTATTCAAACAGGCCGATAAAAATTCAATCATAACGTTCACAAAAAGATAGACGATGCCGCTGACATGTTACGCAACCGTTAGCGACCTAGCTCTCTGCCAGAGATGCCCGGCTCTGTTCGCGTACAAAATTCACATGCGAAAGAAATCCGCGTGGCGCGTCGGTATCCATGGCGGCGGCGAAGCCTACGGTTCAATCTTTCACAGAGAAATTTCCGAAAAATTTTTCAACGCGGCCTCCGACTCACGCAGTCCACTTCACAAAAAAATTTTGTCTGCGGCCTCGGGGGGAGCTGACTCGCTAGAGGAGTGCGTGAGGGAAAATTTCTTCGCGCCGTTCGTCGAGAAGAAAGCAGAGCGTCTGTCGTCGGGTCAGATCCTTTCGATGGCTCAGGCTGTTCGCGTGTGGGTCAGACGAATGGCGGCTTTCCTCGAAGACTGCGAGCCTGTCTTTCTGAAGCCCGAGGGGAAGCTCCAAGGCTGCTACAGATCAGAAGAGCATGAAGCCGAGCTGATCATCAACGGACGCTACGACGCTATGATCTTCAACCCCGGCCGTCATGAAGTCAGGCTGTTCGAGTTCAAGGGCTTCAAGAAGTCCGACGTTGTCGTGCCGCTGTCGCAGAGTCTGATCTACTCGTGGCTCGTGAAAAAGTCTTCGGGCATAATTCCCTCGATTGAGATAATATATTTGGACGAAGAGGAGCCGGAGATCTTTGAGACCCGCGTCGTTCGCGAGATGATCATATCGGGACTGCCGGGACTGTTCGGGACGGCTCTGGATATTATATTGCTAAGGAGGATACCGGAGATGTTGCACGATGAAAATCTTTGTTCGCAATGCAAATTCACGGCGAAGTGCAAAGGCGACATGAAAAAAATTTTTTCGCTCAGGCGGCGGGGGGTCTCGTTGCTCAGTGTTGCGGTCTTTCTGTTTGCCGCGACCATGATAACCGCGCAGGTGTTTTTCTTCACGACGATGTCGGCCGAGACTGCGAGTGATGAGCGCGATATCCTGAGGGCGAGGCTTCAGCTTGCGAATATCGTCGAGGAGGTCAAAGGGACTTTAGCGAGTCATTCCGGTGGGTCGGCGAGCTGGGAGGACTTCGACGACCTCGCGCAGGACGAGAGAACTTACGGCTCTGATACATATTCAAAATATTACGACCTCGATTAC
>JAFSJO010000078.1 GCA_017449415.1 Synergistaceae bacterium
CAATACATCACACGCGCGAGGTGATAACTCATTGCGTCATAGTTATACGACACCACGCTGACGGCCAAGACTGTACGCAATATCATGACCCCCACGACGAACCACGCGAATATTCTCGTTACGACATCATCGCCGCGAAACAAATCTCGAAAATTTTTTCGGATCGCGGTCAGCCGTTCATGGATCGCCTCGCGCCTCTTTGAACACCGGCGTTGCCGGCTTCCCAGCGTGACGAACGCTTCGAGAGCTACGACGATCCCCCACCCCGCGAGCAAGTTCGGAGCTGTGATGAGGTTGAACGCGCTCAATGCCTCCGTCATCACGAACAGACACGCCGACCATAATATGATCGAGACGCAAAAATCTTTGCATGTGTCGCCGCGTCCCGAGACAGCGAGGAACGTAACGAGCCACGTGCAACAGAACAGAACGAACATCAGAGCTTGAAGCAACATCTCTTATCCTCCATTGAAAACAATTCGCTTGCTGATGATGTAATTCAAAACGATCACGACAACATTCGCGACGATCTTCACGGTCAGGCTGTGAAGTCTCAGCCACGTTATGAAGATCAGGAGCAACAACTCCTCAATGACGAGCGTCAGCACCCGGCCACCGAAGAATGACGCGACCTCACGGAAAAATTCGCGCCGGCTTGGGGACTTCGCCTCGAAGACAAAATATTTGTGCGTAACGAACTGCATAGCGACGCAGATCACCCAGCACATGACGTTACTGACAAGCGCGTCGATCGACATGAAGCCGTGAAAGAGCGCGAACAGCCCGACATTCAGAACGAAGGCCACGCCCCCAAAGAAGACATAAAGCAGAATCTCCCGCCGCCTGCTCATAGTATTCGTTTGAAGTATTCGATGGTTGCGTTTAATCCTGTCTCCAAATCTATTGAGGGCTTCCAGTTGAGTTCTCGTTGAGCCAGTGTGATATCGGGCTTCCTTTGGGTCGGGTCATCTTGCGGCAGTGGCTGGAACACCAAGCGCGACCGCGAGCCTGTGAGCTTTATGACGATCTCCGCAAGCTCTTTGATCGTGAACTCGCCGGGGTTGCCAATGTTCACTGGGCCTGTGAAGCCGTCTCGGCTGTTCATCATGCGGATCATGCCTTCGATCAGATCGTCGACATAACAGAAGCTGCGTGTTTGGCTGCCGTCGCCGTATATTGTGATGTCCTCGTCTTTGAGAGCTTGTACGATGAAGTTTGAAACTACGCGGCCGTCTCCGATATCCATTCGCGGCCCGTAGGTGTTGAAGATGCGTATGATTTTTATATCAACGCCGTGTTTTCTATGGTAGTCGAAAAATAATGTCTCGGCAATTCGTTTGCCCTCGTCGTAACATGCGCGGGGGCCGATGGTGTTCACGCGGCCTCGATAGTCTTCGGGCTGTGGGTTACATTCGGGGTCGCCGTATACCTCTGACGTTGAGGCTTGGAGTATCCTTGCGCCTGTCCTCTTTGCGAGGCCAAGAGCGTTGAAAGCTCCATACATCGAAGTCTTCGTTGTGTAGATTGGGTCTCGCTGATATTGGACGGGGCTGGCAGGGCACGCGAGGTTATATATCCTGTCGCACTCGACGTATAGCGGATTGATGACATCGTGGCGGATAAATTCAAAATATGGGTCGGAGAGCAAATGCCTGATGTTGTCCTTGCTGCCTGTGAAAAGATTGTCGACGCAGATAACGTCGTTGCCCTCGCGTAGCAGTCTGTCGCACAGATGTGATCCGAGGAAACCCGCGCCGCCAGTAACGAGTATTCTAGTTTTTCGCATTTATTGTACCCCCCCTCAAATGTCGATACTTGAGGATACAGTAAATTGCGCGCAAGCCGTCCTTGAAGCCGATCTTCTTTCCGTGTTCTTTCGAGCGTGGATTGTAGCTGATTGGAACTTCTTTAACTCGCACGCCGAGGGCTGAAATCTTCGCGGTGATCTCCGGCTCGAAGCCAAAGCGATTCTCTTCAATCTCGATTGCCTGAATGATCTCGCGCCTGAAAACCTTGTAACACGTCTCCATGTCGGTGAGCTTCAACCCCGTGAAGAAGTTCGACAGCGAAGTCAGATACCTATTGGCGAGTATGTTCGCTCTGTAGCCTTTTGCCTGACCGGTCAAGAAGCGCGAGCCGTACACCACGTCGGCATCATCGTTGATTATCGGTGCGACGAGTTTGGGATAGTCGGCCGGGTCATATTCGAGGTCAGCGTCCTGTATGATCACTACGTCGCCGGTTGCGTGGGCGAAGCCTGTTCGTAGGGCTGCGCCCTTGCCTTGATTGGCATCGTGATAGATGACTTGGCCTACTAGCAATCTTATGCGGCTTTCAAGTATCTCTCTTGTGCCGTCAGTGCTTTTGTCGTCTACGATGATGATCTCTTGATTGGCAATTCCCGACCCTCTAACTCGTTTCACGATCTCTTCGATGTTGTCGCGTTCGTTGTAGCATGGTATCACTACCGACAACTTAAAATTTTGCTCTGTCATTAGCTCCTCCTGATTGAAAAATTTTTTAGAACACGCATTGCACGAGGAACATATACAGCACCGTCCCCGCGAGTGTGCTCAGAAGCGTGTTACGTCGCCACACATGAAGCACTATCACCGTGAGGCTTGCGAGAATTTTTGGGACTGTTGCGCCCGCGCCCCCGCCCCCCGCCCTCAGGCAATACACGGCCAGCATCGCCATGACAGCGTAAGGCAAGACGCGGCCAAGATACAAAATAAATCCCGGCCTCAGAGTCGCGAACGCTATGAACGGAATGAAACGAAGAAGACCGGTTATAGCCCCGGCGATCAAAACTACGTAGCCTGCGTGAACATCAAACATAACTCCTAACTCCTACCTCCTAACTCCTCACTTTCTAAAGAACGCCATCGCCTGCCCGACCAGCCCTCCGACCACGCAGCCTCCTATCCAGTAGAGGTGATCGAGCAGCGACACATAGAAGCAATATTCGCTGTCATTGCTCTCGCACACGAGCGAGTAAGTCTCGTCGGTCAGCGCGAAGATAAGATAGAATTTCTTCAGCCCGTGAATGTCCTTGTAACGTTCGATCATCGTCAGGCCGTAGAACAGATGCCGCGCACTCACCATCAGCGAGGTCAGAGCCGTCGCGCCCAGCGATACATGAGCCGAAATCAAATCTATCGCGACGTACTGCATCGTCCCGGAATAGATCATCACGGCCATCGCCAAAGCCCACAGAGCGTTGTAACCTTTCGCGCTCAACATGATCCCGAAGCCGATCCCAAGCACCACGTAGCCTCACTCCTCACTCCTCACTCCTCACTCCTAACTCCTAACTCCTACCTCGAGCGAAAGCTCTTCGCCTTTGAGGTTGACATTGATTTGAGGACTTTCGTCGGGGATTTTCTTCGACAGCATGAAGTCCGCGAGCTTGTCTTCGAGCATTGACTGAATAGCTCGGCGCAGTGGTCTAGCTCCGTACTTGGGTTTGAAGCCCTTTTCGAGGATTTTCTCTTTCACGTCCTGCGACACGTCGATCTTCACGCCTTCGGTATCGAGCCGAGCCGACAGGTCTTCGAGCATCGTGTCGATTATCTTCAAAAGATTTTCGCGCGACAGCGGTTTGAACACAGCCATCTCGTCGATACGGTTCAGAAATTCCGGCCTGAATGTCCTGTTAGCTTCTTCGAGGATTATATTCTTCGTTCGCTCCCAATCTCGTTGGCTCTGGCTCTGCGCGCTCATTCCGAAGCCGAGCGAGTTCCCTTGCTGAGCTTCCTTTGCGCCGACGTTGCTCGTCATTATGATGACCGTGTTGCGGAAGTCGACCTTGCGCCCCTGACCGTCGGTTAGCTTGCCGTCATCGAGCACCTGCAGCAGAATGTTAAAGATCTCCGGGTGAGCTTTCTCGATCTCATCGAACAGTATCACGCTGTAGGGCTTTCGCCGAACCTGTTCAGTGAGCTTGCCGCCGTTCTCGTGTCCGACGTAGCCGGGAGGTGCGCCCACGAGCTTCGAGACTTCGTGACGTTCCATATACTCGCTCATGTCGATACGGATCATTGCGTCGTCGCGCCCGAATAGGAACCTAGCCAAGCATCGAGCCAGTTCCGTCTTGCCCACGCCGGTCGGCCCCATGAATAGGAAACTCCCGATAGGTCGCCTTGGGTCGCGAAGTCCTGTTCTCGCTCGCCTAATCGCACGGGCTACAGCACTGACGGCCTCGTCTTGACCTATGAGGCGCTGAGAAATTTCTTCCTCCATTTTCAACAGTCTCGTTGTCTCGGCTTCGGTCATTTGCTTGACGGGGATCCCGGTCTGTTCGGCCACGACCGTAGCGATGTCCTCGGCGGTGATCGTCGACTTCGTAACCTTTTGTTTCTTTTGCCAGCTCTTGATCTCGGTGTCGAGTTCGTCGGAAATTTTTCGCTCCTCGTCTCGAAGCTCTGTCGCAAGCTCATATCTCTCCGACATTACAGCGTCTTCTTTCTGCTTTTGAACGCCCTCGAGCTTGCTTCTGATGTCGTTGATGTAATCCGGAAGTTCAAAGGTCATGAGCCTCGTCCTCGCCCCGGCCTCGTCGATTAAATCAATTCCCTTGTCGGGCAGATATCTATCTTGAATGTAGCGTGAAGAGAGCTTCGCCGCCGCGTCGATCGCGTCATCTGTGAAGATCACGTTATGATGATGTTCGTATTTATTCTTCAAACCTTTCAATATTAATATGGAGTTATCTAGATCCGGCTCATCGACCTGCACGGGCTGAAAACGCCGCTCCAACGCCGCATCTTTCTCGACATATTTTCTATATTCGTCCTGAGTAGTTGCGCCAATGAGCTGAAAGACCCCGCGAGACAGCTCCGGCTTTAGGATATTGGCTGCGTCCGTAGCTCCCTCGGCACTCCCTGCGCCGATCATCGTATGAACCTCATCAACGAACAAAATCACGTCGCCTTTGCTGTCCGTAAGCTCTTTCACGATACGTCGGAGACGCTCCTCAAACTCGCCGCGGTATTTCGTCCCGGCCACCAGCGTTCCCATGTTGAGCTGAACTATTCGCTTCTCTCTCAACGGCTCTGGCACCAGCCCCGAAGCTATCTGAATGGCAAGCCCCTCGACGATCGCAGTTTTGCCGACACCGGGGTCGCCGACCAACACGGGGTTACATTTCGTCCTGCGACACAACACCTGCATGACGCGCTTGATCTCTTTCTCGCGGCCAATGACGGGATCAAGCTCGCCGTTCCTTGCGCGTTCAGTCAGGTCAGTGCCTAGGTGGTCGAGCGTCGGAGTTTTGGCTTTAACTTTCTTCTTAGCGTTCGGGTCAGTGTTGCTGGAGGCTATCTTTCGTCCCGCCGTGCCCGATAAAATCTCGTTAATCTGCTTCAACACCGACATCGGCGTAACTCCCATGGCCTTGAACTGCTGAACGATAAGCCCCGAGTCGTCCGCGAGTATCCCGAGCAAAATATGTTCTGTGTCGACGTAATTAACGCCCATCTTTCGAGCCTCGGCCATTGCCAGATCCAACGCTCGCTTCATTCTCGGGCTCATGGGTAGGTCGACGGGCTTCGAGATAACGTCCTGCGACCGACCTATCAATTCTCTAATGTGAGCTGCGAAGTTTTCGGGGTCGACTCCAAGCTCCGAGAGAGCCTGACACGCGACGCCTCCGCCCTCCTGCAACACACCGAGCAGAAGATGTTCCGGTTCTACCATAGTGTGTCCCATGCCGATAGCTTCCTGATGAGCGAGCTGAACGACCCTTTTGCCTCTATCCGTATAAAACTGCCACATAAAAATTTCTCCTTTTCAACGATTATTCTTCAATTTCCAAGTGTACCAAACTGCTCAACATCTTTTTCAGAAGCCGGGCTGTGGAGCTTCGACTGCGTCCTGAGCGGGGCGAGCTGTCGTGTTTGATGGCGATTTCGATCAAGAGCCTTTCGCGGTCGGTGATAAGGTCTCTATATCGCAGGGCTTCCAAGAGTCTGCAAGCGTCAGCGACGGAGATAGCATCGCCGATCAAGTCGCTTAGGTGATTGGATTTCTCCTGCGGGTCGTCGTAGGTTATGCGGAGAATTTTTATGTAGCCATATTCGCCGCGCCGGCTCTCGATCAGGTAACCGCGCTCCGGGCCGAAACGGCTTCTAAGCACGTAATTAATTTGACTCGGGACACAGCCGAACATCTCCGCAAGCTCTTTGCGTCTGAGGCTTATTGAGTTATTGTCGTCCCCGTCGGGGAGTTGGCTCTGTCGGTCGTCGAACTGATCGAGGATATATTGTTCGATGTCGCGTGATAAATTCTTTACGTCATTGTTCATTGAAATTCATAGCTCCTTTCATGAATATAATTGTAGCTCAATTTTGAAATTCAGTGAGAGTTTAGGAATTGCAAGACATGAGAGACGGTTATAGCGGTCGCGTCGCAATTGCGTGAAAATTACTTTTACATTTTGAACTTCAAGTGCTACAATCTCCCCATTCACTCGTGAAAGTTTCAAATGAAAAATAATCTAACGGTAAAATTTAAGTAGAATGGAGGTTGCTAAAGTTAATGAAGGTTGCTAACATCGGCTCACGGCTCACGGCTCACGG
>JAFSJO010000079.1 GCA_017449415.1 Synergistaceae bacterium
GAAGCCGTGCATCTGCAACGCCCAATCGTGAGCCAAAACTATCTTCTGAATGTCCTCGCGCATTTGAGAAGCTAACTTGTCTCTGGTGTTGTATGAATATGCGCTGATCCCGGCCAAGATAACGCCCGTCTCGTTATAAACTCGCGTTTGAAGCCGCCGGGTCAACACGTCAACTTCATCTACTGTCATTACGTCGGGGAGTTCGATATGCACAGCTCCGTAGCTCTTATTTGGCCCATAATCGAATAAAGCGAGGTCGTAAGCCCCTCTGACATCAGGCTCTTCGCTGAGGATCGATTTGATCCTTTTGCTGATCTCCGCGTCGGTTCTGTGGCCGATTAGATCGTCAAACGTATCGCGCATCATCTCGATGCTGGCCTTGATGATTACGACGGCGATAGCAACTCCGACATACGCTTCCAACGATATGCCCGAGGTCAAAAATATAATCGCCGAAATCAAAACTGAAGCTGAGAGTATCGCATCAAACGAAGCGTCTGAGCCTGAGGCAATCAACGCGCCGGAGTTGACTTTCTCGCCTTGCGCCTTGACATACTTGCCCAACACCAATTTCACCGCGATAGCTACGGCGATGATGAATAGGTCGATGGTGCTGTAATCCGCGGTTTCGGGATTGATTATTTTCTTGACGGACTCGACCAGCGACGTTATGCCGGCATAAAAGACGATAGCAGCCACGAGCATAGAGCTGATGTACTCAACTCTGCCATGACCGAGCGGGTGTGCCCTGTCAGCGCGTTTGGCTCCCAATTTTGCGCCGATGATCGTGATGATTGAAGACATTGCGTCGGATAGATTATTGACTGCGTCGAGCACAACGGCTATGGAGTTGGATAATATCCCGACTGTAGCTTTGAAAGCCGCGAGAAGCACATTCGTTACGATCCCGATCATGCTCGTTCTGATTATTATTCTTCCTCGGATATATTCGGACTTGTTCATTTCCTTTGACCTCGCTAAATGAAAATTCGAGACCCCGAGTTCCGAGGTCTCTTTTGGATATGCTACTTTATGACTGTGAAGCGATTTTGTGAATCTTTATATCTCTCCGGGAGTTCGGGGAACGTCTTCAGATAATGCACAAACGCATCTAACGCGACACCGTAATCAGGCTCAATCATCTTGGCACCTTTGAAGACGTGGCCGTCTCCGCCCTCGCGAACAACGTAATTCAAGCTGACGACTTTGTAAATCTTCGCGGGGTCAAGCGGTTCGCCATTCACCATGACATCTTTGATCCTGCGTTCGCCTGAAATTCCAATCAAATATTTCTTGTCATCAGTCTGCACAGGGCTTGGGATCGTCGAGTCGATCGTGTACGTCATGCCGGCAACATGAAGGAAGCCGCCGGATCTCTCGGGATATAATCTCACGCTGTGTTCAAGCTCGTCCAAGATCGTCTGCCCCGGAACCTCCCATATAGCTACGGTGTTGTTGAATGGCAGAACGTTCAAAGCATCGCCAAACGTGATATCGCCGGAGTTGATATTCTTACGGATCCCGCCGGCGTTCGCGAATGATATGTCAGCTTTGCCGGTCTTCGTCTCAGCCGCCGAAGCAAGCAACGCATCCGCCACCAAGTCAGTCAGTCCCGTCTCTCGATTCCTGATCAGCCACTCATTGTCATCATCGAGCGCACGCAGCATGAAATTCGTGTGGGTGAGCTTATTATTCAATGTGTCTTCGTAGCGAGCTTTGATGTCGTTGATTACCGCCGTGATCTCCGGGTCTTTGCTGTCGACGCTGCCGATCAATTCCGTTTTAAGTTCGCCGGTCTTTGTGATTGTGAGTTGGCCGATGTTGTTCAGCTTCGTTCCGGTCTGAGTGATCACTACGTCCTTGCCGTCAAGATTTTTGAAGTGAAGTCCGGGCGTAACTTCGTGCGAATGTCCGTCAATGAAAGCGTCGATGTTGCGTGTACGCACCGCGATAAAGGGCGCACTCCATTCCGTAACGACATCTTCGTATTCGCCCAAGTGTCCGACAACGATTACATAGTCTGCTCCCTCAGCTCTGGCATCGTCAGCGGCTTTCTGGATCGAGGCTGTCAACTTCTCGCCTGTCGCTTCACCGTCGAAGTCGTAAATGAATTTTCCGTCCTCGTCCATAAAGCTCGAAGGTGTCGACTTGACGATTGACTCCGGCGTGCAGGCTCCGACCAACGCGACTTTAACGTCGCCATAAGTGAAAATTTTGTACGGAGGGAAGAGCAGCTCGCCAGTTCGCAGATCTCGCAAGTTGCACGAGACGAAGCCGGGCTTCAGATTTCTAGCGAAGCTCTCGAACTGTCCCCAGCCGTAACCAAATTCATGATTGCCGGGCACGGAGAAATCGTAGCCAACTGCGTTCATGATCTCGACGATGTAGCGGCCCTGCGAGATTGCGCCGATCGTTCCGCCTTGCGACCAGTCGCCGGCATCTACGAGAGTTACGTAGGGCGTGAGCTTCTCAACTTCGTGCTTGTAACTCACGAGACCGGCATAGCCGATATTCTCGTCTACTCCGCAGTGAACGTCATTGGTGAATAAAATCACGATGTCATTGTCTGGAGTGTTCGCCCAACATGCCGAGGCCACAAGCGCGACAGCCAACAGAGCAAGCACAAAACATTTTTTCATTAAACATTACCTCCTTAAAAGTAACGGCGTTCGTGTTGACACGCTGGCGAATATTATAGCCTCTTTAGGGTTTAGCGTCGCTCTTGCCTTTCAGTGGCGTGTAATTTCTAAGGTCGAACAGCAGGACATTATCCGAAGCTACATACTCGCCGTCAATCCTCACACCCTTAGAGCCAAGCTCTATGCCGCCGAGGTCGATTATGTAGCTTATGAGCTGTCTGTCGGTCCAACGTACAAAGCCCGCCCGCGGTGAGTTTCGATCCCTCACGAACGTTCGAGCTTCCGCGTCCTTGTTGCACGGAGCCACGGCCATTCTCACGCCGTCATCTTCGAACAGGACATGAACATAATCAGCGTAGCTCAGGCTCTCAATGCAGGACTTTGAGAACGTCAGCCCGTAGCTCGTTATTGATATAAAAATTTTCCCGGTGCGTTTCTTGCCGTAAACGTGAAACTTGTCAAGCAATCCCATCAGATTTTCTCTCTTTCTATGATTTCTTTCGCCGCCTCGATATCGCCGCACGGAATGACTTTCGAGTCCTCGCGCTTCAAAGTCTCGGGACAGCCTCCAGTGTCGTAAGTGATGACGGGCGTTCCGCAGGCTTCGGCTTCTACGTTGGTGAGTCCGAAGGTCTCTTCGTAGGTCGGATTGAGGAAGACATCAGCGGCTGTGTAGATCTCGGCGAGTTCTTTCTGATTGTTCGTGCGACGAATGGCGATGATCTCTTTCGGGAGCTTGGCTATCTGTTCGGGCTTCAGCCCCACGAGGACGATCGCGAACTTCTCAGCGTCGAGCATCTTCGACAACCTCACGAAGTCATCGAGACCCTTGCGCTCCTCCCACACGCTCGCGACCCCGAGAATAATTTTTTTGTCGACGAGGTTGTGTCTCTCGCGAAAGTCCGACGGAGTCGGCTTGAAAATATTTTCGTCGATCGTGTTGTAGTGAACCTCGACGGGATAACCTTTCAAGAAGCTCTCTTTAACCAGATCCGCCAGCCACTTCGACGGAGTTATCAGCGTCATGTCGCGAACGCCGGTGAATAAATTTCTCTTGCGGTCGAAGTTTTCATAGCTTGCATCGACGAAGCTCGCCGGATATTTGTTCGTACGCGGGCAATGTTCGCAGTGAGTCCGCCACTTGGCGCATCTCTCAAACGTGAAGTAAGCGCAATGCCCGGTGAAGCTCCAACAGTCGTGAAGCGTCCAAAAGACTTTCATGCCGGGGCGCGACTTGATCCAGCTGAACAGAAGCTCGATGTTGATATAATAGCCGTGAATGTTGTGAAGCCACAGAAATTCCGGGTCATAATCATCAGCCCATCGTAAAAATTTCTTCGTAGCTCGACGCGAGAAAAATCCGTGCCGACCTGTCAGCCTCGTCATCAGCGCGTGAACATATACATCGAACTTCGAGCCAATTCTCACGGCGTATCTTTTATATCTGTCCGGGACGTTCGGGTGCCGGCCGTAAGCTATCCTGACCTCGTGGCCGTCGCGCTCAAACCTCTCAGCCTGTTCAGCCGCTAGCTTGCCATGACTCCCCGTGCCGCACAGCTCGTTGATGAATAAAATTCGCAAGTTCTTCGCTCCTTTCCGCGGATATTATATAAAAAAAACGGAGCCGATTATGACTCCGTTGCTTCTTTCGTTTATGATGACGTTGTTTACTTCGCTGTCTTCTGTTTGATGACGATGAGAGCGCCGACCGTCAGGACTGAGCCGACAGCCAAGCAGATCACCCAATTATTTACGAAACCCGCCACGATGTACGTAACGAAGCTGACAGCCGCGACCGTCATAGCATAAGGAAGCTGAGTCGCAACGTGCTGGACGTGTTCAATCTGCGCTCCGGCTGATGACATGATCGTAGTGTCTGAGATCGGGGAGCAGTGATCGCCGCATACCGCGCCCGCCAAGCAAGCCGAAATTCCAATGACTAACAGCTCGCTGTCATGTGGGAATATCGCCGTAACGATCGGGATCAAAATTCCAAACGTCCCCCACGATGTCCCCGTCGCGAACGCTAACACGATAGCTACAAGGAAGATCACCGCAGGCAACAAGCTGTAGAGACCCGCCGAAGCTCCGACCATGAGATCATGAACGAACTGAGCCGCGCCGAGGTTCGATGTGATTGTCTTCAAGGTCGTGGCCATGATAAGGATCAAGATCGACGGAACCATAGCAACGAAGCCCTGAGGTATGCAGTCGCCCATCTCCTTGAACTTTATATTACGTCTGAGCGTGAAGTACACGAACGTGCCCAACAGGACAACGAGACCGCCCCACGGAAGCGCGATCATGGCGTTGGTGTCCCCGAAAGCTCCGATCAGGTTGCCGACGTTCTCGTCGCCGATCCAGTCCGTCTTGCCGTAATAGCCTCCGGCGTAGAGCATCGCGAAGAACACGACAGCAATAAGAGCCAACACCGGCAGCACGAGGTCGATTATCATTCCTTTCGAGTTCTCGGTCGTGGTCTCGGATCCTTTCAAAGCTCCGAGATCGCCGTTGATGGTCGCGTTATCCTCAGCGAGCTTCATCTTGCCATAGTCGAACTTCATCAACACGATCGCAATGATGAACACGAACGTAAGGAGCGAATAGAAGTTGTAAGGAATGGCCTTGATGAAGAGCTGTATCCCGGTTACGCCCGTCCCTAAGTCGTTCGCAACACCCGAGACCGCCGCAGCCCATGACGATATCGGCGCGATCATACACACAGGAGCTGCCGTTGCGTCAATGAGATATGCGAGCTTGGCACGCGAGACCTTGGCTCTGTCGGTTACAGGCAACATGACCGAGCCGACCGTGAGGCAGTTAAAATAGTCATCGATGAAGATCAACACACCCAACACGAACGTAGCGAGCTGAACTCCGACGCGCGATTTGATGTTCTTCTCAGCCCAACGCCCAAAGGCTTGACTTCCGCCCGACTTGTTGACGAGGCCGACGAGGATCCCCAAAATTACAAGGAAGCAAATTATCCCGCCAAGCTCGGAGACGGAGGACGACAAACCTTTCACAACAACGACGTTGAAAGCGTTGATGATGTTGAAATCTGCGGCAAACAACGCTCCCAATAAAATCCCGAGGAACAGCGAGGAATAAACTTCTTTCGTGAGCAGCGCAAGTCCTATCGCAAAGAACGACGGCACAAGCGCCCAAAAAGTACCGTGCATGATTATGTAAGTCTCCCTTACAAATTTTTTTGCGTGCAATTTTAGCATTATTTGAAATTTTCGTGAACTGTCTCGCCCTGATATAATTTGCGCAGAGCTTGAAAGTGTCGGCTCTCACTCTTTTATGAAGGAACTTTGTTGAACATGGTGAAAGTAAAAATCTGCGGCATCTGCCACGAGTCCGAAATCGGAATAATGAATGAGTTAATGCCCGACTATGTCGGCTTCGTCTTCGTCCCTAAGAACCGTCATTTCATCGCCCCGGAACACGCCAGCGTCCTGCGCTCGAAACTTCAAAAGGGGATCCAGTCCGTCGGAGTCTTCGCCAACAGTTCGCTGAAATCCGTGGCTATGTGCGTCGAAGTCGCTAACATCGACATGATACAGCTACATGGCAACGAGACCGGCGAATATATAGCCGCGCTTCGCGAGTACACACGGCGACCCATCATGAAAGTTTACAAGGTCGCGGGGCCAATCGACGCTGAGAAAGCTATGTACTCGACGGCTGATTACGTCATGCTCGACGGCGGCAACGCGGGGGACGGAAAAATCTTCGACTGGTCGATGATTGGAAAGCTTCACAGAAAATTCTTCCTCTCGGGCGGCCTAAACCCCGATAACGTTCTGAAAGCTCTCGAGCTGTCCTCGCAGCCTTACGCCGTCAATGTCAACTCCGGTGTTGAGCTTAACAGGACGAAAGATTATAGGAGAGTCATGAAGTTCATTTCGAACGTTCGAGGCTTCAAAGGACAAAAGACAGTTTCAATATAAGATCATGTTTTCAATATTCATGGCCGGCGTTCTGTGGGGGACGATCGGAATTTTTGTCAACGAGCTGAACGCGCTGGGAGCTGGCTCGGCTCTCACGTGCTTCATGCGAATGTTCTTTGCGTTCGTGATCATGTCGGCGGTCGCGTTGGTCAGACACGGAAAGAAATTTTTCATTGCAGATAGGCGAGTTATCTTTTTGTGCGCGATGCTCGGGCTTGTGTGCCACGGAATTTTCAATATTTGCTACACGGCCTCGATAAAGCTGAACGGAATGGGAGTTGCTTGCGTCCTGATGTATAGCGCGCCGGTCTTCACGGCCATAGCGTCGCGGATAATATTCCGTGAGAAGATGTCGGGGCTGAAAATCTTCGCGCTGAGCTTGAACATTCTGGGCTGCGTCCTGACCGTTACGGGCGGGAATGTCTTCGGCAACTCCGACATATCTTTAATAGGAGTGATTGCCGGGCTAGGCTCGGGCTTCTGTTACGGAATGGTCGCGATAATCGGCAAGTCCGTCGGCGATAGAGCAGATCCGATCACGATGAGCGCGTACAGCTATCTCTTCGCGGTCGTGTTCTTCGCGCTGTTCACGAGGCCGGAGCTTGGCGCAGCTCTCAACAACATAAAAATCCCCGTCATTGGCTTCCTCTACGGGCTGATCCCAACGTCAATAGCTTACATGGTGTATTATAGCGGCTTGAAGCGAGTTCGGGACGCGAGCCGAGTTCCTGTCATTGCGTCGGTCGAGCCTATAGCGGCGGTGCTTTTGGGATTGGTGATATATAATGAGCGCGTCGGCGTTGTGAATTTCGTCGGCGTTGCGATTGTCCTTTTGTCGATTGCTATAATGATAAAGGAAAAGTAAAAATTTTATAAACAGGTGATAGATGACATGTCGAAAATTGCAGTAGCTGTTTTGAACCGCAAGGGCGGAGTAGGAAAGACCACCATATCGGTTATCCTTGCGCAGATGGCTTTGATCAGGCACAACAAGGTTCTTGCCGTTGACCTCGACCCCTCAAAGAACTTCTCTGACGCGCTGGGGTTCATGAAAAACTACTTCAAAGACTCGCTAAGAATAAAAAACACTCTCGAAGACAGCGACGCGGACGCGCCCGAAGAGTGGATCGTCATAGACTGCCCGCCGAGCTTCGATGAGGCTTCAAATCATGCGATGATTTTCGCTGACATTGCTGTGATCCCGGTGAGGCCGGATTTCTTCTCGCTGGCTAATCTCGGCATTATATACTCCGAGGCTCAGAAAGCTGGCAAGGAGGCGGCGCAGCTCCCGCTGGTCAAGGTCGGCTTCGATGTCTCTTCAATGACAAAGATCGCCAACGACATCATCTCGGATCGCGATTACCCCGTCGCCGCCGAGCTTCCGCTTCACAAGAGAATACCGTACAACATCACGTCGGGCATCGTATGGTCAACAGGGCTCACAGCGAACTCGCGCAGACCTTACGAAAAACTCTACGAAAAGATTTTGAAAGCCGTCGACAAACTCACCAACGGAGTCTCTGACATCAGAGAAGTCTGGACAGACAGAAACGAGGGTATCACGAATAATGCGAATATTTAAGGGCATCGAAAACATTCATTCCGTCATAGATCAGCACGAGATGGAATGGCGCAAGGAGCGGGGCGAAGCGGTCGATATGCCAAAGTCGTTCAGCCCCGAGGAGTCAGTGAGGCGGCGTTTGACACGGAGCAGCGCACATGGCTCAGGAAGGTTTTCGGCCGACAGATTTTTAGGCTCGTCGAGGAAAAAATCCAACGATGTTGAGGTCGTCTCCGTCATCAAACAGCAGGACGACAAACCTCACTCGTGGCTCTATAACGAAGTCCTCAAAGCTATCAACGATGCCGCGGGTGATGATAGGCGTACGAAGATCGTCGCGGTGTTTATCCCGGTTGTTCAGAATGGCAAGGAGTTTGAAGATCTCCCCGTCGACGTGTCAGTAACGTTGCCGCCGGTCAGCGAAGAAGAGATTAATATCACTTCGGAGCTGTTGGAAGAGGTAGGAGGTAGGAGTGAGGAAGTAGGAGTTGAAGAAGCGCCGGAGAGCCTCCCCGAGCCTGAGCCAATCATGGAAGAGGAAGCTCCTGAGGTCGCTGAAGATTTCCCGACGGTCGAGCCTGAAGCCGAGCCCGAGCCTGAGCCAAGCGAAGATTTCGATCTCCTCCCCGAAGGTCAGGACAAGCCCGATGAGGAGTTGGCCGAAGCCTTCAGCGTAATGGAAGAGAAGCTCGACGAAGCATTAGAGGAGCAGCACAGCGAAGAGTTAGAAGAGTTAGGAGTTAGGAGTGAGGAGTTAGGAGTTGTAGAAGAAGAAGTTCCCGAGGTCGATGAGGACTTCCCGGAAGATTTGCCCGAGCCTGCGGACGAGGCAGGAGTTGTGCCCGAGCAAGAGTCCCTCCCCGAGCCTGAGCCTGAGACAAGCGTCCTAGAAGTCCCGGCCGCGGAGGTTCTGGACTTCGAGGAGTTCCCGGTCATCAAAGAGGACACCGAAACGCCCGTTGCTGTCGAAGATGTCTTGGAAGAGATCAGCTCCGACGATGCCCCCGCTCCGCTCGATGGGCTTGACGATGATGAGGTCTTTGAGGAGCCTATTGACGCTGTGAAAAGGTTAGCCGTCGATGATGACGAAGATGTCACGAACGACGACGAGGAGGAAACGATAAATCTCGACTTCAGAGAGTAGCAAGCCTCCTAACTCCTCACTAAATATCATTTTCCGGTAGAAATTCCAAAATTTCATCGTCAGCTTCGATCCCCGCGTCTGTGTCCGTTCCAACATTGCCGCAGTCTCGTTCTGAATTGTCGCGACCTCGCCACTGTCCGCAGCCTTTTCAAGTTGAGCGCAGACCTCGGAGAGTTCAGCCGCGCCGATCATTCTCGACGAGCTTTTCAGAGCGTGTACGACGATCCCGTAATTATTGCAGTCCTTGGCCTCGCAGAATTTCTTGATGGAGCTGACCCATTGGAGGAGAACCTGTAAGACACTCGTAAGGGTGCAAGGTTCGTTGATACCAGAATCCCCTGCCTTTAGGCGTGGGTGAGTACGTCAATAATACATCACACCCTAACCCCTAACCCCTCACTCCTAACCCCTAACCCAAAGAGCCTGAGCCACTGCTCGCAAGTCAGATCTTCGGCGCGAATGTTGGCATCGAGTCCGAGAGCCTCGAACGTCTCCCGCGAGATATTCATGAAACCTTTGAGATTATTTATGAGGGTCTTGCGTCTGTGGGCGAAGCCTCGATGAAGCAATTCGCTCCACGAAGAATTTTCCATGAGAGCAAAATTTTTTTCGATTACGATCTCGACGATCGCCGAGTCGACGTTGGGGACTGGCCGAAAACATTTGCGCCCGACGCTGCGAACGATAGACGCGTGCCCCATGGCCTCGATCGTAACGCCGAGAGGATAGCGAGCTTTCGAGTCGGGAGGTGCGGTGAGACGAACGGCGGCTTCCATCTGCAGCATGTAAAGATGATACGTGAGGCCAAGGCCGGCATATCTCAGCAGCTCCCAGATCAGCGGGGTCGTTATGTTATATGGAATGTTGGCAATGATCTTGTTGGGGAACGGCTTCAACGACGAGTAATCGAACTTCACGGCGTCGCCCCAATGAAGAGAGAAATTTTCTTCGCCTCTCGCAAGCTCCTCAAGCTCAGGCCGAAGCCGCTCGTCAAGTTCAATCGCATGAAGATGCCCGACACCTCTCGCAAGCAACGCCCGAGTCAGCACGCCGTGGCCGGGGCCGACCTCAAGCACGCAATCATCCTCGCCCGCGTCAGACCGCGAGACGATCTCAGCTAAAATATTTTTGTCGATCAAGAAATTCTGTCCGAAGCGTTTCAGTGCTATCATGGCGAGTATTATATAACAGTCGGAGGACGCAATGAGGACAGTGCTAGAAATTTTGCGCGAAGAAAGAGCCGCGAAAGTCTCCGGGGGACTCTATCACGAGCTTCAAATACGAATGGCCTACAACTCAAACCGCATCGAGGGCAGCCAGCTCTCCGAGGAGCAGACCCGCGCAATCTTCGAGACCAACACGATATTCTGCGGCGACAGCGTCGGAGTTGATGACGTTCTCGAAACTCTTCATCACTTCAAAGCTGTTGATTATGTCATTGACATAGCCACTGCGAAGCTGACCGAGAAGCACATCAAGCAACTTCACTACATCATCAAGCACGATACGAGCGCGTCGGCTCTGTCGTGGTTTGCAGTCGGTGAATACAAAAATCTCGCGAACACCGTCGGAGGTCGAGAGACAGCCAAGCCCGGAGATGTCGCTGACCGAATAAAAATCCTGCTCGCGAGATACAACGCCAAGAAAAAAATTTCGTTCGATGACATCGTCGAGTTTCATGTGAGCTTCGAGCGTATTCACCCATTTCAAGACGGCAACGGCCGTGTCGGGAGGCTCGTGGCTCTGAAAGAGTGCCTCAAGCACGACATCACGCCATTCATAATCGAAGACACGAAAAAATTTTTCTACTATCGCGGCCTTGCTGAGTGGGACACCTCGAGGGGCTATCTGCTCGACACGTTCCGCGACGCTCAAGACACGTTCGCAAAACTCTGCGACTATCTCACAGCCTAGCTAATATCGTCCTGTTCTTGCCCGAGGTCTTGGCCTCCGTCATTGCGTCGTAAGCCGCGCCGATGAAGTCATTCACGCCCGAATAATTGCCGCTGGTTAGGTCTGCTATGCCCGCGCTGATCTCAATGCCGTGAGCCTTGTCCCGGATCTCGTTAGCGAGGACGACCGCCGCCGCCCCCGAACAGTGAAGCATGATGATGAACTCGTCTCCGCTCCATCTCGCTATGACGCTGTTGGCGGAACTCTGCAAAGTTCGTTTCATGATAGCCACGAAGCCGCGAATAGTCCGAGTCCCGGCTCCGTAGCCCATGCTCTCATTCAACATCGTGAAGTTGTCGATGTTAATCATCACGAGGCTCAGAGCGTCGCCGCTGCGAATGGACTGACCGAACTCACGCAGGATCAGATGCTCAATGCCGCGACGGTTCAACACGCCCGTAGAGTTGTCGAACGTCAACAGCCTCCGAAGCTGGTCGCGAGTCCTCCGAGCCTCCGTTACGTCCTCGAAGGTCAGCATGACGCAATCGGAGTCGTGCCACCTGATCGGGGTCGCGTGAGCTTTCAGCGTCCTCAGTTCCTCAACGTCAGAGTCGGGCGGAACATTCAGACCCTCATCAAGATACAGCGAGGCACAAAAATTTTCATTCACGTAGAAGTCGGAGATATGACCCTCGGCACTGCCCGAACGCTTCGAGATGATCTTCACGATGCTGATGTTGTCGACGGGCTTAAAGATTTCGATTATGTTCTTGCCGGTCAGGCTCTCTTTCGACGATGCCGCGAAGAGCTTATTGGCCGCGAGGATCAGCCCTTTGCTGTTGACCACGCAAGCTCGAAACGGGACGGCCTCGAGAATTTCCGGGTTGCTCTGAACGACCGGCGGGAGACTTCTCTCGGGTGCGGCGAGCTGTTCGGAGTTTATGCGGACGACGACACCCTCGATCTTCTTGCCCCCAAGCCTGAGCGGTGAGGCCGTAAGCTCCCAGATCCGTCCATGCTCGGAAATTTCGATGGCGTTCGCTTCGCCAAGACACGCCGCCGTGAGGACTTCATGAAAAGCCTTATCCAGCTCCGTTATGAGTGGCGGATAGTTGCTTCACTCCTTGCACTTGTGCCCGAAGATCCGACCCGCGACAGCCTTGTAGCCGCCTGACGCATACAGCAACTTGCCCTTGATGTTTATCACACAGCACAGCAACCCCGGGCAGCTGTCTAAAACTCCGCTCCACGTGTTCATGATTTATTAATCCGGGTAACCGTTCGGATGTCCCTTGTGCCACTTCCACGCGCTGGCGATGATGTCCTCCATGCGAGTGGTCTCGGGCTGCCAATGTAAAATCTCGTGAGCTTTCGTACTGTCGGCCACGAGCTTGGCTGGATCTCCGGCGCGTCTCTCCCCGACCTCGACAGCGATATCCTGACCCGTAGCCTTCCGAGCCGCGTTGATCATTTCCATGACCGAGTAGCCGTCTCCGCTTCCAAGGTTGAAGATGTTGCTCTCGCCGCCGCCGCGCAGGTATTCGAGTGCCAATATATGCGCCCTCGCGAGGTCTTCGACATGAACATAATCGCGTATGCACGTGCCGTCTTTGGTCGGGTAGTCGTCGCCGTACACGGTTACATGTTCGCGCTTGCCCAGCGGGACTTGTAATATTATCGGGACTAAGTGAGTTTCGTGTCGGTGATCCTCGCCGATCGTTCCGTCATGCCACGCGCCAGCGACATTGAAGTATCTCAACGACACGTAGCGAATATCGTAGCGTCTGCTGACCCAGTTCATCATCTTCTCCATGATGAGCTTGCTCTCGCCGTAGGGGTTCGTGGGCTTGGTCTCGTCAGTCTCGAGGATCGGGATTTTCTTCGGCTCGCCGTATGTTGCCGCGCTCGACGAGAAGATTATCCGCTTAACGTCATTCCGCTGCATGGCTTCGAGGAGTGAAATCATGCCGCCGACGTTGTTGTTGAAGTACTTCAAAGGCTGTTCGACGCTCTCACCGACCAGCGAGAACGCGCAGAAATGTATCACGGCCTCGATCTTGTTCTCCGTGAAAATCTTGTCGAGTAACCCGCCGTCGCGTATGTCGCCCTCGTAAAATTTCACGTCCTCCGGAATTGAAGCCTTGTGTCCGGTGTAAAGACTATCAACGACTATAACATCTTCGCCATGAGCTTTGAACGCTCTGACGTTGTGCGAGCCAATGTAGCCGGCTCCTCCGCAAATTAATACAGACATGTCAAATTTCACTTCCCAATCTTTAATGTTCGTGTTATAATACACTCGTCGCAGTTCTCGAAGACTCGGGAGCTGCGATTTCTTTCAACTACACTTGCAACTACAAAAATCTCAAACTTCTAAAGCTATCGAGATACCTCGCGAAGAAATTTTCAAAAATAACTTAACGACTTTCCGAGCCGACCTCCGAGCCTCGCAAAGCCTCGAAAGTTTCGCGAGTAAAATTTTTATCTGTGGACGTTGGGGATCGGGTTGAAGATCACATCACCGACCTCGACGGACATATCGAAGCTGTTCTTCCGCGTGCCCATGTACATTTTGTCAGGTACTCTGACCGATGACGGCCTGACCTCGTCGTATATGCTGATCTTGGCCTCGCCGTCAGCTTTCGGGGCGTGAAGTTCTGTCCCTGCGTCCGCGCCGTGAGCTTCCAAGATATCTTTCTCGGCTCTCGCTGTGAGATCAGGCCAAGCCGCCCACCATGTCTCAGTGTCGGGAGCGTTGAAGAATATTGTTCCGTCGCCTTGAGCCGCCGAAAATTTCACGGGTCTGATCTTCTTCTTGGCGACATCAGCCGCCTTCAGCCACGCGTAATCACCGCCGAGCCACGCCGCGCCGTTGGGACTTTCCATTATCTTCAGAGCCTCGGCATTGGAACGCAGGTAACGCCGCGCACTCGAATATTGGCCGACCGCAATTCCGACCCAGATAGAGCCTTTGTCAGTCTCAACTTTCACAGCGTCCTGCCACCCCGCCGGGATCCTCTCGAAAAATCTCACGAGAGCGTTGATGTCCGCCTTGGGTCTGTTGTTCAGTTCGACAGCCGACGCGAGCGAATACAGACCTCCGACTATCTTGTGAAGCTCGGCATCTTCCTCAACGACCGCACCAGCGCAAGCCGAACACGAAAAAATCAAAATCAAAATCATCATCGAAAACTTTCTTGACATGTTGACACCTTCCATATTATTTATTTGTCATTAATAGAAGCCCTTTGATTTCAAGGACAGGATAGACACTCTTGCCCGGCAGCTTCGCTTCGTTGAGACGATCAGCCGGAGTTAAAAGAAAAATTCTGTTGCGTCTGACCCACTGCGCACTGATGTAAGGGACGGCGGCGGTTAGCTTCCTCTCTTCGACCCCGGGGGTCAGCGGCGCGTTGATCAATATCGAGTTCCTGAACGTGTAAAAATACATCGACGGGTGATTGACTTCAAACTGCATCACGATATCGCTGCCCTGCACGGTGTCGCGGAGCTTCAAGCCGATCTCGCGGATCGAATACATGTCAGCCGTCAGACTGAACACACCCACGGCCGGCATGAGGCATATTAACGCGGCTATCGGGACGTTGCGAGCCCACTTCTCGATCTGTCGCGTCCGAGTGTAATACCAGCTCGCGAACAGGAACAGCGCAAGCGCGAACTCGTACGGGATCAGCGACATCAGCGCGCCATTAATGAGAGGAAAATATTTCTTCGTCAGCGGCAACAAGATATAGAACGCCGGAACCAGAATAAAGAAGTTCAGCATCACCGCGTAGCGTATCGGGAGCATCTTGCCGCGCAGCCAAAAATCGAGCCTCACCGCAAGGATCGCTGACAGAGCCGGGATCGTCGCCGCGATCATCATGACATCGCCCGAGAATATCGCATAAGCTCCGAACGTCAACGCCCACACCAGCATGAGCAGCTCTTCGGACTTCGAGGTCGGATACTCGCGCGGAAAAATTTCCATGAGAGCCTGAATCAGAAATCCATGAAACGGAGCGAACGCCGCGAACAGAAAAATCAAAGCTCCGCCGATACCTCCGAATGTGTAAATGTGATTGCGGCAGAACATAAAGAAGACAACCTGCGGGTTGAAGATCATCAGCACGACGAGATAAAGTCCCGACAACACGAGGTTGATTATTATTCCGAAAGGATACGTGAAAAAATCTTTTAGGAGTTCCATGTCGTTGCACAGCACGCAATACGCCGACACAGCTATGAACGGCATGAACAGACCCGCCGGCCCGTGAATCATGAACGCGAAAGCTATCGACGCATGAGCCATCATGAGCCAGTCTCTTTCTTTCTGAGCGCGTATCACGCCCAACAACGTCAGCGAGATCAGGAAAGAGAACAGAGCGTGCGACGAAGCAATCTGCGAGACAGCGAAGCAAGCTGTCATTCCGGCACAGAGGCTCGCGCCAAGCCACGACCTCCGACCCGGGTTAGCTGACTCGTCATCGTCAACCGAGACCGAACGCGCAAGCAACGACGAGAGCAAAATCATTCCGATACCCGAGAGAGCTGACCAGAAGCGC
>JAFSJO010000080.1 GCA_017449415.1 Synergistaceae bacterium
AAGATATTCATCTGCGGAACTGTACGAGCCAAAAATCCAAGGCCGATATCCGACAGCACGAGCGCACAATAGAACGGCACGACCATTCGTATTCCAAGCACAAATAAACTTTGAAGCCACGAGCCGAAAGAGAAATCTCCGGCGGGGAATAATGAGATCTGGCCGGGAGGTACGAGCTTCAGCGTCTCGATCAACGCCTGCACCATAAGCAAATGACCGTTCCAACGAAAATAAAACCACATCGCTATCAGGAAGTGCATCTGACCGACCAACGAAGACTCGCTTTGTGTCATTGGATCCATGATCTGAGCCATCGAGAAGCCTATCATTGAGCCGGTCTGCTCGCCCGCGACCCTCAGAGCGTACAGCGGCAACGACGATATGAAGCCCAGCGCGATCCCGATTAAAAGTTCACGCAGACATATCGCCGCGATGAAGATGACCTCGTCGAGATATATCAGCGGGATCTGCTCGGCCTTGATTATCCCCACCGAACACACCGTGAGCATGACGGCGAAGATATATCGAAACGGCATCGGCGACAGCGTCGTCGTGAATATCGGCGAGCTGAACATCAGCCCAACGAAACGCAAGTGCAACAGCAGGTATAACATCACCAACTGCGCCGGCAGCTCGAGACCTTTCATGGCTGTTCAGTGAGGAGTTAGGAGTTAAGAGGTAGGAGTGAGGATAAGTATCGGCCAGCGTCGAAGCTCTCAATGGCTCCGGAGTCGCACAGCCTCGCAAGCTCCGGGACGATTGGAAGCCTCGCGGTCGCTTTGATCCCGAAAGAGTTCGCGACCTCATCAAGCCGACTCTCGCCGAAGATGTGATGTTTGGCTCCGCAGTCAGGACATTCAAAGTATGACATGTTCTCGACGAGGCCGAGTATCGGGACGTTCATCAGCGAAGCCATCTTCACAGCTTTGCTCACGATCATGCTGACCAGCTCCTGGGGAGTTGTAACTATGATGATGCCATTCAGCGGCAACGACTGGAAGACCGTCAGAGGCACATCGCCAGTTCCGGGGGGCATGTCGACGAACATGAAATCGGTGTCGCCCCAGTCGACTTCCTCCCAAAACTGTTTCACGACCCCCGCAAGCACAGGCCCGCGCCACACGACAGGCTCACCCTCATCACGCAGGCATAAATTCATTGAAATTATTTTCGTTCCACTGCGGCTGACGGCAGGTTGAATGTATCTGCCATCGGAAAAGACCTGACCTCCAACGCCGAACATCTTCGGGATCGATGGCCCGGTTATATCAGCGTCGAGGATCGCTGTACGGTGTCCCTTTTTGCTCATCTCCGAGGCGAGCAGCCCGGTTACGAGAGACTTTCCGACCCCGCCTTTGCCGCTGACGATACCGATAACGTTTTTGATGTTGTCGTTGGTCGCAAACAGCATAGACTTTGCGCTTCTCTCGCCACAGTTCGCGCCACAGCTTTCGCAGTTATGATTGCAATTTGCCATTAAATTTCCTCCTTCGTAGACAAGCACATTATAGCTCAAAGGTTAGGGGTGAGGGGTGAGAGGTTGGCTGACAGTGAGCTGACCTCGCTCGCCGGGAGGCAGGTTACGAAACTCAAAAAATTTTTTGACACGACGAACTGCGAAGCTCGTGAAATCTCGTCGATTTATTTTTTGCGATCGCGTTATGAGAGGTCTCGAGGTCTGAAAAATTTTGGGATTTTTGTAGTTGCAAATGTAGTTGTAAAAAATAGCTCCCGTTCATTCACGAGAGCTATCTGAAAGGTATTATATCACAAACTTCTCAATCTTCAATTATGACAACGCCATGAAGATAATCTTCGTCAACCATGCAAAGATCCACGCCACCGCGCACTGCCACACCACAACGCCGAACGCCCACCGACTGCCAAGCTCTCGCTTGATCGAAGCGACCGCCGCGACACAAGGCGTATATAGCAGGCTGAACACCAACAGAGATGCCGCCGCTGTCTGTGTCAACGCCGCGCTGACGTTCTCGCCGAAGAGGACTTCGAGAGTCGATACAACGCTCTCCTTAGCCATGAAGCCGCTGATTAGTGATGTACAGATACGCCAATCGCCAAGCCCCAAAGGTCTGAACAAAGGTTCAAGGAGACCCGCGAGCCCGGCTAAGATGCTTTCGTTGGAGTTTTGCACGAGGTTAAATTGCAAGTCGAAGCTCTGCAAGAACCACACGACTATCGTAGCAATGAAGATTACAGAGAACGCACGCTGAAAAAAATCTTTCGCTTTCTCCCACAACAGCCACAGAACATTCTTGGCCGCTGGCATTCTGTAATTCGGAAGCTCCATGACGAACGGCACAGCCTCGCCGCGGAATAAAGTCTCTTTGTAGAGGAGCGCGACCAAAATTCCGACGACAATTCCGAGAATGTAAAGCCCCGTCATGATGAAGCCGCCCTGCTTGGGGAAAAAGGCATTGACGAAGAACGCGTATATCGGGAGCTTCGCGGTGCAGCTCATGAAAGGAGTTAATAGTATCGTCATGCGCCTGTCGCGTTCGCTCGGCAGTGTTCGGGTCGACATCACCGCCGGGACAGTACAGCCGAAGCCTATCAACATCGGAACGATGCTGCGGCCGGAAAGTCCGATCTTGCGCAAAAGTTTATCCATGAAGAAAGCCACTCGCGCAGTGTAGCCGCTGTCTTCGAGAATAGACAGGAAAAAGAACAGCGTCACGATGATAGGCAGGAAACTCAGCACGCTCCCGATGCCTGCGAAAATTCCGTCGATGATGAGGCCGTGTATGACCTGATTGACATTCAGCGAGGTCATGAAAGCGTCAGCCTGAGCGGTGAAAGCATCTATTCCCTCCTCCAAAATTTCCTGAAAATACGCGCCGATAACGTTGAACGTAAGCCAGAAGATCAACATCATCACAGCGACAAAGACAGGCAGAGCCGTATATTTGCCCGTCAGCAATTTATCGAGCCTTTGGCTTCGGACATGCTCCCTGCTCTCTTTGGGCTTGACGACGGAGCGATCGCAGACTTTCTTGATGAAATTAAATCTCATGTCAGCCATGGCGGCGTTGCGGTCAAGTCCTCGCTCGTCTTCCATTTGAATGATGATGTGTTCGAGCATCTCTTTTTCGTTTTGTTCGAGCTGTAACTTGTCGAGTACAAGCGGATCGTTCTCGATGACCTTGCTAGCGGCGAACCTCAATGGTATCCCTGCGCGTTCGGCGTGGTCTTGTATCAGGTGCGAGATCGCGTGAATACATCGATGTACAGCTCCGTCGTGGTCGTTCTCGTCGCAGAAGTCGTAGCGTTTCGGCTTCTCTTGATATCGCGCAATGTGTATGGCGTGAGCCACAAGCTCATCAACTCCCGCGTTCTTCAATGCAGATATCGGGACAACAGGAACACCCAAGAGAGCTTCCATGGCGTTGATGTCGATCGTGCCGCCGTTGCCGCTCAGCTCGTCCATCATGTTCAGTGCCACGACCGTGGGGATTTGCATTTCGAGCAGCTGAATAGTCAGATACAAATTTCTCTCTATGTTGGTCGCGTCGAGAATGTTAATCACCGCTTTGGGCTTCTCATACAGCACGAAATGCCGCGAGATAAGCTCCTCACCGCTGTACGGGGACATTGAATAAATTCCGGGAAGGTCAGTTATGATGGTGTTGGGGTGGCCTTTGATAGCTCCGTCCTTGCGGCTGACGGTAACGCCGGGGAAGTTTCCGATCCTTTGCTTGGCTCCCGTGAGCTGGTTGAAGAGCGTAGTCTTGCCCGAGTTTTGGTTGCCGACCAGCGCGAATGTCAAGACGGTATCATCGGGAAGAGGCTCATTCTTATCGTTGACGTGATATTTTCCCTCCTCGCCGAGTCCGGGGTGTTCAATGCTCAAAATTTTTTGAGATGCTGTCGTGGATTGTGAGGCTTCAGCGTCCGACAGCGGTCTGATCTTAATCCGTTGCGCGTCGGCTTGTCTGAGCGTCAGCTCGTAGTCGTGTATTCTGATCTCGATGGGATCGCCCATAGGTGCAAGACGGATCATTCTCACCTGTGCGCCGGGGATTATTCCCATGTCGAGAAGATGCTGACGTAAGCTCCCCTCGCCTCCGACAGACAACACGACACCGCTTTCGTCGATCTTTAGTTCGTTTAGCGTTCTTTCAGTGTTCATTTTGAATAGTCCCTCGCTCCAAATAATAATGTGCCTATTCTCACCATCGTACTGCCTTCCATGATAGCAAGCTCGAAATCGTCGCTCATTCCCATCGACAGCACAGGCAAGGCCAAGCCCGTTGAAGTCCTCGCGCGTTCGATCATCTTACGCAGCGTCGCGAATGAATTTCGGATTGCGGCTTCATCGTCAGTCAGCGGCCCGACCGTCATCAGACCTTCGAGGCTGAGATTTTCGCGTGAGGCTGTGAAGTCCAAAAGCTCGGAGAAATTTGCAGGTGCAACCCCCGACTTGCTCACTTCGCCCGACGTGTTGACCTCGATTAGGATCGGAATTTTTTTGCCAAGCTCTCCGGCCAGTCTGTCAAGTCTGGTGGCAATCTCAACGGTGTCGACGCTGTCAATAAAATCAAAAATTTCGGCGGCCTTTCGAGCTTTGTTGCTCTGGAGGTGGCCTATCAATCGCCACGGCAAATTCGATCCCGCGAATGAAGCTCTCTTGGTCTCGGCCTCCTGTACTCTGTTCTCGCCGAAGAAATCTATCCATGGAATTTTCTCAGCTTCTTTCATTTCGTCTACTGTTCGCGTCTTGCTGACAGCCACGAAAGAAATTTTGTCCGACCGTCCGGCCTTAGATTTAGCGTTTTGGATCCGTTCGTAGATTTGTTCAAAATTTTGCGTCATGAATGATCACCATATTCTGATATTTTCGTCTTTGAGATTAAAAATTATTGCGTCGGCGTTCAGGATTAATTTATTGCCGGGCTGTACGCCTTTCTCGATAAAAAAATTTCCGTCATCGGCCGGGAAGCCCTCGACAGCGTGAAGCTCGGTGCTGTTGCCGTTGACCATGAAGACCATGTTTTTGCCCTCTCGTGTGATCACGGCGGTGTCGGGGATCATAACGCCCTTTTGAACGTCAGTAACGATGCTCGCGGTAAAGGCTCTCGAACGGAGGACACTAGGCGGGAAGAAAGGCAGCCGCAGATAAACTTTCAGCTTGCGTCCCGAGGTCTTGACTGCGACAACGTCAGCTCGACGCTCCTTTCCCTCGTATTCAGTTCTGATTCTGATTGTGGGGTTATCTTTTGCTCGCAGCGTCCTCATCAGCGAGGGCGTGTCATCGAGATAGGCTATGCACCTCAACACTTGCGGCTGAGGGATCAGCTTCCCTATAGGCTCACCGCGTGCCATGAAAGTTCCGTCCTCAATAAGCGAGGCGCTCTCGAACTCCGGGAAAGGCGAGAAGTCCGGCCACAGCTTCGGATACACCCACTGACCCTCCTGACCGTCAAGCGCGGGATAAAAATACGCCGGATAAGGCGCACGCACCGCGACACCGTCAAGAGCCGCGAGGATTTCACCCTTAGCGACGTATCGCGCTCGTGGCACTGGATACGACAAAATCCCGTCTCGTGGCGCGTAAATCAGTTGCTCATCCCACAGCAAAATTCCCTCAAGCGGCTGCTCTTCGCTGTAGTTCGTGCTGACGGCCTCGATCAACTGCGGGTTTGAGAGCTTGTAATTCTCATACCAGAGCTTATAGACCCGGTAGCACATCATCAATATGATCACTATGACGATGTAATTGACGATGGTCAGGAAGATTTTTCTTCGTCTTCGTGCGTTCATAGCGTCTTGTCGCGCTCGATCTCGGCGAATGCGTCGTGATTGTGAATACTCTCGTAGCTCGTAACGTTCGCGGAGTACCACAATATTCTGTCCTCGCTGTCAAGAGCGATCGCAAGCTCCCGTATCACGTCCTCAACGAAGCGCGGATTTTCGTACGATGTCTCGGTGATGAATTTTTCGTCCTCGCGCTTTAACAGCGTGAACAAAGGAGCTGACGCGGATTTGTCGATAAGCTCGAGAAGTTCCTCAAACCACACAAGCCCCCTGCATCGAACTTTCAACGAGACCAAGGCACGCTGATTATGTGCCCCGTAACGTGAAATCTCTTTCGAGCATGGGCACAGCGTCTGAACGTTGAGCGCAAGGCCGATGATCATGTCGAATTTTTTTTCGGCCTCATAGCTCGCCTGCAGCTTTATCTCGCACTCCGAGAAACTCTCGATCTCAGACACGGGAGCTTTCTTGCGAAAGTAATACGGAAATTCAAAGCTCACAGAGCTTTCGGAAGCGTCGAGCTTCTCACAAAGCCGCCTCGTGAACGCTTCGAGATTGGACGGAGCAACGCGGCCATAGAACTCTTCGAGGGTCTCTATAAAGCGGCTCATGTGCGTCCCCCGGTACTCGTGAGGCAGCATGACACTCATAGAGATTTTCGCAACTGTGTTCTGAACTTTGTTGTCCCTGTCAAGCAATATGACCGGGTAGCGAACACCTTTAACTCCAACCCGGTCAATCTGAATTTTTCGCTCGTCTGATTCTTTTTGAACGTCGCGCATGATTTTATTTTTTAAGAGGGAAGTTAGGAAGTTTTTCCACCTCCTACCTCCTAATTCCTACCTATTCACGTTCAAGTCCGTCAAGATACTCAACAAGCTCCGGGTTGGGTGAGGACTTGGCCATCTCGTAGAGCGTTATTTCGCTTCCGTCTTCCTTTACGAACTTCGCGTCCGGCGAGACGTTCTCATATTCGATCTTCTTGCGGAACTCTTCGATCGAGCCAGCAAGACAGATCTCCGAGAAGCTCTGATATTGATCCGCTGAAAGCTCCAAAGCTGTCCCCGAAGTTCTCGCAGGCCGCGGCATCTTCTCACTGCTGCCCACGGGGTCGGAAGTTTCTTCGCCGCCAAGGACATCGCCACCCTTACCGCTCTTTCTTATCGCGTCAGTGATGACGGTGCTGAGAATGTTGCTGATGATGTTCTCGCCGATCCGGTCAGCTCGGATTTTCGCGCACGCCGCCAAAGGCATCGACACGACCAAGACACAAAGCACGACTGCACACAAAAACTTTTTCATTAAGGTACCCTCCTCAAAAATTTTGATTACTTTACATCAGATTTTCGCAGGATCACACAGCTTGTCGCGGTCTCCCACACGTGAACTTCGTAAAGGCTGCAAATCTCGCGCCGAACCCCCTCTTCAATCACGTGCCATATCCACAGCGAAATATTCTCCGCGCTCGGCTGTTCGATCAGGTCATTGATGTATGAATGGTCAAGCCGGGATATTACGTTGCTCTTTACAATATCGGAAAGCTCGCAGAAGTCCATAATCATTCCTTCGAAGTCGGGCTGACCTTCGAGGACGATTTTAAGCCTGTAGGTGTGGCCGTGGAGCTTCTCGCATTTGCCGTGGTAGTTGATTAGGTTGTGAGCCGCGTCAAAAGTAAATTCTTTGCTTAGTAACATTTCAATTCTTCCACCTGTTATGCAGCCAGAACCACAGCTCCGGCCTGCGTCGTATAAATTTTTCGATCGCCGTGTTGATCTCGAGGGTCGTCAACCTCAAACGCTCCTCACGATTTGAAATTTCATCTTCGCTTGGGAGCTTCAGAGGCTCGAAGACTTCAATCTCATGTTCAAATGGCGCATCGCGATAGATACACATCGGCACGACCGCCGCTCCCGACAGCATAGCCATGAGAGCCGCCCCGGGCATGTTCGTAGCATCGACACCAAGGAAAGGCACTCGAACTCTTCCGTCGCCGGACACGTCATTCAATAACATAATGTGCGCTCCGTTCCGCAGCATGTGAGCCACTCTCATGACAGAGACATCTTTATCTATCATGATGAGGCCGTAACGTCCTCGCATCTCGATTAAATATTCATTTATGTCGGGGTCATGTATCGTCTGATAGATCACGTACATCTTGTGGCCATGTCTAGCGGCGTGTTGAGTCAGCCAGCTCGCGCCAAGCTCCCAATTTCCGAAGTGGGCACTGAGCAGCAAAACCCCGCGGTTCTCTTCCATGAGGTTATCCAGAATTTCGGTGTTGAAGCTCCTGACCCACTGAAAGGCCTGAGAGTGGTCGCGCTGCAGTGCGAGGGTCTCGGCCAACGTCCACGCGATGTTCTCGTAAACTTTCGAGCGGAGATCTCTTCGCCATCGTTCAGAGCTTTCGGGATAAACGCGAGCCAAATTTTCGAGTATCAAATCTCCTCGCGGCTTGATGAGCTTCAAGAGGCCGGAGAAAAATCTTTTCGTGAGGTCGGCTCTCAGACCTTTCCGCGAGAAATGCTCGAAAAATCTTATCGCCGCTACAGCCGCTTTCATTTCGCTATGACTTTTCTGTAGAGCGTTATCAGCGAGTCCGTGCAGCGTTCGTGAGAGCGTCGAGACTTCAAGAAATGCCGAGCCGCCATTGCCATATGTCGCCCACGATCGGCCAAGCCCTGACGTATGATCCGGGGCAAGTCTTCTTCTTCGTTCTTGATGAGAAAATATCCGTCCGGGCCAAGAATTTCATCGAGCCAGCCTGATTTCTCCGACGCTATCGACAGCCCTCGCATGGTCAGTATCCCGGCCCGCATAGCCTCGCGTGGGGTCGCCTCGTCAGCAATGTACACGCCGCTGAGAGCTTCAGGCCGCAAAATCTTCTCGGAGATATCCATGACGCTGTAGTCGCCCTCGGGCAGCTTTCTCTTATGCGAGCGCACGAATACGGCTTTGCTCACGTCCTCGCTCTGAGTGCTGAGGGGATCAAACACCGGGAAGATCACATCTTCGCCGTTCAACGCGCCCTCAGTGAAGAACCTCGACGGGTGTCCCGCCCAATTCGTAGTTTCAAGCAGCGTGTGAACAGTCCGCGAGTGAAGTCGGACTATCCGCCACCATATCGGCGCACGACCGAACAGATGCCAAATTTCTTTCTTGGCGAAGATGTTTTTGACGCGCTCAATGCCCGGAATGCTCTTATCCTTTGCGCTGATCACCCTCAGGTCAATATCCCGCGAGTGAGTTCTCAGGGCGTTGGCCATGTCGTGAATGACCTGCGCGAGGACATCACTGACGGAGCTTGAAATGTACCAGTTACATGTGTGCATGTTAATTGAACTCAGCCATGTTGAATTTCTTGCGGCCTACGCGGACGAATAAATATTTTCCGTTGATGAGAGCGTCTCGGCTAAGTTCAGCTTTCTCGTCGGAGACTTTCGCGCCGTTGATCGAGACACCGCCTTGACGTATTGCGCGCTTGGCCTCTCCGTTGCTCTCACATGCCTCGGACGCTGAGAGGACGCTGACGACCCCGGCCGGGAACTCAAAGCCCTCGAGCTTCTTGTAAGGGACTTCCTGCTTCAACATCTCGCAGGTCTGTTCGCTGACACCGGCAAAATCGATCTTGGGGTTGAAAAGAATTTCGCTGGCCTTGATGACGCTGTTGGCGGTCTCGGCTCCGTGTACCGTTGTGGTAACTTCGAGCGCAAGTCTCTTCTGAGCTACTCGCCTCTCCGGTGCGGCGTTGTGGTCGGCCATGATCGCCTCGATCTCTTCGAGCGGCATGAACGTGTAGAGCTTCAAAAGTTTCTCCACGTCTCTGTCGTCCGTGTTGAACCAGAATTGATAGAACTTGTATGGGCTTGTCTTCTCTGGATCGAGCCACACAGCTCCGGCCTCAGTCTTTCCGAACTTAGTCCCCGATGATGTCAGCAGCAGCGGCTGTGTCAGCCCGAAGACCTCCGCGCCCGTCGTGCGTCTGATATAGTCCGAGCCGGCGAGCAAGTTCCCCTGCTGATCGTTGCCTCCCATCTGGAGCCGACAGTTATAATGTTCGTTGAGATATTTGAAATCCATCGCCTGCAACAGGACATAAGAGAACTCCGTGTAGGAAATTCCTTTCTCGGGATCTTCGAGCCTCGATCGTATGTACTCGCGTGCGATTAGATTGTTGATTGAAAAATATTTGCCGATATCGTGAAGGACATCAAGGAATGTAATCTTGGAGAGCCAGTCGTAATTGTTGAGGAGCAACGCCGAATTTTCGCCGCAATCGAAATTCAAAAATTTTTTCAGCTGAACTTTCACGCCCTCGATGTTATGCTGAACGGCTTCGAGTGTGATGAGGTTTCTCTCTTTGCTCTTGCCCGACGGGTCGCCTATCAATCCGGTGCCGCCACCCGCGAGAGCTATTGGCCTGTGTCCGAGCCGCTGAAGCCACCCGAGAGCCATCAGCGGGATCAGGTGTCCGACGTGCAGACTGTCCGCCGTAGGGTCGAAGCCCACATATGCCGTAACCATTTCTTCATTCATAACCTGTTCGAGACGCTCGGCGTTGGTACACCATTCAAAGTAGCCGCGTCCTTTCAAAACTTCAAACGTATTCACGAAAGCCTTGTCTCCTTTCTTTAATGTTGCGTATTATAGCAAAGGAGACTTGAAGCCTAACCGTAGTTGAAGAACCTCGTGATCTCGCGCTTGAATGTCAGGTGAAAAACTCCCGTGCTTCCGTTCCTGTTCTTGGCCACTCTGATATCGGCCTTGCTGTCCTGCTCTTCGTTCTGTTCGTCTTCGCTGTAGTAGTCCTCTCTGAACATCAACATGACTACGTCAGCGTCCTGCTCAATCGCGCCTGAGTCTCTGAGATCTGAGAGCTGGGGCTTCTTCTCTGTTCGCTGCTCGGCGGCCCTTGATAGCTGTGAGAGAGCTATGACCGGGCAATTCAACTCTCGCGCCACGGCTTTCAACATTCGAGAGATTTCCGCGACTTCCTGCTGTCTTCCATTATTGATGCTGTTCGTCCCGGTGTTCATGAGCTGCAGATAGTCGACGATTATCAGAGCCAAGTCCGGGTGTTTGGTCTTGAAGCGTCGGCATCGCGTGCGAAAGTCTACGGCCGTCAGCCCCGAGTCGTCGTTGATGTAAATGTTACGTCTTGCGAGAACGTCGCAGGCTTCGCGGGCATAATTGAAAGCTGACGTGTCGAACGTTCCTGTGTTAAGCTCCGAAAGGTTGACACGCGACTCAGCCGCCAACATTCTCAGCACGAGCTGCTCCGCCGGCATTTCGAGGCTGAATATCAGGACAGGGAGATTGCTCTCAGCTCCTCCGCCGAACTGCGCGATGTTGAGGGCGAAAGCTGTCTTTCCCATCGACGGACGCGCCGCTATGATGTTCAGGCTGCCGGGCTGAAAGCCTCCCGTGTAAGCGTCAAGATCGCCGAAACCCGAGGGATATCCCGCTACGAAGGTGTCGGACTGCTTGTATCGCTCCTCGACATTGACGAAGACAGGGCTGATGATATCGCGGACGTGTCGGAAGTCCGAGGAGTCTTTGTTCTGAGCCGCCTCAAAGATTAATTTCTCAATCTCGCCGACGATCTCGCGGGTGGTCTTGTCGCTCTGGTAAGCCAACGAAATTATTTGCCTCCCCGCCTCGATGAGCCTCCTCCTTATGGCGCGTTCGCGAACGATCTCAGCGTGATATGCTACGTTGGCCGTAACAGTTACGTCAGAGTTAAGCTCCGCAAGGAAAGGTTGACCGCCGAGCCTCTCAAATACTCCCCGAGCTTTCATCTCCTCCGACAAGGTAACGAGATCTATAGGCTTGTCAGAGAGATACATTCCCATTAGTATCTCGTAAGCTATCTTGTTGTTGATGTCGTAGAAGTCGTCGGGTTTGAGAATTTCAATCGCGCTGCCCAGAGCCTCTTTAGAGAGCATCGAAGCACCGAGTACAGCGCGTTCAGCTTCGGGACTGTGTGGGAAGTCCCTGTAGTCCAAATTCATTTGAGGTTACGCCACCGTCACGATCAGCGTCATATCGGCCTGCACGCCCGGATATAACTTCAGAGCGAATTTGAAATTTCCCGGCTGCTTCACAACCTCGTCGAGCTTGATGTTGCGCTTGTCGAAATCTTTCAGTCCGTGTTGAGCGTCGAGAGCCTCAGCTATCTGCGCGGGGGTGATGCTCCCGAATAATTTTCCGTTGTCTCCGGCCTTGCCCGCAACGCTGACGGACTTACCTTGAAGCTTCTTTTGAAGTTCGAGAGCCTCGGCGTGATCCTTAGCGTCCTTAGCTTTCAGCCGCGCTTGTTCGTTCTTCCATTCGTTGATCTTGCCCGGGGTTGCTTCGATGGCGAGATTTTTCGGCAAAAGGAAATTCCTCGCGTAGCCGTCGCTGACCTCCAACAATGCCCCGGCCTTTCCGAGCTTATTAACGTCGGACTTCAATATAACTTTCATGTAAAATTTTCCCCTCTCAACTGGCGTTGTCGTTCCCGTCGATCTTTTCGAGAACGGCTTTCAACTTTTCATTCACGCTGTCGAGCGCGTAAGCGAGCCTCACGCACGTCAACATCAAAATATCTTCCTGTCTCGCGCCCTTGACGATCTCGCCGCAAGCTTCATCAATGAGACTCTTGACCCTGTCAAGCTCCTCGTTGCTGATCGAAGTGTTAAACGAGTAAGAACTCTTTCCTATTGTAAAGTAGACATCACGCGAACTTCTCATGTTACCCCCTGACCGCCAGAATATATTCGAGCTTCGCAATTCTATCGGCGGCTATGGAGCTTGATATTATGTTCTCCTCGAAAGCTCTGACGAACTCTTTGTTATGTTCAAGGCTTCCGCTTGAGTTTCGAGACAGCTCGCGCCTCAAAAGATCTCTTTCGTTGATGAGCTGCCCGACCCTCTGAGAGATTGCGTCCGCGAAATATTCAGCGTCATTCAAATTTACTCCCATAACAAAATCACCCCGCCGCTATTTTAGCAGAGAGCAGGTGAAAAATATTCGTGTATAATATATCGAAAATTTTTGCAGTTTTAAGGAGCGTGCAATTTTATTATGCAAGGCATTATGGAAAAAGTAATGTACTACAACGGGATTGTCAACAGCTTCGTATGGGGCGCGCCCGTTTTGATTCTGCTCGTAGGCACGGGAGTTTATCTGACGCTCCTGCTTGGCCTGCCGCAGTTCCGTTATTTCTTCGCGTCTCTCTCGGAGGTCTTCAGCTTCAGAAAGAAATCCGGCGAGGACAAATCCATCTCTTCATTCGCGGCTATGGCTACGGCAATGGCGGCCACGGTCGGAACAGGTAACGTTGCGGGTGTCGCTACGGCTCTTCACCTCGGAGGCCCCGGCGCGTTGGTCTGGATGCTGATCTCGGCAATCTTCGGAATGTGTACGAAGTTCGCTGAAGTTACGCTCGCCGTCCACTACAGACAGAAAGACGCACACGGCGACTGGCGCGGAGGCACGATGTACATACTCGAAAAGGGTACGAGTGAGGTTCTCGGCGCGGGGCTTGGCAAGGTCATCGGAAAGCTCTTGGCGATCCTGTTCGCTTTGTTCGCGTTCCTCGCGTCATTCGGTATCGGCGCGGCCACTCAGGCGAACTCAGCAGCCGAAGCTATGTCGATGGGCTGGGGCGTTGATCACCTCTACAGCGGCATCATCATGGCGGTGCTTGTCGCTCTCGTCATCATCGGCGGACTTAACAGCCTCTCGAAAGTTACCACTTACATCGTTCCTTTCATAGCGATCTTCTACGTGTTCGGCTCGGTGTATGTTCTCGTCATCAACTCGGCGGCGATCCCCGGAGTCGTGGCCAACGCTATACATCTCGCGTTCAATGACCCGTTAGAGACGTTGCCCGGAGCCTTGGCAGGTTGGGGAGTTAAAGAGGCTGTTCAGCGCGGTATCGCGAGAGGCGTATTCTCCAACGAAGCCGGTATGGGCTCAGCCCCCATGGTACACGCCACGGCCAGCGTTGAGCACCCCGTACAGCAGGGCTTCTACGGAATTTTCGAGGTCTTCATGGACACGATCGTTATCTGCACAATGACGGCTCTCGTCGTTATGGTTACCGGAACTCTTACGGGCGCACCCGAACTCACAGGCGCACAGCTTACGCTTCGAGCCTTTGAGACGGCTCTCGGGACACCTGGAAAATATATCCTTTCGATCGGCCTGTTGCTGTTCGCGTTCACGACGATCTTGGGCTGGTACTGGTACGCTGAGACCTCGATTACTTACCTGTTCGGCGTGTGGACGAAGCCTATTATGAAAGTTCTTTGGATTTGTATGATCGTCATCGGCGCGGCCGGCTCGCAGTTCCTTGGTGCTGAAAGCAACCAGTTCCTCAACAACATTTGGGACATCTCCGACACGCTCAACGGATTGATGGCATTGCCGAACCTTATCGGGCTGCTGATCCTGTCTGCGGTGCTGAAGAGGATCGTTGAGGATTACGAAGAGAAATACGGAACTCCTGATGACAGAGCGTTAAGCCCGAGCCACAAAGTTCTCGTGTCAAAGGCTCAGTTCATCACGCTTGGAGTTATCGGTGTCGCGTTCGGAACGCTGGCTTTCTTTGCTCACACGACGATCTTCGCAACTCTCGCGGCTCTTATCGGTCTTGTCGTGGCTTACAAGAGACAGACTCTCCTCGGCTTCCTGTCGGTCATTCTCGCAGTCGCGGCTTTGTCAGTGATCTAAGCCAAAAAATAAGGAGCGGGGAAACACTCCTCACTCCTCATTCCTAACTCCTCATTACAAAAACGTCCCCCGCATCTCAACGACATCAGCAACTCTTTGAATGGCCGCCATGGTCGCCGCTCGACGCATCTTCACGTGCTTGGCCTCCGCGTAATCCCACACACGCCGGAAGTTCCCTTTCATGATCCTCACGAGCTTGGTGTTGTACTCCTCTTCGGTCCAGAACGAACCTTGAAGATTCTGCGCCCACTCGAAATATGAGCCGATCACCCCGCCGGAGTTCGCAAGGAAATCCGGGACAACGATAACGCCATTCGACGAGAGAATTTCATCGCCCTCAGGTGTTACAGGGCCGTTAGCTCCCTCGACGATGTAACGCGCCTTTATCGCCCCCGCCGTCCTCTTGTTGATGACTCCGTCGCGCGCGCATGGGAACAGAAATTCAGCGTCAGCGAACAGAATATTTTCAATCTTCTCGCAGTTCCCGACCTTCTCGAAGCCCGTCAGCAATTTCTTCGGGTTGGAGTGAATGACCTCGAACGCCTTGCGAATGTCGATGCCGCCAGCCGAGTAGTAAGAGCCTGAGATGTCGCTGATGGCCACGACCTTGACTCCGGCCTCGTTGAGGGTCTTGGCTGTGTAGCTTCCGACGTTGCCAAATCCCTGCACTGCCGCCGTAACGTTGTCTGGGTTCTTGTCCAACGCTTTCATAAATTCAAGTCCGCATGTCGCGACCCCGCGCCCCGTCGCTTCGTTGCGTCCGTAGCTTCCCCAATAGGTTACGGGCTTGCCGGTCAGCAACGCAGGTTCAAGCTCGCCGCGCATCTTGCAGATCGTGTCCATGATCCATACCATCTCTTGGCCGCTCGTGTTCATGTCCGGGGCAGGAACGTCGCTCCAACGTCCCAAGATCGGTTCGATCCTAGCCGCGTACGTCCGCGAGAGCCTCTCTTTTTCTTTCTTGGACATGTTGAGAGGGTCGCAAGCAACTCCGCCCTTGCCTCCGCCGTAAGGGATCCCGGCCAGCGAACACTTCCACGTCATGAGCATCGCCAACGCTTCGCACTCGTCCATGTCGACTTCGCTGTCGTAGCGAATGCCGCCCTTCGATGGCCCGAGAGCTGTAGAGTGCTGAACACGATAGCCCTCAAAGACATTCACGCTTCCGTCGTCCATCTCGACAGGGATCGAGACCTGAACCCTGCGTTCGGAATGACTCAGGATCGAGATAAGCTTCTCGCTGAGCCCCATCTCGTCAGCCGCGCCGTAAAATTCCTGCAAAGCTGTATCGAGTAACACATTTGAAGATTTTCGCCGTACCTGTATCATCGTTAATACGCCTCCTTAAAAAATTTTTAAGAATAAAGATTAAAAAATGAGGAGCAAGGCAAAACCTCGACTCCTCATTGTTCATTCCTCATTGCATTTACAAACGTCATTGCTTTTTGAATGTCTTCTTTGAGCCAAATGTTCACGGCTCGTTCGACGTTGTCTACGATGTCCGGCAAGCTCTTTCGTTCCTCGTCGCTGAAGTGTCCGAGTACGTAATTAATCATGTCGCCGGGCGCGTGTCCTATTCCTATTCGCAGCCTTGGGACTTCGATGCTCCCCAAAGCTCCCAAGATCGAGATCAAGCCGTTGTGTCCCCCGGCCGACCCCTGAGCGCGAAGTCTCAGCTTCCCGAACGGCAACGCCATATCGTCGTAAATTATTAATACGTCGCTGAGTTCGATTTTATAAAAGTTCACGGCCTCGCCCAAAGCTATTCCGCTGGCGTTCATGAAAGTTAGGGGCTTGATGTAGATCACGTCGCCGAGCTTCCAAAACTCCGAATGAAATTTTGTTTGAGACGCGCCGCAGTTCTTATTCACGATTATATGGTCAACACATAGCCAGCCCATGTTATGACGGGTGAATGCGTATTCAGTTCCTGGATTGCCAAGGCCGGCTATGAGTTTCATGACGCTACTTTCCTTCCTCCGCGTCTTCTTTGGCTGCCTTGCCCTTCGCAACAACTTCGACATCAGCCGCCGCAGGTGCCTCTTCCTCAGGTGCCGCGTCCTCAACTCCGCGTGAGATTACGACGATCGCTACGACCTCTTCGGGATCTGCGAGTGCCGCGACATTCTCCGGGAGCTTCAGATCCTTGACGTGGATAGCGTCGCCAACGCCAAGCCCTGATACGTCGACCGTGATAACGTCGGGGATACTCATCGGCAGCGTCTCGACTTCAAGCTCGTGAGTGAACTCAAGGACTCCGCCGTCCTTAACGCCCTGAGACTCTTCGCGGCCAACAACTTCGACAGGAATATTAACTGTGATCTTGCGGCCTCTGACGAGGTGCAGGAAGTCAATGTGGAGCGGCATATCGGTCAACGGGTGTCTCTGAGCTTCGCGAATGATGCAGAGTTCCTCGCTTCCGTCGGGGAGTTTGACATTGAGCCTCGTCGACTCCCAACGACCCGCAAGAATCTTCTCGACTTCGCGCATGTTCACTTTGCCTTTGATGTTCTCTTTGATCTCCGGCCCGTAGATGATGCAAGGCACGTAGCCCGCTCTCCTGATTCGCCCGTTTTCGCCCTTGCCGGTTTTCTCACGGGACTCCATCACTAACGTTACTATGTCCGCCATGATAAAAATTTTCTCCTTACTGAAAAAGTTTATGAAACGCCATAATTATACTCGATTGTTGCTATAATTTTGAAAAAACTAAATTCAGGAGACAGATCTTCAATGTCAGAGAAGTACAACGTTACGGGTATGTCGTGCGCGGCGTGCAGTGCCAGGGTCGAGCGCGTCGTTAAGAAAGTGCCGGGCGTGTCATCGTGCGCCGTGAGCTTATTAACGAACTCCATGACCGTCGAGGGGAGCGCAAACTCTTCGGACATAATCGCCGCCGTCGAGAAAGCAGGCTATGGAGCGAGCTTAGTTAGCTTAGTTAGGAGTGAGGAGTTAGGAGGTAGGAGTGAGGAAGCTCCGCGGGAGGACAGCCTCGCCGATAAAGAGACTCCGATCCTCAAAAAGAGATTGCTAGCTTCGTTGGTGTTCTTGATCGTCCTCATGTATTTTTCGATGGGACACATGCTCAATCTTCCATTGCCGGAATTTTTCGTTGACAATCATGTCGCTCTTGGCCTCGCGCAGCTTCTATTGGCCGGGATCATCATGGTGATCAATCAGAAATTCTTTATCTCGGGCTTTACGACACTCGCGCACCTCGCGCCCAACATGGACACCCTCGTAGCTGTCGGAGCTTCGGCTTCGTTCCTTTGGAGCGTCTATGTGCTGTTCATGATGACGAGACCTCACGCCGGACTGTTCGCAATGCACGATCTATATTTCGAGAGTGCCGGAATGATTTTGACGCTCATAACCGTCGGGAAGATGTTGGAAGCTCGATCCAAAGGTCGAACCACGGACGCTATAAAGAGCCTGATGAAGCTCGCGCCGAAGACTGCGAACATCATGCGAGGCGACAAAGAAATCTCCGTGCCAATAGAGCAGGTCAAGAAAGGCGACATCTTCGTGATACGTCCGGGCGAGAATATTCCCGTCGACGGTGTCGTTGTCGAAGGCTCAAGCGCGGTTAATGAGGCGGCACTCACGGGCGAGAGTATCCCGGTCGATAAAGCTGTCGGCGATCCAGTCTCCGCGGCAACGCTCAATCAGTCGGGCTTTATGAAGTGTCAAGCTACGCGAGTGGGACAGGATACGACGCTCTCGCAGATCATCAAGATGGTGAGCGACGCGGCCGCCACTAAAGCTCCCGTAGCCAAGACCGCGGATAAAGTCTGCGGAGTGTTCGTCCCGGCTGTGATATTCGTAGCTGTGTTGGTGGTCTGCGGCTGGCTGTTGATGGGTAAGAGCTTCGGCGATGCTCTCTCGTACGGGATCGCAGTCCTCGTTATAAGCTGCCCGTGCGCTCTGGGACTTGCAACCCCGGCGGCTATCATGGTCGGCAGCGGAGTCGGAGCCAAGAACGGAATTTTATTCAAGACTGCCGCGTCCCTCGAACAGGCCGGAAAAATTCAGATCGCCGCACTCGACAAGACCGGGACAATAACCAGAGGTGAGCCGGAAGTTACGGACATCATCACCGCGAGTAACGTTCATGAAGAGGAGCTTATCGGGCTTGCGTGTTCGTTGGAGGCCAAGAGCGAGCACCCGCTTGCGAAAGCTATCGTGAAGTATGCGACGGAGAAGAACATTCAGCCCAGCGATATCAGAAATTTCAGCGCGATCCCCGGCAACGGATTGAAAGCGATCCTGTCCGACGATGAAGAGGAGCTGACCGGCGGTAGCGTGAAGTTCATCAGCGACAACTTCAAAGTCGAAGAGAAGTTCATCGAGCAGACCTCGAAGCTCTCGGAGAGTGGCAAGACCCCGTTACTGTTCGCGAGGGGTCAAAAGATTTTGGGAGCGGTCGCTGTCGCGGACGTTATCAAGCCCGACAGTCAAGCCGCAATCAAAGAGCTTCAGAGCATGGGAATAAAGGTCGTGATGTTGACAGGCGACAACGAGAGGACGGCCAAGGCTATCGCCTCACAAGCCGGAGCTGACGAGGTCATCGCCGGAGTGTTGCCCGACGGTAAGGAGAGCGCAATAAAGGAGCTTCAAGCCAAGAATAATTCAAAGGTCGCAATGGTCGGAGACGGGATCAATGACGCGCCAGCGTTGACACGCGCAGACATCGGAATAGCTATCGGAGCCGGGACAGACATAGCGATCGATGCGGCTGATGTCGTCTTAATGAAGAGCAGTCTCAGGGACGTGCCCGCGGCGGTGAAGTTGAGCCGAGCCGTGTTGCGCAACATTCACGAAAATTTATTCTGGGCGTTCATCTACAACGTGATCGGGATACCTTTGGCGGCCGGGCTGTGGGGTTGGAAGCTCGATCCGATGTTCGGAGCGGCGGCAATGAGCTTGTCGAGTTTCTGTGTCGTTACGAACGCGCTGAGGCTGAATTTTTTCAAATTGTTTGATTCATCAAGTGACAAAATGGCGGAGCCTGTCCCGATGGACGAGCTGACGCCAAAAAATAAAAAAGAGGACGCCATAGACGGGCGTCCGGAAAATGAGGTGCAGAATATGAAAAAGACAATCAGGATTGAGGGCATGACGT
>JAFSJO010000081.1 GCA_017449415.1 Synergistaceae bacterium
ATGAAGATAAAATCAAAAAATTGTTGGGAAAGGAGTTTTGGAAGTGAGTAATCTCAAAAAAATTTTAGCCTTGATGTTGGTTTTGTCCGTTCTCATGTGCTGTTCGGCTGCTTTCGCGGACGAATGGAGCTGCCCCGGCGGAACGAAATTTCAGCAAGACAAGGTTCAGAGAAAAGGCTCTTACGAGGGCAACGGCTTTGACTCCCCCGAAGACGCTGTGAAGTGCTATAACAGAGAAGTCAACTCTATTTACTATGCCATTGAAGCGTATTGTTTGGGCTATCCCGATGATTTCCCTAAGCTAATCAGCCTTCATACGAATGAAGAGGTAGAAGAATTTTTGAAAAAGTTCAGCAGCGAAAAAATTGAAAAATTTTCCAAGTTGTCGAACGTTAAATTTCTTTCTCCTGATTCAATCACCGACAACCGGGCTTTCAGGCTTATGCCTGCGGAGATTTTGGATAAACTTATCAAGTAGAAAATGAAGAAAATTTTTTTTGCAACTTTAATTTTGATTTTGATGACGGGTTGCGCGTGGGCGCGCAGTGACGTAACACTCGCTGAACTTAATGGCACGGTCGGAGTCCAAATGGAAGAGTTCGTGCGTGAGGTCATAACCAACGCCGAGAGCAACGGAGACACGCTCATAATATTCCAGCTCGATACGCCCGGCGGACTTGTCGAAGCTATGCGCGGGGTCGTGCAGTCGATCTTGGCCTCGAAAGTCCCTGTAGCGGTCTGGATACCTCCGGGAGGACGTGCGGCAAGCGCGGGAGCTTTCATAGTGCAGGCGGCTCATATCGCGGCAATGGCTCCTGGAACGAACATCGGCGCGGCTCACCCTGTCGTGGCCTCCGGAGAGGACATCAAAGACAACGACATGAGCAAAAAAATCATGAACGACTTGAAAGCTCAAATGCGTTCGGTGGTTCAGCTTCGTGATCGCAATCAGGAGATCGCCGAGAGAATGATCGAAGAGAGCATCTCGCTGACAGCTACGGAGGCATTGAGGGAGAAAGTCATCGACGTAATCGCCAGCGACGTGAACTCCTTAATCAAAGCTATATCGGGTCGGCGCGTGAAAATCGGCTCGCAGTTCGTCAATATAACGTTCGACAACGAAGTCAAGGTCTCGCGGGCTGACATGTCATTCAGCGAGAAGATTATTCAATTCGTCTCCGATCCTCAGATAGCTTACCTGTTAATCTCGGGCGGATTGATGGCGATCTTCTTTGAGGTCATCACGCCGGGGGGCTTTATATTAGGGACTGTCGGCGGCGTTATGCTCGTGCTTGGGTCGATTGGTCTGAAGATGCTGCCTTTCAATTGGGCCGGGCTTGTTTTGATAATCGCCGGGATAATCTTAATGGTGGTCGATCTGATCGCCGGAACGTCGGGAGTGTTGACGCTCGTGGGCTTGCCGGTGCTGTGTCTCGGGGGAGTCTTTCTGTTCCGTGCGCCGGGCGGCGAGCTGTTGCAGATTTCCATGTCCGTCATAGTTGGCGTGGCGATCGCGCTCGGGATATGTTTCGCGTTCATGGCGTATCTTGTGTTGAAAGGATTTCGCCGCAAGGTCTCGACGGGTGAGTCGGGAATGGTCGGGCTTGCTGTCGAAGTTCTCTCTGACCTGAGCGAAGACGAGTTCGGGCAGGTGAGATGCCACGGCGAGATATGGAGAGCGAGAGCAGACTCGGGGAATATCCCGGCCGGAGCTTCGGGCTTCGTGAAATCTATCGACGGAATGACTCTTACAGTGAGGAGTTAGGGGTTAGGAGTGAGGAGTGAAAAGCTGACCCCCTCTAGGGGGGTTACAACTCTTCAATTGCTGAAATTTTTTATCGCGATGTTCTCCCTCGTGAACTCCTTGCGGATCCTCTCAACGAACGCGAGAGCTTTCGCGCCGTCTCCATGAACACAAAGGGTATCGCCCTTGATGTCAACATCATTGCCGTTGATGGTCTTGACTTTGCCCTCTTTCACCATTCTGATGCAGCGTTCGACCGCTAAATCCTCGTCCGTTATCATCGAGCCGGGCTGCTTTCTCGGCACCAGTGAGAGATCGTCCATGTAAGCTCTGTCGGCGAAGATTTCGCTTGCGGTTTTGAGTCCCATCTTCTCAGCTTCATCACCGAGGACAGCTCCCGCGCAATAGAAGATCATTATTGACGGGTCGATCTCGTATACGGCCTCGCAGATTGCCTTCGAGACTTCGCGGTCGTACTGGCAGAGGTTGCCCAAAGCTCCGTGAGGTGCGACGTGCTGAAGCTTCATTCCGTAGCTTGTTGCGAACGCCCACAACGCGCCGATCTGATATTTCATGTAATTCTTAACCTCCATGAAGCTCAGAACCATTTTGCGCCGTCCGAAGCCCATCAAGTCCGGGTAGCCCGGGTGCGCTCCGACTGCCACGCCATGTTCCTTTGCGAGCTTCACAACGTTGTCCATGACCATAGGGTCTCCGGCATGATAGCCGCACGCGACGTTCGAGGACGTTACGTATTTGATGATCTCGCTGTCGTTGCCGATCTTGTAAGCTCCGAAGCTCTCTCCCATGTCGCTATTCAAGTCTATGCTGTACATAAAATTCACCCTTTCTATAATCTCTCTACACTGACGTTAAACGCTCTTCCATCGACCTTGATACGATAATAGCTCGCGTTCGGGTTGGCTCTCGGGGTGTCGAGGCTGGCTCGGAGGTCATCAAAGCCTTTATGAACTTCGCGCAGAGCTTCGTGAGCTTCCTTGACGCTGACGGCCTTGAACTTCAGGATGTCGCCCTCCTTGCTTTGACCCACTAACGGAAGGTCGGCGGTGATCACAACGGCGATTTTCGTGTAGCCTCCGATCGTCTGACGCTCCGACATCATGATGATGGGCTGACCCGAGCCGGGGACTTGAATAGCTCCCGTAACCATTCCGTCGGAGATTATGTTGCAGTCGTTCTTGTGAGCTATCTTCGCGCCCTCGAGCCTGTATCCCATGCGGTCGAAGTCCTTGCTGACCTTGTAAGGTTGGCTCAGAAAATTCTCAATGCCCTCGTCGGTGAACGCGTCGGCCTGCGGCCCCAAGATCACTCTTATCGAGTTAGGAGTTAGGAGTGAGGAGGTAGGAGTGATAGCTCGCGTCTCGAAATTCCTGACCGGGCTGTCGCTGCTGCGAATGTCGATGTGGTCGCCTCGTTGGAGCTTCTGTCCGATGTGGTTCTGGATCGCTGTCGCGCGGCTTGCCATGATCTGCGGAACATCGAGTCCGCCATGAAAGGCTATGTAGCTCCGGCAAAGATTTTTCACAAAGCCGAGCTTCAGAACGTCGCCCGGGTTGAGCTTCAAAGCCCGATACATCTCGCACGGTTGGCCGTTGATCGTCGGGGACATGTCCGCGCCCGTGATCGCAATGACGCACTCAGAGTCGAACGTCAACGTAGCTCCGGCGATCGTAAGCTCAAGCGCGCTCTCGTCGTTGGGATTGTCCGCGAGGATATTCGCCTGCGTGAACGAGATGAAGTCCATCGCGCCCGACGGCGAGACCCCGAACTTCTCATAGCCGAAGCGTCCTCCGTCCTGAATGGTCGTTAAAATTCCGGGATTGTCAACTCGAAAGCCCATGTTATTCAGCTTCCTTTCTGTACGTCCGACACTCGTACTCGCCACGCTCACACTGTCCCTTGATCTTCATGAACTCGGCGCGGTCGATCGGGACATACTTGATCCATTGCCCGGCGTTGAGCAGGAATGGATTTGCCTTTCGATAGTCGCACATGACCAGCGGAGTTGTCCCGATGATGTTCCAGCCGCAGGGCTGTTCAAACGGAATGATGTCGCTGAGCCCAAGCTGCACGACGATGCTCCCGGCGTTGATCCTGACCCTCGGGGTGTCGCGCCTCTTGAACGAGAACGGATTTTCAAACCTCGCTGCGTAAGGGTGGCCGGGCGCAAAGCCCAACAT
>JAFSJO010000009.1 GCA_017449415.1 Synergistaceae bacterium
CGGTGGTATCCGGTTTGTCATAATACACAAACCACTTGCCTGTATCCTTTCCGACAAACTGATATTTAGCGTCGGCACTTTCATTGTTCATATACTTCAAAATGTCAGTCCTGACGGTAGCATGAGCAATGCCAGTCTCTCCCCAAGTAAGGCTAGTCGGAGTGACTCTTTCCTCCACGATATCAAGATGATCCGCGTACCATGCCAACGCAGCCGTCTTCATGTTGCGAAGATCGCTCACGATGTCGCTTGCCTTAGCTGACGAAACAGCCTCGGTGCTGGAAAGCATCATCATTGCGCTCAACACGCCGATGACGACGATGACGATCAACAACTCAACAAGGGTAATGCCCTTTCTCTTCATTTCACGCTTAACATTCTTCATAAAACATTCCTCCTAACAAAATTTTGAGGTAACTTCCAAGTTTCTCCGAAAATCCAACACAAACGCAAATTCTTTATGCCGATAAATCACCCTTTCCTCTACCTCCCGGAGATTTTAACACTCTACGTAAAAACCGCAACGGGGGGGGGGGGGTAAATTACCTAGCTAGTCTCGATTGTACCACGATGACCGCGCTATGACAACTGCACTATTGCCGATGTTATCGGCGCGAATATCGAGATCGCTATAATCGTGATTATACCGCCAACGAACACAATTAGCAACGGTTCCAACAATGAGACCGTGGCCTTGATCTGCTCGTCAAGCTCCTGATCGTACCATGTCGCGACCCTTTCGAGCATCGAGTCCAAATGTCCCGTCTCTTCGCCGATCCGCATCATCTGCGATACTAATATCGGAAAGATTCCCGCCATCTTTGAGGCATCGCCCAGCGACATTCCGCGGATTATGCCCTTGCGAAGCTCCTGATAGCCCTCTTGGACGGGGACGTTGTTGGCCGTGCCTTCAGCCATTTCCAGACCTCGCACTATCGGAACTCCTGCGGCAGTCAGCGACGAAAGAGTCCGGCTCGATCGCGCCATTGCGGCCTTCAGCAACAGATCTTTGATGACCGGGAGCTTCAGCTTTATGCGATCCATTGTTCCCTTGGTGGCTTTGTTGCGCGACAGGAATATCCACAGCCCGATCGCCAGCACCGCGACAGCGGCTAAGATGTACCAGTGTGCGCCGACCCAGTTGCCTATCGCGAACATCGTTACGGTGATGCCGGGCAGCTCGATGCCGAGGGAGTTGAACGTGTCCTCGAATTTCGGGACAAGGAATATAAAGAAGAACACCAAGATCGCCACCGCGAAGAACATAACGAACGCCGGATAGAACATTGCGCTTCGTATCTTGCCGCGGAGCTGTTCTTGCTTTTCGAGCAGCATTGCGCCCTGTTCGAGCGACTGTCCGAGCAAACCGCCCTCCTCGCCTGCCTCAACCAACGCGACCAACAGCGGATTGAAAGCTTTCTGCGCGGCCATGGCCTGACTCAGCGGGATACCGCGGTCGAGTCGGCTCTTGATGTCGATCAAAGCGTTTCGGAGCGCGAAATTCTTTTCACCGTTCGCGATAACGTCAAGCGACGTAGCGAGGCTCAACCCCGCGCCCTCCATCGTAGCGAGCTGTCGGAAGAAGACCATGAGATTTTTCAGCGGCACGCGTCCCGTGTTGAAGAGCTGTCCCAAGTCCATGCTCATGAGGGATTTGAAAGTCAAAGGCTGCTTTGTGCCCGGCTTTGCTCTCGGAGCTGCAGGAGCTGGCTTTGGTGGCTCTGTCTTCTTCGTTTTCTTTTTGCCGAAGCCTCCGAAGAGTCCGCCGGAGCCTTTCGACGATTTCAGCACGTTGAGGCTGATGACCAGCATTCCTGTGCTGCGAAGAGCTTCGATTGCCTGTTGCTGATTTTCAGCTTCGATGGTGTTCTCAACGATCTCGCCGACGGGCGACCTTGCGCGATAACTGAACAGCATGTCGACCTCCGATTAGATTGCGTCTTCCAAAAGTTTCACGGCGTTGCGAACGCAGTCATCACATGAGCATAAAACTTTTCCGCCGTTGCCGACACCTTTAATCTCCTTGCATATCGACGCGCCGCACATGGCCGTGAATTTCTTGTGAAGCTCCGCGGCATCTTGACGAATTGGCTTGCCTTGATATTTCATGAGGCCGTAGACCATCTCCGCGCCGCACAAAGCCCCGCAGGTCGCTTCCATGCACCCCATGCCGAGGCCGAAGCCCGCACCGAGCTTTTTGAGTGTCGCCTCGTCAACTCCTGTCTCGTCGCTGAAGACGCAGGCCACCGCCTGACAGCAATTGTAATGAGCGTCGCCGGTTCGTTGTTTGAGTTCGACAGCTCGATCCTGTTTGTCTGACATTTATTTTCTCCTCCCGAAACGGTGATCATTCTGTAATAATACATTATTTTCAACTGAAAATCTTTCTCGGGTGAGCTTCTCCGGCTTGGCGGGTTCGATCTCTCCGGCTTTCATAAGAGCTATGCGCGTCAGCATCGGCCCGACGAGTTCATATATCAACACGCTGAACAGAGTTATGTTGCGAATGAGGCCGCCAGCTTCCTCGCCGAGACTTTGCGCACTCACGACCATTCCCAAAGCTACGCCGGCTTGCGGGAATAATGTAATTCCGAGATACTTCTTGACGTTGTCGGAGCATCTCATCAGCGAACTGCTGAACGACGCGCCGAAATATTTGCCGAGACATCGCGCCAGGATATAGACAAGTCCCGTGACGATTACGAAAGGATATTTGAAGACCGACAGCTCCAGCCTCGCGCCCGACAGCACGAAGAAGACCGCGTATAACGGAGCTGACCATTTCTCGGAACGTTTCATGATGTCGGCGGAGTATTCGCACATGTTGCAGAAGACTGTCCCGAGCGTCATGCACACGAGCAGAGACGAGAAGCCCACGCGCAAGCCTCCGAAATAAAATTCCCGCGACGACAACGCGATCGTCATCAACACGAAAGCTATTGTCATTGAAAGTCTGTTGGAGTTGGAGAGGAAGAATTTTTCTAGCTGTGTCATCAGCCAACCCATGATCGAGCCTAATACCAGCGAGCTTACGATCTCGATTAGAGGATTTAATATAATGGAAGTGAAGTTGACCGCGCCGCCGATCATCGCCTGAGCCACTCCGATAGACACCGCGAAGATCACAAGCCCCGCCGCATCATCGAGAGCCACGATCGGCAACAGCAGATCCGTAACCGGGCCTTTAGCCTTGAACTGTCGCACGACCATCAACGTGGCCGCCGGAGCTGTCGCGGAAGCTATCGCGCCAAGAGTTATAGCGGCTGGCATTGGCAGAACGTCCCCGCCGAGTTTCAAGCTCAGAGCTATCAGCGCAATGTCGACCAGCACAGTAGCGGCCAGAGCCTGAAATATTCCGATGAATGTCGCGGCCTTGCCCATCTCGCGGAGCTGTTCCATGCGAAACTCGCTGCCGATATCGAAAGCTATGAAGCCGAGCGCGAGGCTCGAGAGTATGTTGACCTCAGCAAGCTCAGCCGACGAATCAAAACCCAATCCCAAACGTCCAAGCACGTAAGGCCCAACGAGAACCCCGGCGATCAGGAACGAGGTTACATCAGGGAACTTGAAGCCGGAATATTTGAAGGCTCGGGTCATCATCAGACCCACGAACAGTGCGAACGCCGTTTTGAGTAGCAATGTCATGTAAAAAATTAACGCCTCTTCCGTGAATTTAATTTCAAGCGTGAGATTATAGCACCTATGGGAGTGAGGAG
>JAFSJO010000082.1 GCA_017449415.1 Synergistaceae bacterium
ACGAAGAAATCATTCTCGGAGGTGTCCTGCGGCGACGTGAAGTCTTCCTGCACAGCTGCGCTTGAGTCAGGCTCCTGCTCGGGTGCGTCAGTCGTGTCAGGCTGCGTTGAATTTATCGGGGCGAGGAGCAGTCCCGTTCCCTCGGAAATTTTCTCATCAGCTTCGCCTGCGGTAAGCCAGTCCATTAAATCCTGATTCAAAATTAAATTTTCACCTCTGCTCATGGATAAAGATTATATCAATAAGCCTCGATTTTTGCGGCGACTTATAATAACCTCGAAAAATTTTTTAGGAGTGATTGCAAAGATGAAGCGAAAAATTTTCGTCGCGGTGGCTTTGATCCTCTGCGGCCTCGTCTCCCTGTATGCGCGTGAGCCTGAGAGAGTTTCACGCGAGAGCTTCGCCATGAACACCCTCATACGCATGAGCGTCTACGCGGACGATGAAAAAATTCTTGATGAAGCTTTCGACATGTTGAGCAGGCTCGACAAGGAACTCTCGATGTACGACCCGTCGTCCGACATCTCAATGGTCAACTCGCGCTCGGGAGTCGAAGGTGTCGAAGTCTCCTCGGAGGTCATCGCGGCGGTTCGAGACTCACGACGTATCTACGACATCACAGGCGGAGTCTTCAACCCTCTCATCGGCCCTGTAACCCGTCTATGGAAGATCAATCAGGCCGACAATACGATCCCGCCCCCCGAGAGCCTTGACGCGGCCGTGAAGCTCAGCGACATCTCGAACCTTGTGATCGACGACGGGAAAATTTTTTTGAAGAGCCGTGGCTGTGTCTTGGACTTGGGAGGAATGGCCAAGGGCTTCGCAAGCGACAAACTCGCCGACATGTTCAAAGCTCGCGGAGTTGGGGCGGCTCTCATTGACTTAGGAGGCAATGTCTACGTCGTAGGTCGGAAACCCGAAGACAGCTCCGACTGGAACATCGGAGTTCGCGACCCGTCAAGCCCGTACGGAGTCCCGGCTCTCGTGCTGAGCGTTCACGACACCTCAGTGATAACCTCGGGAGGCTACGAACGCTTCAAGACCGTCAACGGCAAGAGATACTCTCATTTCTTTGATGCGAAGACCGGCGAGTCTGTTCAGAACGATTTGCTCTCGGTTACGATCGTCAGCCCTGACGGGAGTCTCGCGGACGGACTAGCGACGGCGTTCATGGCCTCGGGATACGAGAAGGCCGTGAGCATGATGAAGAACATTCCTGACTTAGCCGGCGTTATCTTGATCCGCCAGACTGCTGACGGGTTGGAGGTCTCGGCGAGCGAAAATCTCCGAAGCGCGATCTCACGCTCTAGTTACAAGACGACGTTCATTTAGTTGAGCTTCGCGACCCCGGATTTTATTGCGGCATCAGCGACGGCTTTCGAGACTGCCGGGCCGACTCTCGGGTCGAATGCTGCCGGAATGATGTAATCCGGGCTGAGCTTGTCATCTTCAACGAGGCTTGCAAGAGCGTTAGATGCGGCGACTTTCATAGCTTCGTTGATGTCGCTTGCGCGAACGTCGAAGGCTCCGCGGAAGATCCCCGGGAACGCGAGGACATTATTAATTTGGTTCGGATAGTCGCTTCGTCCCGTCGAGATTATCTTCGCGCCTGCGGCCTTGGCCTCCTCGGGAAAGATTTCGGGCGTCGGGTTGGCACATGCGAAGATGATTGGGTCTTTGGCCATCGACTTGACCATCTCGCCATTGACCGCGCCGGGGGCTGACACGCCGATGAATACGTCCGCGCCTTTCATCGAGTCAGCGAGCTTGCCTTTGATGCCCTCGGGGTTGGTAACCTTTGCGATTTCGTTCTTGACCCAGTTCATTCCTTTCTCGCGGCCTTTGAAGATCGTTCCCGTCCTGTCGCACAGAGTGATGTTCTTGACCCCCGCCGAGACCAATAACTTTGTGATTGCTATGGCGGCTGCGCCTGCTCCGTTGACGGCGATTTTGACCTCACTGAGCTTCTTGCCCACGACCTTGAGAGCATTCAGGAGCCCCGCGAGGGTTATCACCGCCGTACCGTGCTGGTCGTCATGAAAGATCGGAATGTCGCAACGTTCTTTCAGCTTCCTCTCGATCTCGAAGCATCGAGGCGCGGCAATGTCTTCGAGGTTTATCCCACCGAACGAGCCTGAGATGTTGTAGACGGTCTCAACGAACTCATCGACGTTCTTGGTCTTCACGCACAGCGGGAACGCGTCAACGCCCCCGAATGACTTGAACAGAACGCACTTGCCTTCCATGACCGGCATAGCAGCCTCCGGGCCAATGTCGCCAAGCCCAAGCACCGCGCTCCCGTCCGTCACGACGAGGCAGAGATTATGTCGGCGCGTAAGCTCGTAGCTCTTGTCGATGTCTTTCTGGATCGCAAGACACGGCTCAGCGACCCCGGGCGTGTACGCGAGGGACAAATCCTCTTTGGTGGCCACCGGCACTGTCGCAATGACTTCGATTTTTCCTTTCCATTCTTCGTGAAGCTTCAATGACTCTGCTGCGTAGTTTCTCATCGTTATCCCCTATCGTTAGTTTTCGTAGTATTTGATTAAGCTCTGCATACCTTTCTCGCTCATGCCGTCGGACTCGAGCTTCTTGTAGTGGCTCATGACCGTAACGAGGACATCGAGATCGAGATATTCTTTCTTGGCCTCATCGAGCGCGAGCAACATGTCCTTAACGAAATGCTTGATCGAAAATCCCGGCGTGAAATCCCTGTCGAGAATTTTCGGTGCGGCTGTTTCGAGCTGCCTTGAACTCGCTCCGCCCGTCGAAGCTGCCCGAAGAAATTTTGACATATCCAGCCCTTTGGACTTCGCGTAGGTCATTCCCTCGCACACTCCGGCGATAGCTCCGGCGATTATGATCTGGTTGGCGAGCTTGGCGTGCTGCCCCATACCTGACTCGCCCATGTAGTTTATGTTGGTGCCCATAGCGCGGAAGAGCGGAAGACATGCGACGTAATCGTCCTCATTGCCTCCGACCATGATCGAGAGCTTCGCGGTCTTGGCCGCAGAGACACCGCCAGAGACAGGCGCATCGAGGACACGGAGGCCGCGTCTTGTACCTTCTTCGTTAATCATCTTCGCGAGAGTCGGGCTTGTGGTGGTCATGTCGATAACGTAGGAATCCGGAGCCGCGCTGTCAAGAACTCCGCCTGAAGCGAAATAAATTTCCTCGACATCTCTCGGTACGCCGAGCATGGTTATGATGACGCTGCATTCTTTCACGCAGTCATTCACGGAGTTGTGATACTTCGCGCCGTTGCTGATAACGTCATAAACTTTCATGATGGAGCGTGCGTATATGTGAACGTCGAAGCCGAGCTTCACCAAATTCTTGACCATCGGCTTGCCCATTCTCCCGACTCCTATAAAGGCTATTTTCTTCATGTATGACCTCCTCACTCCTGACTCTTAAATCATTAACGAGATTATTATAGTAAAATATTCAAAAATTTTTTTAGGAGCGTTATCTTATGTCAGTACCAAGCGATATTGAAATCTCTCAGGCTTCAAAGCCCGAATACATTGTGAACGTCGCCGCAAAGCTAGGGATCAAAGAGGAAGATTTAGAGCTTTACGGGCGATACAAGGCAAAAATTTCTCCGTCCGTCCTCAAAGGATTGAAAGACAAGCCCGACGGGAAGCTGATACTCGTTACGGCGATAAGCCCCACGCCTGCCGGAGAGGGCAAGACCACCGTTACTGTCGGACTGACAGACGGTCTCAACAAGATCGGAAAGAGAGCTTGCGCGGCTCTTCGTGAACCTTCCTTGGGGCCAAGTTTCGGAATGAAAGGCGGCGCAGCCGGCGGCGGTTATGCTCAAGTCGTGCCGATGGAGGACATTAATCTTCACTTCACGGGAGACTTCCACGCGATCACGACAGCTCACAATCTTTGCGCGGCCATGCTCGACAACCACATACAACAAGGCAACGAGCTGAACATTGACCCTCGTCGGATCGTGTTCCGTCGAGTTCTCGACATCAACGACAGAGCATTGCGCCACATCGTGATCGGACTTGGCGGCACAGCCAACGGAGTTCCGCGCGAGAATGGCTTCGACATCACCGTAGCTTCGGAGGTTATGGCGGTGTTCTGCCTGTCGATGGACATCATGGACTTGAAAGAGCGTCTCGGGCGAATGATCATCGCTTACACGTACGACAACAAGCCCATAACCGTCAAGGACATCAACGCGGCGGGAGCTATGGCGGCTCTGTTGAAGGACGCGATCAAACCCAACCTCGCGCAGACCCTCGAGAACAACCCGGCTTTCATTCATGGCGGACCTTTCGCGAACATTGCACACGGCTGCAACAGCGTACAGGCGACGAGGCTGGGGCTTAAATGCGCGGATTACCTCGTGACGGAGGCGGGCTTCGGAGCGGATCTTGGCGCGGAAAAATTCCTCGACATCAAATGCAGAATGGCCGGACTGAAACCCTCTGCGGTCGTCGTGGTTGCGACAGTGAAAGCCTTGAAGATGCACGGCGGCCTCGCGAAGACGGAGCTTGGTCACGAAGATCTCGGCGCACTCGAAGCCGGGATACCGAACCTCTTGAAGCATATCGAGAACATTCAGCAATACGGCTTGCCCGTCGTCGTCGCGATAAACCGCTTCACGAATGACACAGACAAAGAGCTTGAACTCGTCGAGAAGAAATGCGAGGAGCTTGGCGCGTCGTTCGCTCTGACTGAAGTGTGGGCAAAAGGCGGCGAGGGCGGAAAAGAACTTGCGAGAAAGGTCGTTGAGGCTTGCGAGAAACCTTCAGACTTCAAATTCATATATGAAGAGTCCATGACTCCAAAAGAGAAGATCAACGCGATCGCGACAAAGATTTACGGAGCTGACGGGGTCGACTTCACGCCGCAGGCCGAGAAAGATCTGAAGCTCATTCACGAGGTCGGGAAAGATAATCTGCTGGTGTGCATGGCCAAGACGCAGTATTCGCTGACTGATGACCCTGCGATCATCGGACGGCCAAAAGGCTTCAGGATCACTGTACGTGAGGTGAGACTGTCGGCAGGCGCGGGGTTCCTCGTTGCGATAACCGGAACGATAATGACGATGCCGGGGCTTCCAAAGAGACCTGCGGCCTTTAACATTGACGTAGACGAGAACGGAAAAATTTCGGGATTGTTCTAAGCAGCTTTGACAGCCGCGTCCCCCCACCCACCCACCCGACGC
>JAFSJO010000010.1 GCA_017449415.1 Synergistaceae bacterium
ACTTGAACCCCTACGTCAATGACACCAGATCCTAAGTCTGGCGCGTCTGCCATTCCGCCACCCCCGCATAAACCTGCGCTAAATTCTAGCACAAGTTCAAAAAATTTTTAGCTCTTACTGCCTCGCGAGAAAAGTTTCAAGACCAGCGGCCACAAGATCATCACGTAGAAGAAGAACACAACTTGATACGCGAACTTCCCGAGGTGCTGACCGAACGCGACTTTCAACGGGTCTTTGAGACACTCAGTCATGAAAGCCAAGATAACGAGCCCGATCGCGCCGAGGATCACGCCTTTGAAGTTCAAGCCCGTCGGAGTGAAATTAATCCAGCGTCTTTCGATGTACCAAGCCAGCGCAATCACGGGCAAGCCTCCGGCATCTCCCCAAGCGTCGATTTGCATCTTCACCGGGTCGACCAACAATTTTCCGTCGACGTAATCCATCGGGTAAGGCTTGTAAGTAACGTAGACCATCGTCAACACGCCCGCCGCAAAGAGAGCTGACATGACGAGACCGCGCTTTTCGGGCTTTCGGTCAAGGTAATTCATCATCCACTGAGCGATATATATCGACAAAACTCCGAGCGCAGCTCCCACGAGAACATCTTGCGGAGTATGAACGCCGAGATAATTCCGCGAAAACATCGTGATCAATATCAACGCGACCCAAAACATCCGCGCGAGTTTGCTCTTTGTGATAGTCGCAAGTCCGCCGTATATCGGGGTCGCCATCATCGTATGACCGCTCGGGAACGAATAGCCGCCCGCCGTCTTGATAGAGTCCCCGGCCGGAATGATCCTCGCGTCCCTCACCCACGGACGATATACGCAGGCCGTGAGCTTCACTATCGAGTTTATGGTCTGGCTGATCTTCCATGCCGCGAGAATAAACTCGCCCTTGTGCTTGTCAAGGCACCAATACACGAACACCGGCAGAAGAATTATGTTCCTTATGCCGAAATATGAAATCCATTCCATGAACGGAGTCCAAGCATCGTTCATTCCGTTCCGTAAATCCTGAAGCCAAAGCAAATATGTTATGTCCATTCAAAAAACTCCTAACTTTACACTGGAACTTCCATCAGTAAACATTGCTCCTATGTCCTATTTCAAGAATAAGCACAACTAGAACGCTATCTTGAATTTCACATATGATCCGATAATCTCCAACGCGGTAACGCCATTGACCGCTTCGTGAGGCCGTAAGCCCCTTACCTCGCTGTCTCGGATCATCAAGTTGTACAAGTTTGTCCAAATAGTTTTCTATTTGCTTTTGAATCGGTTTATCCAGCTTTTCAAAATAGCGTCTCGCGTTTCTTTCAAATTCAATTCGCCAGCGCATAGAGCCCGTTCTTCACTTCGTTCCAGGAATATACATCAGTTTCTCCGTTTCTTACAGCTTCGGCAATTCTCGCGCCAGTATCGCTGTCCTCAAAATATTCTTCGAGAAGCTCGACCGCCAAATCTTCGCACGGTCTGTTAAACTCATGTCCCCATTTAGCGACTCTCGCTTCGAGTTCAGGACTCAGATTGATAACCACTCAAACGACACCTCCTAACTTTACACTGGAACTTCCATCGGGTAGTTGCCGTCAAAGCAAGCTTTGCAGTATAAATCCTGACCGCAGACCTGCCTCAGGCTCTCCTCACTGAGATACGTGAGCGAATCCGCGCCCATGTACTCGCAAATTTCCTGCGGAGTCTTCTGGACGGCGATCAGCTTCTCGCGGTGCGGCGTGTCGATCCCGAAGTAACACGAGAACTTCACCTCCGGCGAGGCCGCGCACACATGGATCTCTTTCGCTCCTGCGTCCCTGAGATGTCCGACAATGCGCTTCAAGGTCGTGCCCCTAACGATCGAGTCGTCAATGAGGATTAACCTTTTGCCCTCGATGTTGCGGCGGATTGTAGCGAGCTTTATTCTCACAGCGTCGTCGCGCATCTCCTGCAACGGCAAGATGAAAGTTCTGCCCATGTATTTATTCTTGATTAAGCCCTCGCCGTAGGGGATCCCTGAGGCTTCGGCGTATCCGATCGCGGCGGGAACTCCTGAGTCCGGGACAGCCATCACCATATCAGCTTCGATATTTCGCTGTGCGGCTAACATGGCTCCGCAACGTCGGCGAAACTCGTACACGCTCACGCCGTCAACGATGCTGTCGGGCCGGGCGAAATACACAAGCTCAAAGACACACAAACTCTTCTTGCAGCGTCGCGACGGCTCAACTGACTTCAAGCCCTCCTTGTCGATGATGACGATCTCGCCGGGCTGAACGTCTCTGACAAACTCAGCGTCAAGAGCTTCGAGTGCGCACGTCTCCGAGGCCAAGACATAGCCCAAGTCATTCGCCAGCTTGCCGATACACAGCGGGTGCAGGCCATAGGGGTCGCGAACTCCGATTAGCTTGTCGCCGATCGTGATGACGAGAACATACGCGCCTTTGATTAAGCTCATGGCGTTTTTGATCCCGGCTTCGATGCCGCGCGTGCCGTGCTGACATATTAAATTCAATATCGACTCCGAGTCGCTGGTCGTGTGAAAGACGATGCCCTCGTCGGTCAACATCTCGCGGAGGCTGTCGGCGTTGACTAAATTTCCGTTGTGAGCTAGAGCTATCTCGCCAAGCCTGCAATTCGCCGCTAGGGGTTGCGCACTCCTGACGCTTCCGTCTCCGGCGGTTGAGTACCTCACGTGGCCGATAGCGATGTTGCCGGGCAAGTTCGAGAAATCTTCACCGCGAAAGACCTCCCCAGCGAGGCCGAGACCTTTGCGAAGCTCCATAGCTCCGTGATTATTGACGGCTAGACCTGCGCTCTCCTGCCCACGATGCTGCAAAGCATACAGGCCATAATAAACTAAATGAGCGGCGTTATGAGTTTCGTCGCTGCAATAAATCCCAATCACTCCGCACTCCTCGTGAATTTCTGATGACATTCTTACTTATTGTTGATACGGCTGAAGATTTCCTGATAAGCCTCCTCGACACCGCCGAGGTCTCTTCTGAACCTGTCCTTGTCGAGCTTCTCGTTGGTCTTCGCGTCCCAGAACCTGCACGTGTCGGGCGAGATTTCGTCGGCCAAAATGATTTCGCCGCTCGCGAGCCGTCCAGCCTCGATCTTGAAGTCGATGAGCTTCACGCCGATGCTCATGAAGAAATCTTTCAGAACGTCGTTGACCTTGTAAGCCATCGCTCTGATCTCGTCAAGCTCTTTCTCTGTCGCAACCCCGAGCGCGATTATGTGGCTGTCGTTGATCAGCGGGTCATTCAGCGCGTCATCTTTCAATGAAAATTCGAGCGTCGGACACTTCAAGGCCGTGCCCTCGGCGACACCGTAACGCTTCGAGAAAGATCCCGCGGCGACGTTCCTGATAATGATCTCGAGGGGGACAATCTTCACGGCTTTCACGACTGTCTCGCGGTCGCTGAGCTGCTCTACGAAGTGAGTTTTAACTCCGTGCTTCTCCAACAGAGCGAACATTGCGTTACTCATCTTGTTGTTGATTACACCCTTGCCGGAGATCGTGCCATGTTTGAGGCCGTTGAAAGCTGTCGCGTCGTCCTTGTATTCGACGATGTAATAGTCCGGGCTGTCGGTCGCGAAGACCTTCTTGGCCTTGCCCTCGTATATCTGGTTCAACTTTTTGACTCCGCTCATAAAAATCTCTCTCCTTTTCATGTTAGTGAAGAGTTAGGAGTGAATTTTACCACTTAATGATTTCGCAAAAAGTTCTCGATTAGCTTTCGCGCAATGCTGGCATTGTCCGGAAGGTTCATTCGCCTGATATCCTCGGGGGAGCAGAAGCCCGCGCTCGATATCTCCGTCCCGTCGGGTTTAAGCTCGCCTGATGCGTACTTGGCCGTAAATCCGAACATCAAAGAGTTGGGGAATGGCCACGGCTGAGAGCCGAAATATTTCACGTCATTAACCTCGATCGCAACCTCTTCGCGGATCTCACGCCTAACGGCCTCCTCGAGAGTCTCGCCCGGCTCAACAAAGCCCGCGATCACGCTGTAGCGGTCGTTGTGCCACGCAGTGTTGTGAGCAAGCAGCAGCCGCCCTTTGTGTTCAACCGCCGTTATGACCGCCGGAGACAATGGAGCGTAGAACATCGCGCCGCACTCGTCGCACTTTCGCCCGAAGTCCGTGGTGCTGGGTGAGAGCTTGCCGCCGCAATGCGAACAGAACTTCACATCTCTGAACCAGTTGCGGAACTGCCACGCCCGGGTAACGATCCTTCGGGTACTATCGTCGCACGCATTCAAGAACTCGCGCAGCGTCAACAGCCTCTCATCAAGAGCGAGCCTCTCGACACCGTCAACGTCGACCCAAGGGTGATCAGCTTGCCACACAGCCGGGAGATCGCGAGAGATTCGCAGAATGTTCATGTTGCCTCGCGAGAGGACGTAATCCTCCGTCAGGTTGCAGGTCGTGCCTTTGCACAGGATTTTATCTTTGCAGAATACTAACATGGCCGCTAAATTTTATTCCCGCAATTCGGGCAGAACTTCGCGCCGGGGATCAACGCGTTCCCACAGTTGGGGCACACAAGTCTCGCGCCGCAGTTGGGACAGAACTTCGAGCCTTCGCTCACTGGCTGACCACATGACGGACACGTCGATGAGGTAGGAGGTAGGAGGGAGGAGGTAGGAGTTGGAGTTGTCGGGGTCGGAGCCGGAGCCGCCGGAGGAGCTGGAGGGGTCGCGGTCGGGTTGATGTACTGGTTCATCTGAGCCGCCATCTGACCTATTGGCCCGGCCATTCCCATACCTGCGCCAAGTCCCACGCCTGCGCCGAGCAACGACGAGCCGCCCTCGTTCTTAGCCGCCGCCTCCAAGACATCGAAAGATCTCTGCTGTTGATAGTTGTAGCCGATCACGTTCATGCTTGCTCGTTCACTCATCGCGGATTTGAGCTTCTTGATGCCCTCGTCATCGTCGAGGACGTTCACAGAGCCAAAATAGAAATTCAACGGCTCGATCCCAAAGTTCATGAACTCAGCGCGGATTTTATCGACAGCTTCGTTGGACATGTCTTCAAGATACGCATTGATCTCGAAGACGTTGATTTTCTTGTGAGCTATGTAGGTCGAGATCATGTCGCCCATCTTCGAGAGAATGAGACCCTTGAAGTAGCTTTCAATGTCCGAGCGCGTTAGCTCCGTCTTATTGCCGGCGAGCTTCAGGACGAATTGACGGCTCTCGCTGACCCTCAGACCGAACTGACCGAAAGCGCGAACGTAGATAGGGATCTGATACTCGGGATCTTTCAGCAGGATCGGAGTCGGAGTTCCCCACTTGATGTCGAGAACGTTGACCTTGTTGACGAACCACACGCCCGCCTTGAAAGCACTCTCGCCGCCCGTCGGTATGTTGAGCAGCCGCCGCAGCATCGGGATATTGTCCATGGATAGAGAGTGCCGCCCCGCGCGGAACAGATCCAACGCCTGACCGTCGCGGAACAGAATAGCTTCTTGATTTTCGCGGACTATCAACTGCGTCCAGTTGCCAAGCTCATCACTCTTCGCGGGGTTCTTGCGGTCGATGTATCGCCACGCGAGTACGTCATTTGAATTTAGTTTATCGTCCCATTGAACAATCTGAATAACTGCCATGTATTAGCCTCCTCATTCATATAAAAAATTTTATCAGCGACAAGATCACGCACGCGCCGGACAGCCCCGCAATGATCTTCAGGAGCATCATAGCTTTGGCACTGCGCGAGGCGATCTCCTCCTCGACCCGCGAGACGATCTCGTCCGTGCGTCGTTCGGCTTCTTCCGCAACGATCTTCTTAATCTGAAATATTATAGTCTTGTCATTCTCGCGATGAAGCGCGGAGATCTCCTTTGAGAAAGATTCAAGCTCCCGGCTCTGAGCTTTCTCGTGAGCTTTGACGAGACCTTCAAGCCCGGGCAGTGAACTGTTCAGCAACTTTTCGAGCTTCGTTGAGTTCTCGTCGTTTGAAGTCCCGAGCGTCGCAGCTTCGGAGCTTTGTTGTTCTTTGTCACTCGCGTAGACCTCGCTGAAAGTTTTGATGCCGATGATAAGCTCGTTGATCATCTCCGATATTCGCGCAAGCTCCTGCAATATCTCGGGGCTGGCGTTGTCCTCGGGTGTGTTGCTCTTCACAGCCGCGTCGATGTTGTCGGGGATCTTTTCGAGTGCCTTTCTGACGGCCGAGATCTCGTCGAACACGTTGCGCATCGACTGCATCATCATGCTGCGCGCCGCCCGGTTGTCGTCTATCCCGGAGCGTATGGACTTCTCGATCTGATTTCTCAAATCCTGCGAGATCATGTTCGTGCGATCTATGGCGTTGATGAAGTCCTCGGCGTGTATCGCTGAGTTCAAAGACTTCGAGAGCGTGGGCAAGATGCTGGCCGCCAACTCCGAGACCAATCGCGCTGTAGTCGGGTCTAATTCGTCTGGCATGTTTTTTTCTCATCTCCGGCGTAAAATTTCATAATCAAAAGTATAACAGGGACACGACATAAAAATCATGACACTGAAAATAAAAATCGGAACACGCGCAAGCCCTCTCGCAGTCGCGCAGGCTGAGATCATCTCGGACGGGATCATGAGACGCTATCGCGACGCTGACATATCCATCATCAAAATCAAAACTTCGGGAGATCGAAACCTCTCGCCTTTCTCGTCCGACCCGTCGGGCATCAAGGGCATGTTCACGCTCGAACTTGAGCAGGCTCTGTTGGGTCGCGAGATCGACTTGGCCGTCCACAGCTTGAAAGATCTTCCCGCGAACGTCAACGAAGCTCTCCCGATCGTGGCTTACTCACGACGCGCTGACCCGAGAGACGCTCTCAGAGTGAGGGGTGAGGGGTTAGGGGTTAGG
>JAFSJO010000083.1 GCA_017449415.1 Synergistaceae bacterium
ACGGAACGTGTTCGAAGTAACATCACTTGAAAAATGAAGATATGACCCTTCCGTCTCGCGTTGTGAGCCACCTCCCCTAGGGATAACGCAGGCGACAACGGGGTTTCTCGTCCCCCCTTTCAAGGGGGGAAACCGGCGACGGCCGGAGGGGGGTCAACATAAACATAATAACGTAGACATTGTTATAAAATCAGGCGAATTTTTCCGAAAGGAGTGATTTATCGTGAATATATTGTTATTGTCAGACGCTGACTCGCAGGTCAGCTTCGGGAACGAGTGCTTTGAACTCGGAGAGTATGCTGTAGCTCTCAAATATTATCGAATGGCCGCCGAACAGGGCAACGCCGAAGCTCAACACAATATCGGCTACATGTACGACTCGGGCACCGGCGTAGCGCAAGACAAAGACGAAGCCATCAAATATTACCGTCAAGCCGCAGAGCAAGGACACGCGCCATCACAGCACAATCTCGGACTCTTATATGATGAGCGCGAAGAGTATTCCGAGGCTGTCAAGTGGTATCACAAAGCGGCGGAGCAGGGTCTCGCAGACGCACAGCGCAATCTCGCGAACCTTTATCATCTCGGACTTGGCGTAACGCAGGATCAAAACGAAGCATTCAAATATTATCGACAGGCTGCCGAGCAGGGAGACGCTGACGCTCAGTTTAATGTCGGTCTCATGTATGGCAAAGGCATTGGCGTAACGCAAGACAGGGACGAAGCCATCAAATATTACCGCAAAGCCGCAGAGCAGGGGTCAGCGGATGCACAGCTCTGTCTCGGACTCTTATATGACGAGCGCAAAGAATATTCCGAGGCCGTCAAGTGGTATCGCAAAGCCGCGGAACAAGGGGACGTTAACGCACAGCGCAATCTCGCAAATCTCTATCACCTTGGCAACGGCGTTAAACAGGACGCGAGCGAAGCTTTCAAGTGGTGGTCTAAAGCTGCCGAGCAGGGAGACGCTGACGCTCAATTCAATGTCAGTCTAGCGTATGGCAAGGGCGAGGGAGTTGCGAAAAATTACCCCGAAGCTGTCAAGTGGCTTCGCAGAGCCGCAAGTCAGGGACATGACAAGGCGCAGGAGCTATTGACCCAGCAAGGCGATAGGAGAGTTGGCGGTGTCAGTCGATGGGTCGCGAAGTTCAAAAAATTTTTGGGCTTGTCGAACAGCTAGGCTCGTAAAATCTCGTTGATTTATTTTTGGCAATTGCTCCGTGGCAGGTTGTGAGGTCTGAAAAATTTTTGAGTTTTTGTAGTTGCAAAGGTAGTTGAAAAAGCAGCCTCCGCTGACTCACGAAAGCTGCTTCGAGGTGTATTGTATCACAAACTCACCCACGATACAACTCCTACCTCCTCCCTCCTAACTCCTACCTCACAAAGTGTTATAATCGCGAAAAAAAAATTTGTTTAAGGAGAAATTTCAATGTCATTCACAGTCTGCGTATTAACGCCCGCGGTCAAGCGAGACACCTACGTAGCAAGCTACATCGCCGGCGAAGCTCCCGTAACCGGCCACGACGTTATGAGCGAGATGATGACCAAGCACGACATGCCTCAGCGACGCGTCATAGCGTGGTTCGTCAACAACTACACGCGCCCGCTCGACTGGATCGTTGACGAGGACGCGACAGTCGAGTTTATCCCCGCGACCTCGCCGACAGGTCAGAGAATTTATAAACGAACGCTCGGCTTCATTCTTATAATCGCGTGTGAGCGAGTGCTGGGCAAGAAAGTCATATTGCGACACTCGATAGCTGAGAGCAACTATTGGGAGTTCGAGGACAGCGACGTTACGCAAGCCGACATAGATAAAATTAAAATCGAGATGAGCGAGATAATCCGCCGAGACACTCCGATAGTGCGCGAGATCCTGACCATCGACAAGGCGCGGAGAGTCTTTCAGCGTCAGGACGAGCCGGAGATCGCGGAACTCTTCGTGCGAGCAAATCTCGACCCCGTTGAGGTCTACAGGTGCGGCGAACGTTACGGATATTTCTGTGGCGGGCCGCTGGCTTCGTCGACGGGGCTGTTGCGAGTGTTCGATCTTGTGCTGTACGGTCAAGGAATGTTGCTGAGGTTCCCAAAGCCTGACGCGCCGGAGGAGATGCCCGAGCTGAAGCTTGAGCCGTCGATGGGGAAAATCTTCTTCGATTACGCTCATTGGCTGCAGGTTCTCGACCTCAACTACTTGAATAAACTTCATCACCGCGTTACGGCCGGAAAGATTCAAGAGCTTGTGTTGATCGCCGAGGCCTTTCACTCTCAGAAGCTCGGGAGCATTGCCGAGGACATTGCCTCACGACCTGTCAACTTCGTAACAATCGCGGGGCCTTCAGGCTCAGGCAAGACGACATTCTCGGAGCGTCTCAAAGTTCAGTTGATGGTGTGCGGAAAGACTCCCGTGACGCTGCCGCTCGATAATTATTTCAAGGAGCGCGAGGACTCCCCCAAGGACGAGACGGGCGAATATGATTACGAACGGCTCGACGCTTTGGATCTGGATCTGTTGGGGGACAACCTCACGAGGATCCTCGCCGGTGAGGAGGTCATCACTCCCGTATACAACTTCATAACGGGCAAGAAGGAGCCGGGCAAGGTCATCAAGCTGAAGCCCTCCGACGTTCTTATAATGGAGGGGATCCACGGCCTGAACGATAGGATTTTGGACATGTTGCCGGAGGAGAAGCGTTACGGGATCTTCGTGTCGCCGCTGACGGGGATTTGCATTGACCCTCACAACCGAACCAGCACCAGCGACAACAGATTACTGCGCCGGATAATCCGCGACTATCGGACGAGGGGCAAGAGCGCGCAGGTTACGTTGGAAGTTTACCCGAAGGTCATCAGGGGCGCGAAGCAATACATCTTCCCGTATCGGAGCCGAGCTAACGCGATCTTCAATTCCGCGCTTCCTTACGAGCTTGGAGTGTTGAAACCTTACGTCGAGCCTTTGCTTCATACGGTCGATGAAAATTCCTCGGTGTTCAGCGAGGCTCTGAGGCTGTTGAACATTCTGCGCTTCGTCCCGGCTCTCAACAACGACGGGATCCCGAACAATTCCGTAATTCGCGAGTTCATAGGCGGAAGCTGCCTCGACGTGTAATCAACGCTCGAACATATCCGGGTACAGCGGTATCCACGCCCGCGACTGTATCAGCCCCGCGTCCAAGAACATAGCGAGCATTGAGCGACCCGGATACCCCGACGAGGACAGCTCCTCCGGCAGTGGCATCTGAATTTGTAGGTGTGTCATCTTCACTGGGAGGTTTATCGTGTCAGCCATCGAGTAGATCGTCCGGCCTCCCGTGAACGCGCTCGCACGCTTCAGCCCCAGCGACGGAATGTCGCGCGCATAGATATCAAGCTCCAAGCCGTTCAACACGCAAAACTTCAACAGCATCAGCAGATCGTCGGCTCTCATTGAGATCGAAGCGTCGATGATTATGTTCGTGAGTGTGTCCTTGTGAAGAAGCCAAAACGACGACAGCACCGTATGAATGTCAAGCCCGGAGTTGACCTGAGCCGGCCTGACGTTCAGCGGGAACGCCTGCCCCCTCGGCATTGGCGCATGGATCAGCAGCGCGTCAAAATTCTTCGGCCTCTGCCACATGACGTTGCAGCGCATGTTGCGTTCGTTCCAGACCCCCTGAGCTATGATGCGAGTGTTGTGCGAGTAATTTATGAACGGTGTCATCAGCGTAGCATCGAGTATGAAGCTCTCGTTATTCTCCGTGCCTGTCGCCATGACGGGGTTGTAGATGCTCAGGAAGCCCGGCACGTCCTCACGCGAGGGGATCATGATCGATTTGTAGATCCTCGACGCTCCGATATCCATCCAATTGACATCACCGTAAGCCGAGTGAAAGAACGACCAAATATTTTCCATGCCCGACAGCAGCGGCCCCGAATGTCTGTTCGCGTACGTGCGAGTTCCGAAGTCTATCGTGAAGTCGTAAACATCGCCGTCCTCCGTCAGCACGAGCAGATCCCCGAATTGCGACCATATCAAATCGCGAGGCTTCGAGATCCCGCGAATGTCAAAATATTCCCGGCTCATTGCGTTCAGGATATAAATTCTGTTGTTGGCTCTGTCGGCTACCGCCAGCCAATCCGCGAAGCCCTCAATCGCCACAGGCTCGAAGAGAAGATCCCCGACCCCGAGCGGCGGCTCCCATGTCCGAACACGAAGCCCCGACGGCAGGAGGCTATAGAAAGCTACGTTTCTGTCAGCCGGGTCAGCTACCGCGAAAAAATTTTCGGCGATTATCTCCGCGTCCGACACAACGAGAGACGGCAATGTCGCAATGTACTCCGAGTAGTCGGCTGATGTAAGCCTCGCGTTCATGTCAGCGTCGAGATTTTTCAGCGAGTATAAATCTCCGTTGCTGGAGAAGACTCTGAATGTCCCGTCCCCGAGCGGCAACGCTATCACCGGCGCAGGGACTTCGATCTCGCGCATTGCGCCCCCAATCCCGAAAGCTCCGGCCACTAAAGTCTTCGAGCCGTTGCGAACGTATATTCGATCTCCGAAAGTGTCAGGTATGCTCACGATGTCCCCGAGCGTGCTGACCTTCCCAAGCCCCTTTATGCTGAATGGCCGTGTGTAGCCTGCGTCCCATTCGGTCTGTACGGTGGTCTCGGCGAAACGCCAACTCACGGGCACGGGCGCGGTGTCCAAGACAGTACGCAGCACTCGATCCTGCTCATCGAAATAATTTTGGATACGCGGCGCGGAGCTGTCCATCGGTCGGACTTCGAGATAGCTTCGTATCGAGGACATTGCCCCCTCGGTGTCGCCCATGCGGCTGAGGTTCAACGCACTGAGCAGATAGTAATCAACCATGTATGTGTTCTCGTTTATGGCGTGGTCGAGATAGACCTGAGCCTCCCTGTAGTCGCGGCGCATGAAATGAACGTAAGCGTTGTTGAAATATCTTTCGGCCTCGTCGAGATTGGCTCGCGGGATTTCGGCGGAGTGCGAGAGGCTCGCGGACATCACAAAGATCGTCAGAGCTGCCAAAAACTTTCGCATAAAAATTTTTCTCCTTGCAATCTTCAAAATTAAGAATTATTTTATTACAGAAAATTTTTTAGGAGATGTTTTTCATGAGCGTTCAGAACATACAGAGCAACATTCAGACAAGCGAACAGTATCGGATCAGAAAGCAGACCGAGCAGGTTCAGCAACCCGAGCAGTCGCAGGACGTTCAACAGCTCGACGAGTACGACAAGGCCAACCCGGTCGGCGAAGAGGTCGAGGGGATCTACAGCGTGTCGCACGATGACGAGGGCAACTTGAAGGTCGACTATAGGCAGCCGACATCAAAAACGCCCAACGCGGGGGGAGCAGCTCCGGCCACGTCAGGCGCTAATGAAACTGAAAGCGAAGATGAAGATGAAGAACTCGAGAAGCTCAAAGAACAACGCGACGAAATCAAGCGACAGCTCAACCGCGAGACTGATGAGAAAGTTAAGGCTGCGTTACGCGCTCAGTTGCAGGCTGTCGAGGCTCAAATAGCGTTGAAGTCAGCGAAGAGTTAGCAGCCCCCTCACTCCTCACTCGCGATAGCGTTCACGATCATGTCGACGGCATCGCCTCGCGTCATTGTAACGGGGATCGGAGGTAGCTCCAGCTTTGCGCCTTTGATCTCCTCAGCTCTCGCGATCATGGCCTCGAAATCTTTTTTCGTTATGAACTTGTCGACCCCGAAGCGACCTTTCTGACCTTTTGAGCCTGATGAGTTTATATTGGCTCCCGTCATGCTCGGATATGTCCGAGGCTTCAAGAGGCCGTATAGATTTGAGATTTGAATACTCGCGAAGTGTTTGCTCTCTCGCGGCACGTCGGAGTAGTTGCAAAGCGACAGCACAACGCCGTCATCAGCTAATCTCTTCTGAACATAGATAGGCTGAACGTCTCGCGGCTGAAGCCCGGATTTAATCGCGACAGCGGCCAAAGCTCCTGCGGCCTGCCCCGTCATCATCGTGATAGGCTGGAGACGAAGCGCGCTCGACACCAGACGCGACATTGAAAGATTTTTCTCGGCGACGATGAAGTTATCCGCGCTCTCCGGGATCAAAATCTTCATTGGGACTTGGAACGGCCCCTGCGGCATGTTGCCCCAGATTGAGGACTGCTTCTCGCCAAGTTCGCTCTCGATGTCGTCATCGTCATCACCGCCGTGAACGTCGAGGTTGTATCCGCCAATCGCGATAGCGTCGCTGAACTCGTGATTTTTATGACCGTTGCGCCAGCTCAGTGAGTTCTCGTGGACGGCCTTGGAGTTGAGCGTGTAAGCTCCCAACACTCGCCGGGACTCTCTGACGTACGGGATCGGCGGCATGTGTCGAGCGATCTCCTTCCATTCGTCGGGGAAATTTTTGGCGGCCTCGGGGAGTTCGCCGTACTCGTGTTCATCGACCGACCAGTTAGCCCCAAGCTCGTGCTGAATGTAATAGATGAAGTGAAGTGTCTTAATGAGCGCGTCGCGTTCCATTTGAGCGCGTGTCGCCTTGTCTTCGAGGAACATCACGTTGAGGCCGTAGTGGTTCATGAGGAGATACATTCCCGGGTAGTCGTTGCCCCAATTCACGCCGGTCTTTGAAATTTTTGGCCAGTTCTTTTTAGCTCCCGTGTAGCTCCCAGGCGCGAACGAGTCCGGCACGGCTCTGTATGCGTTGTGCGAGATCAAGTTCACGGGCATCTTGACGGGATAGCGGCCTTGGAAGTCGAAGCCGTCTTTAGTTACGTACGTCATATAATTCTTCTTGGCCTTCTCGTAATCCGGCAGGGGACTCTTCGGCCTGAGCCTCTCCGGGACACCGTCAGGATACTTTCTAATTATCGCCGTCCATGTGATGTCTTGAATGAAAGAGTCTTTCTTGATGTTAGGTGATATGGCGTTGCCGGCGCGGTATCGTGCCCCGACCATTGGAATAATGTCTCCGTACTCGGTAGCGTCGATCAAGACCCCGAAGCCGATCTCTCGAACTCCGTCGGGAGTCTTGACACTCGCGAGCTTCCTTTCGAGGTCAACGCTGACGATGCTGGAGTGAAAGAGAATGTCCGAGCTTGCGGCCATGTCTTTGAGTATCGCGTCTCCGACCGAGGGTTCAAAGGCTTTGCCGTGCTCTTTCCAGTACGGCGTCGCGATAGATTTTTTCATGTCGGCATAATATTTCTTCACGCGGTCGATGAACTCTTTGTAAAGTCCGCTCTCGATTCGGCTCATGTCGTCCATGGTCGAGACCCCCGCGGCCGTTGCCTGACCTCCCAACATGGAAGTCGGCTCGACGATGAGGACTCTCATTCCCATTCTTGAAGCCTGAATAGCCGCCGCAGTGCCTCCTGTGCCGCCTCCGGCGATCATGACATCAAAAGAAGTGTCCCCGGCAAACGCCGAAGACACTGCCAAAACCACAAATGCTAAAGTCAACACAATTTTTTTCATAAAAATTTCCCTCATGACAAAGATTTTTTCGAGGAGCGGAGCTTAACTCCTAACTCCTCACCCCTAACTCCTCACTAATTAAGAATGTAAGGAGTTACGATCATGACAGCCTGCGTCTTATCATGCTCCGTATTCCTGTACTTGAACAGCTCGCCGAGCAGCGGAATGTTCCCCACTATCGGCACTCGCGACTCTACTGTAATCTTGCCGTCCTGATACAGACCACCGACAACGAAAGGCATACCGTCGCGGACTCTGATCTTCGTCTTGACTGTTCTCTCCGTAGTCTGAATGTTGTCGTCATTGTCCTTTCCCAAATAGTCTCCCGTGTTGATTGTGATGTCGAGATTGATGTAGCCGTTCTCCTCGATCTTAGGCGTGAAAGTCAGCTCCGGCCCAACCTCAACCGTGTCCCACTCCGGGTGCCCGTCATCGTCAGTTCCTTTCATGTACAGAACGTCTTGTTTCAGCGTTATCTTAGCCTCCTGCCCGTCAATCGCGATTACAGACGGGTTAGCGATCGTCTTGCCTTTGTTCTTGGTCTCTAGAGCATGAAACGCCCCCGTTATGTACCTGTCGAAGGCCGAACGTCCCTGCGAGTATGTGCGGTCCACGTAAGACAGCACGCCGGAGATAGAATTGCCGGGATCGCTTGAGAACGACCACTTGTCATATACGGCGTTTATAGCCGCCTGTACGTCGAGCGTGGCATTGTCGGCAAACTCAAAGATACTCGCTCGTATCATGACCTGTTGAGCCGGGACATCTATTCGCGTGATAGCGTCCTCGACCTCGCGCATCTTCGCCGGGTTCGTGTTGATATGTACAGTCCTCATTCTGTCGTCCTGAGTGTACTCGGAGTCTTGAAGCGCGACGAGATTTTTCAGCATCGTCCCGACCGCCGCGACATCAGCGTAAGCTATCCTGAACGACTTGATCTCCCGCTTGCCCGACAGCTTGTACAGAGCCTCGCGAGTTCCGAAAGCTATCGTGTTGCTCCCGGCCGCGCAGCACGCGAGGTCATACTGGTTCATCAGGTAATTCAAAAGCTCTTCGGCCTTGATATCTACGAGCGTCAGACTGACCACGATATCTTTCGGGAACGAGTTGTCAATGATGACGTTCTTGCCTGACTCCTCCATGATGAGCCTGAACACGTCGCGAAGCTCGGCATCTCTAAATTCCGTATTGAGGGTGTTGGTCATTCTGAAAGGCAGGAAGGCTTCGGGCTGATTGGGGACTTTTGCGGTTGGCTCGAACTTAACGAAGTTGTTCTTTTCCTCCTCGACCTTGACCCTCAGCGACCAGCCGTCAACAACCTTTGCGACCTGTCGAGCTTCCAGCGGCCTCACAGCTTCAAGAAGGACGAGAACTCTCTGACCCTCGTCGTCGGAAATATTTTCAGTCGAAAATCCCACCAGCGCAGGCACGTTGTCCTGAAACTCCCTGAGCGACTGGCCGACTTTCTTTATGTTCTTAATGATCGTGTCGTTCAAGGTGATCTCCAACAAGTTGCCGTGATTGTCAAGCACAGGCACCGGCAGATCCTTACCATGGAGCCTCACGACGAACTCGTCCATGCCGAGCTGATACGCCCCGACATCTCTAAGCTGAATATATTTTTCTTTCCCCTTAGCCGTTGCCCTCCCCGGCGGAGCCAACAGCAGAAACATAAACACAAACGCAAAAATCTTTTTCGACATCAAGACATTCACTTCGCTTTATCATGAAAAATTTTTAATCACGGACATTATACTACTTTATCGTTAAAATTACGCAGTGGATATGTCTGTAATTTATGAACAATCAATTAAGCGAAGCCCGTAGAATATTTGGGAGTGTCTTGTCGTTCTTGAGTTCCTTGACGAGTTCGGCGCGTCGTTCGTCTTTAGCGTCGTAGAGTTCTGTGAGCTTGCATTTAATCATTGAAGCTCGTGGTGAGTTGGGGTAAGTCTTCAAACAAAGTTCGAGCATCTCGCAGGCTTCCTTCCTCATCTCCTCCGGGAAGCCATCGAGATACAGATCGGCGAGATCCCAATACGCCACGACAGCTTCCTCAGTGCCTTTGCACTTGTCTATGATCTTTTGGAGTATCGTCTCGCGCTCGAAAGGGTCGCCGGAGCTTCCGAGCCTGTTGAGTTCCACGCGCATAGCCAGAGCTTCACGCTCCATTGTGGCAACGTCAGCGCACAGAGCCGTCCCAGGGACGGAAGCCAAGATCAGCAACAGAACAAAAAATTTTTTCATAGCTTCTGCAGGAACTCGTTGACCCGCTCTTTGACCCGCGAGCCGTCTGCCTGACCCTTTGCCTTAGCCATGACAGCTTTCATCAGCTTGCCCATGTCCTTAGATGAGGAGGCGTTGATCTCCTTTGCGGCCTCGGCTATGAACGTGTCGATCTGCTCGTCGCTGAGCTGCTTAGGCAGATACGGTTCGAGGATTTTTATCTCCGAAAGTTCACTCTCGGCTCTGTCTTTTGCGCCACCGGCGGCGTACTGTTCGGCGGCGTCTTTTCGCTGCTTTATGAGCCTCTTTATGACCGTGTAGACGTCGTCGTCGGTTATCTCCGCGCTTTTGCCTTTGTCGGCCTGCAGCTTTTGAAGCTCGGATTTCAACATTCTGAGGGTCGAAAGTTTCGGCTCTGTTCTCTCTTTCATTGCCTGCGTGAGGTCGTGGGCAATGTCCTGAGCTAGTGACATAAAAAAATCTCCTTTCCAAAACGAACAAAAAAGGGAGCTATGTTTCAAGCCCCCGCTGGTGAACTAGATTGAACTCCTGTGCCGCATACTCTTGCGCTTACGGGCGGCTTCGGCGCGCTTAATTTTCTTTGCGTCGCTTGGCTTCTCGTAATGTTCGCGTCTGCGAGCCTCGCGAAGCGTTCCTACTCTGGCCACTTCGCGCTTGAATCGTCTGAGGGTATCCTCAAGAGACTCTCCGTCCTTACGGGTTACTGTCGTCATGTTAAATCCCTCCCTTCGGATTCTTTCGGCTAAAAGGTTAGCCCGGAGGCCAGCCGAGATTACGTCCTGCTAACAAATGCAGATGGAGGTGAGGTACTGTCTGCCCGCCCTGTTCGCCTGTATTGATTACCATTCTGTAACCGTCTTTTTCGAGGCCAAGTTCACGGGCAATTTTTACGGCACTGCTCATAAGGTTCGCCCACACCGAAGCATCCTCAACGGCAACGCCCGAAGCGTAATGCTCTTTGGGGATCACAAGAACGTGAACGGGAGCCTGCGGATTCAAATCCCGAAACGCCGCAACATGCTCGTCGCTGTACACAAAATCTGTGGGGATATCACCGTGTGCAATCTTGCAAAAAATACAATCGTCCATAATAAATTTCTTACTGCCTCCTCGAAATGACAATAAGATTTTATAGCATGTCGCGAGATTTAACAATGAAAATATATACTGATTTTTTTGTATGAAAGGAGGGGAGTTAGGAAGATGAGATTTTAATTCCTTATGCCGGTCGACCCGAAGCCACCCGAGCCGCGCTGAGTTTCGTCAAGCTCCTTAACCGGTATGAAGTTCGCCTGAACGACCGGAACAAAGACCATCTGCGCGATCCTGTCCCCAAATCGGAGCGTGAAAGGATCCTCGCCCTCGTTGCGCAAGAGGACTCGAATCTCGCCGCGATAGTCAGCGTCAATCGTGCCGGGGCTGTTGGGGATCGTGATCTTTTGGTTCAGCGCAAGCCCGCTTCTTGGCCTGATCTGAGCCTCGTAGCCCTCGGGCATGGAAATTTTTATCCCCGTCGGTATCAAAGCCTGCTCGCCCGGCTTGATCATGCAATACATCGTCGAGCATAGATCAACGCCTGACGAACTCGGCGTAGCGTATGCAGGGATCGCGATCGTGTTGGCCTCGCGAAAGATTTTAACGTCAATCTTCTCCAAAATTTTTACCTCCTGCGTTCTCCGCGTCCGCGCCTTTCTCGTGCGTTCTCAAAGTCGTTTCGGCTTGACCTGTTCGACGAGTAGCCCCGCTCGACATGTTGGCTAGTGTTGACTTTTGCGTCTTTGGGGTTGACTCTGTCGCGCATTGAGAATTTATAGCCGCCGCGATCTTTCGAGGCAAGACTGTTGATTAAGTTGTCGCGCTCGCGCTCATCAGGAAGAGCGTAAGCTAACCCAGCCTCGCGAATTTTCTCTTCGTTGGCCATGACCCTGCGTCGCGTGAGGTTGGCGCGTCCCTGCTCATCGATCTCCTTGACCATGACGAGAACTCTATCGCCGGGCTTGAAGATATCTTCCGGGTGAGCGACTTTGTGCGTGCTGATCTCGCTGGTGTGGAGCATACCTTCCTTGCCGGGCAGACACTCGACGAACGGCCCGAAGTTCATTACTCGCGTAACAGTTCCGTAATAGACATCGCCGACCGTGAGATCGCGAATGACAGCAAGCACCATAGCGTGAGCCGCCTCTACCTTCTCCATAGTCGCGCCCATGATCGTAACCATTCCGTCGTCCTCGACTTCGAGTTTGACATCAGCCGTCTGAGTGATGCTCCTGACCACCTTGCCGCCAGCTCCGATGACTTCGCGGATCTTATCCGGGTCAATGGCGAATGTGATTATTCTCGGCGCGTTAGGCGACAGCTTGTTCGGGACAGGGATAACCGACTCCATCTCTTCAAGAATTTGCATTCGTGCGCGGCGTGCTTGGCTCAGTGCGCTCTCGAGGATCTCGCGAGTGATGCCTCCGGCCTTATTGTCCATTTGGAGGGCTGTAACTCCGGCTCGCGTCCCTGCAACTTTGAAATCCATATCGCCGTAATGATCTTCGAGACCCTGAATGTCCGTTAAGATTTGGACTTTGTCGCCCTCTTTGATCAGTCCCATTGCTATTCCAGCGACGTGGCACCTGATCGGGACTCCCGCCTGCATCATCGAGAGACTTCCGCCGCAGATACTCGCCTGAGAGCTTGACCCGTTCGATTCCATGATGTCCGACACGATGCGAATGACGTACGGAAACTCTTCCTCACTCGGAATGACCGGGAGCAAAGCTCTCTCCGCCAAAGCTCCATGACCAATCTCGCGACGGCCGGGGCCTCTGATGGGTCTGACCTCGCCGACTGAGTAAGGCGGGAAGTTGTAATGAAGCATAAATCTTTTCGCAGGTTCGTTCAGCTTGATCCCGTCCTGGATCTGATCGTCCTCGCCAATCATTCCGAGCGTCGTGATCGCAAGCGACTGAGTTTCGCCTCGCGTGAACAGTGCCGAGCCGTGAACTTTCGGGAGGATATCAAGCTCGCACGTTATGGGACGTATCTGATCCATCTTGCGGCCGTCAACGCGAATATGCTCGTTGATGATGATCCCGCGCATGATTGTTTTAACTCGCTCGTCAATGAACGCTTTGATGTAATCTGCTTTGTCGGGTGTTTGTGTGATGAGTTCGCTGAAATGTTCTTGGGCTTTGGTTTTGATTTCGTCTATTTTCTTCTCGCGCGGCTTCTTTTCGTGGATCCTGACCGCCTGATCAACTTCGCCGTCGAGATTTTCGCGTATCCAGTCCTCGATCTCGGGAATTTTTTCGGGCTTTGGAATTTCGATTAGAGGCTTGCCGATCTCCTCTTTCATTTGCTTCAGAACGGCGATGATCTTCTTGATCTCCGAGTGAGCCATCTCCAGAGCGTCGACCAGCAGCTCTTCCGAGACTTCATACGAGCCTGACTCGACCATCGTGATGCCGTCTTCGTGTCCCGCGACTATCAGGTTGAGCATCGAGTTTTCCATTTGAGCTTCTGTCGGGTTGACAATCAACTTGCCGCCGATGAGTCCGATCCTGACAGCTCCAACCGGGCCGCCCCAGGGTATCCCTGAGATTGCGAGAGCCGCGCTTGCGCCATTGATGCCGAGGATTTGAGGCGGATAAATCTGATCCACGGCCATGACCGTGTTGACTACGTGAACATCGTTGTGCATGTCGTCGGGGAACAGCGACCTAATCGAGCGGTCAGCGACTCTTGAACCTAATATGCCGCTGTCTGCGGGCTTGCCCTCTCTCTTGACGAAGCCGCCGGGGATCTTTCCTGCCGCGTAATATCTCTCCTCATAGTCGACGGTCAGCGGGAAGAAGTCTATCCCTGTCCTTGGTGTCTCCGTCATGCAGGCCGTGCTGAGGATCACCGTCTCACCGTGCGACGCAAGCACAGCCCCGTCCGCCTGTTTGGCTATCTTCCCCGTCTTGAACACCAGCGGGGTCTCGCCCACCATGACGGAATAAATTTTTTCCTGATTCAAAATTTTATTTGCTCCTTCTTATTTTTTTCACGCGCAATATTTTAATCACAGTCAGGAAAAAAATCACGCGCCTTTTGTTTCGGTTGAAGTCTCCGAGCCTTGGCCGCTCTTCTCAATCTCGCCGATCTTCTCCTCGAAGCCGTAGATTGTCGGGTCGATTGTGTTGACGGTCTCGTTAAGCTCCCTCATCATTCGAAATCTTTTGCTCGAAGGGAGCCTGTTGGCGAACCTCTTGACCTTCAACAGAGCCTGCAAATAATTTCGCTCGTACGGTGTCAGTATCTTCGCGGCCATCAACGCGCTTGGAGTGTTATCTTCGAGGAACAGCCGCGCCATCTCGAGATTTTCTTCGATTTCCATCTCGTCATACCAGATCTCGGCGAGTATTTTCTTGTATTTCTTTTTGTATTTGCCGTGGGCTATCTTCAAGGCGGCGTGATTGATCTTCTGCATTGCGTCCTCGATCTCCTTCAGGACTATTTCGGGCTTGCGAGCCGGCAGAGAGTTCTCGGCGATATACTCGGCTTCAACCTCCGGGAAGACTTGTTGACGCAATAATTTTCCATATGACGGCGTGAGCGTTATGACGGCGGCTTCCGAGTTCTTGCTCATCAGCTTTTCAAATACTTCGCCGGTGTTGAAGCTGCCGCTCTCGAACTGCGAGTCCTGAAGCCACGTAACGTAACCGGGATCGAACAGTCCCTTACGTCCGGCGCGACCCGCCATTTGCAAAAATTCATTCTTGGTTATTGGCACGAATTGATAATAGTTGACGAGCTGAGCAAACACGACATACTGAGCCGGGAGGTTCACGCCAAGCGCGAGCGCGTTCGTTCCGCAGACGACATCAAGCAGCCTCTCGTGAAAGGCCGACTCGACCAGCAATTTCTCCTTTGGCAACATTCCCCCGTGATAGATCCCGACACCGCGGTAGAGATACGGAATTATTCTCTTGACTTCAAGTATCTTCGCAAGCTCCTCGAGCCTCTTGACGTGAGCCGGCGGAATCCGTTTGCGTGTGTCGGCGATCTTCTCGGCAAGCTCCACAACTCCGCGCTGAGAGAACAGAAACACGAGCGCGTCATGAATTTCGTGAAGCTTCACGGGCTTGTCTGGCGTGAATATCAGCTCCGTGGCTCGGGTCGTTCCGGCATAGATCATGAAGTCGCGGCGACATAGCGCAGATAAATATTTCCCGACGCTTTTCAGACTTCCCATAGTCGCGGACATGACCAGAATTTCAGTGTCGGGCGGCGTGTTCCTTATGCCGTCGATGTAAGTCCGGGCGCGGTCAGCGTCCGTGAAAATATAGTGAAATTCGTCGATGATTAATTTCTGTTTTGAAGTGCGTGAATACTTGACGGTGTAAATTTCCTGAGTGCAGCAGATGATCCGTGCGCCCTCGTTGCGTTTGAAGTCTCCTGTCTCTAGTCCGACATCGAACCCCATTCGCCGGAGGTCGAGATATCTTTCATTGCTGAGAGCCTTTATCGGAGCCGTGAATATAATTCTCCTAGCTTCTGTATTTTTATTAATGCTTCCGTCGGTGTTGATGATCCCGGCCCACAGATACGAGACCATAGTCTTCCCCGAGCCTGTAGGAGCCGACAGGACAGCACTCCTGCCCTTGATGTCTTCAAAGGCTCGCAACTGCCAATCATAAAATTCTATAATTCCTCACTCCTAAATGTTAATCAAATTAGGGATCAGGAATTGATTTTCACCCCTAACTCCTCACTCCTAACCCCTAACTAAAAAAGAGAGGCAGCTCGTAAGCCGGGTTCTGTTTTATTTATTTAACGGTCATTTATCTGGAAGACTCCTCGCGGAGTTTCTCAAGCGATCGTACCCTGAGGTCGGCGGGCAGCTTCAACCCTCGCTATTCGATCTTGCTTCGTATGGGGCTTGCCAAGCGTACGACTTGCGCCGTATCTGGTGGGCTTTTATCTCACCTTTTCACCATTGCCGCAAAAAAAATTTGGGGCTGTATGTTTTCTGTTGCGCTTTCCCTCGGATTGCTCCGGCCGGACGTTATCCGGCATACTGCCCTGTGAAGCCCGGACTTTCCTCCGCGGTGTTGACGCGGCGACCGTCTGAACTGCCTGATGAGTTATTTTAGCACGTGGCTGAGAAGATTTTTAGGCGTAGAAATTGAAGCTCTGTTTGCTCTTGACATTCTCGCGTATCAAAGGCGCGTTGCTGTTCGGAGATTCTTCTTTCTTTTCGATGTGTTCAAAGGTGTCTCGTTTCTTTCGAGAGCCTTCGCGCTCATCACGTTCGTCGTTTTCGTTCTTTCGGTGAACTCTCTGAGCTTCCTTTGCTGACTCGCTTGCCTGAACGGTCTGAACTATTCTGATGCCGTCGCGGATTATCTCTTGGCTCTGGCCTGTGTCCTGAGCGGCTGCGAGAGCGTTTGGGGCGTGGTGAGTGTTGGCTTCGACGTTCAGATTTGACATTAACATACTAACCGGCTGCATAACTTTTCAACTCCTAATCCCTGATTATCCGCCCAAGCGTCCGCCCATGTAGTCATAAGGCACGAGGACTATTGCGCGTTTCTCGTCGTCTGCGATAAAGGCCGTGAACTTGCAAGGCTCATGAACGATGTACGACAGCCCGCGAATGGAGATCACTACGCCGCCGTAGCACGTATCTTTGACTCTAACGATGCCTTTGTCTTTCACAAGCTCCAACTGTTCGAGGAGGGCATCTAGCTCCGTCTGCATATTCTCGCGTGCGGCCTGAAGCTGGAGCTTCATCTTAGTCAGGTTCATCATCATGGCGCGCTTCTTGTCGTCGAGCAGTCCCTCAGCCTCGTATTTCTTTAGCAAAAGCAGATTCGGCTCGATCCTCTCTAAATTTTCGTCGCAGCGTTTTACCTCGGTGGTGAAGACTTTCCGTTTCTCCAACATTTCCGGCGGCAGCCCCACGATAACTTCGGTCTTCGTTCCCATTTCAGAGCCGAGAATGTTGCACGAGACCTCTAACCCGGCTTCGATGCGTCCTCCGGCGATTTGGGACTTCTTGCCCATTCCGAGAGCCATGACGGCGCGTTGTGCGTATAGATGACTATGTAATATCGCATTGTTGGCGAGGATAGTCCCGCCCGATCTTATTGTGGCCTGATCCGCGAAGTTGAGGCTTACATCTCCGTTGGCACGCAAAGTTCCCTTGCCCATGCCACGAACTCCGCCGTGAATTACAACAACACCTTGCGAGTCAATGTCCGCGCCCTCGACCGGCCCGAAGACCTCAATATTTCCCTGCGCAACCACGTGAAAGCCCTCGCGCACTGAGCCGTGAATTTTGACCGCGCCTGTGAAGTCAATGCTCCCGACCCCGAAATCTATGTCTTTATGAATGTCAAGCTCCGGCAACACGACAAGGCGGCCTTTCTCGTTCTTCAACTGTCCCTCGGCTGTCGCGACCAATAGAAGCCTGTTATCCTCGTCCCGCGCGAGCCCCTCACCGAAAGAAAATTCGATATTCTTGACGGGCTTGGCCTTGGCCACTGCGCCTGTAACGTCGATCCCGTTCTTGCCGTTCACTAGCGGGTGCTTGATCGCGATCTCCTGCCCGGGGTGAACTGTTACGATGGTGCTTCTGCTCCAAAAATCTATTTTTTCATCGTCGCGGACTTCAAACGGCTTATCCGGGTCCTTGATTAACTCTATGAAAGCGTTCTTGCCCTCAATCGGCTTGATCCCCTCAGCGACTACGACAGCCTCGTTAGCCAACCTGCGAGCCAACAGCGAACGGATCGAGTCGACATTCACGCCAACTTTCACGCCATGAGCCGCCAAAGATTTCAAAACGTCTTCTTCAGTCGGCCACGGCTTCGCGAAGAACGGAGGATCTATCGAGACTGAAGCGGTCATCTTATCTTTCGCGAGCGTTACCAAAATCCGCGCATCTTTCTCAAAAGCCGGGTTTCGCACGCAGATTTTACAAGTCTCTTTGTCCTGCAAAAATTTCCGCACGGCCTTGAAATCGTAGCGGACTATTCCATATTCTTTTAAGTAGGCGTATACGTCGTTCTCTTTGAAGTCCTTGTCATAACATGACAAATATATTCCATCGGGGCGAGCTTCAAGAGAGAAAATATCTTTGTCGAACATTACAGGTTCATCTTCTCTTTCATAATCGCGCGGAGCATCGAGAGAGCTTTGCCGTGGATCTGGCTGACGCGGCTCTCCGTAACGCCAAGGACGCGCCCGATCTCTTTGAGATTCAGCCCCTCGTAGTAGTACAAGCTCAACATGGTGCGCTCACGTTCGGGAAGCTCGGCCAACGCTTCGGCCAACTCCTGACGCTCAGCTTCTTCGTCGAGACGTTCCGAAATTCCTTCGCGATCGTCGGCTAGAGTAGCTTCAACGGGGACTTCGCCATCTTCAAGAGGTGTCGTATCGTCGAGCGAGGTTATGTATCCGCGCCCGGCCAACTCCTGAAGCTCGTAATATTCGTCTTCGTCGATGCCCATGTCTTCCATGATCCAATCGTCGCGAAGCTCGCCTCTGTCGCGCAGGATTTTTTCCATGGATCTGTTCAGCTTTTGAACTTTCTCACGCGCCGAACGCGAGTACCAGTCGCATTTCCTAAGCTCGTCAAGGATCGCGCCGCGTATTCTCGGGATCGCGTAGGTCTGGAAAACGAAGCCTTTCGACGGGTCGAATTTATCTACAGCGTCGAGCAGGCCGAACACACCGAAGCTCAATAAATCCTCATAATCAAGCCCCTGCGGAGGAGTCAGAGCCATTCGTCCGACCACATATTTTATTAAAGGGAGATATTTCATAACTATTTCATCACGTTTGGCTAAGGAGCGCGAACTGGCCAGAAATTCTTCCCATAATTTTTTCTCATCTTCTGAAGTCATCTTTTATGTCAACTCCTAACTTCTCACTCCTCACTGAATTAAATTTCGCTGATTCCCTTGCCGAGGGTTTTTACTTTTAACATCCAGTTTCCTGTTGAAAATTCTATTGTACGTCCCTTATTGCCACCTGTGTCAGCAGCTACGAGGGCTATTCCCATGCGTGCGAGCTTCATTTTAGTTTCTCTTACGTTCTTGGCACCGACGGTCAGAAATTCCGCGCTCGCTCCCGGCAGTGAGAACATTTGAGCCCCACCGGCGATCTTGGCCTTTATACGCGGACGTGTCGCGCCTTTCTTCAACATCTCTTCTATTAAGGCGGGTACGGCGGTGTCGGCGAACTTCCCGACTTTCTCCGAGCCTTGAAGCCCCCTGCTGTCAGGGAGCATTATATGAGCCATTCCGGCAATTTTCGCGTAAGAGTCAAAAACTACGAGGCCAATGCACGAACCAAGGCCAAGAGTTACAAGCTTCACGGGCGCAGGGACTACCATTAAATCAGCCATTCCTAAAACTATAGTTTGTTCTGCCAAATTACATCACCTTCAGCCTTTTCAATAAAAGCTCCAGAGCGTCAGGATCGGGGATTAAAATTATGTGCCCCGAAATCTTGCGCCCGGCTTCGAGTCCGTCCACACTAAGTTCTGTATTCACAAGCAAAGCAGTCTCGCCCATCTGGCCATATATTGACGCAACCACATCGAGTATCGAGCTTAACATGTCGTGAGCAACTCCGGGCACGCTTATCTGGTGCTGAGTCCCGAGCAAAATATTTATGGCGTTGAGGAAAGAACTTAACACTATGTTGCCGACTTCGCTCAGCGCGCTGTCTTTCATCTCGTCGGGAATTTCATCTATCGGAATGTGAGTCCCGAACTGCTGTTTCAAGAGCAGCTCGACCATAACGTCAGCGTCTTCCTCGTTCTGAATGAATATCAGACTGCACCCGAAGCCGCCCGTAGAGCGAACGAAGACCGCCCCCACAATCTGAAGCGGATCGCCGTAATGCTCGCCGAGTTCGTAAATCGAGACAAGTTCAGTCTTCGGAACGTCCATGTGGATCATGCGCGACAGAAGCCCCGAAAGAGCCGTAGCCGCGTTGCCCGTCCCTATGTTGCCGACCTCGCGGATCGCGTCAAGCTGTAATGTGTTGAACGACGACATATCAGCCATCAAACATTACCCCTTCGTTGAATAGAACGACGCTACATCAAGTATCAAAGCGACATTGCCGTCTCCGAGTATCGTGCCGCCGGTGATGCCGTCAATCTTAGACAAAAATTTCCCTAGGGATTTTATAACGATTTCCTGCTGTCCGATCAGCTGGCTGACGATGAAGCCGATCTTATTCTTGCCGATTTTCACGACAACAACAGGATATTCGTCCCTGTCTCGCTCCAAATCTTCCGTGCCCAAAATATCGCCGAGAATGTTCAGCGAAAGGACTTCGCCGCGCAGCAGAGTCGTAGGCTCGCCGTGTACGGTCTTGATGTCTTCTTTGCGCACCATGATAGTCTCCTCGACGTTTTCGAGTGAGATCGCGTAGGTCTCCTCGCCGACCTTGATTAACAGCGAAAGGACTATCGCGAGCGTCAGCGGCAGCCTTATATAGACGTGAGTTCCCTCGTTCTTCTTGCTGACGAGGTCGAACTGTCCGCCGAGCTGTTCAACTTTCGTCTTAACCGCGTCCATGCCGACTCCGCGCCCCGACAAGTCCGTGATCTGCTTGGCCATGCTGAAGCCGGGCAACAGAACGATCTGCGTAGCTTCGTCGTCGCTCATGATTGCGGCCCTGTCCTCGGAGATGATACCGCGCTCGATGGCTTTCTTCTTGACTTTCTCGGGGTCGATGCCCGCGCCGTCGTCGGAGACTTCAATAACAACTCCTGAGCCTTCCTGATAAGCCGCGATCTTCAAAATTCCTTTCTCGGGTTTGCCGATAGCTTTGCGCTCGTCGGGGTGTTCAATGCCGTGATCCATTGAGTTACGGATCAAGTGAACCATCGGGTCGCCGATCTCGTCGATGACTGTTCTGTCTAATTCTGTGTCCTCGCCTTCGAGGATAAGCTCGACGTTCTTGTTAAGCTGCTTGCAAAGGTCGCGGATAAGACGCGGGAAGCGGTCGAACGTGAAAGACACGGGAACCATTCGCAACTTCGTAACAAGCTCCTGAATATCGCCGGAAATCCGACCAAGCTGTGAAAGAGTTTCATCGAACTGACGCAGCCGAGCTTCCTGAACGAGCCTTTCGATCCGGGCACGCGATATCACAAGTTCGCCGACGAGATTCATAAGCTTGTCGAGCCTTCCGATGTCGACTCTGACGGTCTGAGTGCCTTTCTTCGCGCCGTCTTTCTTTCCAATCGCCGGAGCCGGAGCTGCTGCAGGTTTCGGAGCTTCTTGAGCCGGAGCCGGGGCTTGCGCCTGAGCTTCGGGCTGAGCTGCTGGAGCTGGAGCTTCCGCCGCAGGAGCCGGAGCCGCTTCATCGGCTTTCACTTCCGTAACTTCAGCGGTCTGAACGTCGCCGATCTTCTCTATGGTCGCTTTGACTTCGTCCGGCAACGACGTAGTCGCAACGTAAATCACGAAGTCAAATTCAAATTCCTCTTTTTCGAGCGCGTCTGTCGAAGGTTCAGCCCTGTAAATCTCGCCCATCTCTTCGAGTCTGTTCACGACCATGTAAGCGCGGGCGGCCTTTAACAGACAACTCTGGCTCAACGTTACGTGAACTTTGTAGGCGTTCGAGCCTTCCTGATTGGCTTTCTTGGCCCACTCGGCATCTTGGGACGAGACACCAGACGCGCCACCACCCGCCGCAGGTGCCGAAGCAGCCGGAGCCGCCGCAGGAGCAGGAGCCGAGCCCTCATTTCGGAACTGCGCGACCATCTCGGAGACATCTATGCGAGCGTCATTGCCGCCGCCCCTGATCGTGTCCGCCATCTCCTGCAGAGTATCAAGCCCCTTGAACAGCAGGTTCATGTCGTTCTCGGTCAGTGGCCTTGTGCCTTTGCGAGCCGCGTCGAGCCTGTCCTCCATAGCGTGAGTAAGCCCCATCATGTTCGTGAAGCCCATAGTGCCGGCCATGCCTTTGAGTGTGTGCGCCGCTCTGAAAATCTCGTTGATCACGTCCATGTCGACCATGTTCTTTTCGAGAGCGAGCAGGAAATCGTCAAGCCTCTGCACGTTGTCGTCAGTCTCATCAAGGAATGCTCCAAGATACTGACTCATATCCATATCTGCCAAAGTAATTTTTTCCCCCTTAAAATTTTTATCCCTTAACCAATCTCACCATTGCGTCCGGAATTTCATTTAGCGGAAGAACTTCATCAACTATCCCGGCATCAAAAGCGGCCTTGGGCATTCCGTAAACTACGCAGGTTTTTTGACTTTCAGAAATAACATACGCGCCTTTCCTCTTCAGCGCAATAGCTCCGTCCGTTCCGTCGCGTCCCATGCCAGTGAGGATCACGCACAGAACATTTCCGCCATACTCATCAGCGAGGCTCAGGAACATCACATTAGCTGCGGGCTTCACGGATAACACGGGAGGAGCGTCGGAGAGTCCGCACACTGCTGCACCGGCTCTGCGCTTTATGATTAAATGGCTTCCGCCCGGGGCGATGACCGCTCTGCCGGGTTTGAGGCTCAATCCATCGAAGCCTTCGAGGACTTCAATTTGCGACGAGTCATTCAATCTCTTTGAAAAAGAAGGCGTGAACTCTTTCGGCATGTGCTGAGTTATGACGATAGGCACCGGAAATTTCTTCGGCAGTTTCGGCATAAGCTCACTCAGAGCCATCGGCCCACCCGTAGAAGAGGCTATAGCTACGATGTCTATACGGCCTGAGTTAGTCGGCGGAGTCATTCGCCTGAAGTCCGACGCTGCGGGCAAAGTTTTCTGCGGCGCACCAAACATTCCGGCTCCTCGTCTCGGAATGACTCTGGCGGTACTCGCGGCTATGACCTTGTCGATTAATTCCTGTCCAATCTCCTTGATGTTGAGCGAAATTGTCCCCGCGGGCTTTCCGATGAAGTCGACACAGCCGAGAGCCAACGCTTTCATCGTGGTCTCTGCGCCCTCCTGAGTCATTGAACTCACCATTATCACGGGCAGGGGCTTGGTCTTCATGATCGTTTCGAGCGCTTTCAGCCCGTCCATGTTCGGCATCTCAACGTCCATCGTAACTATATCGGGGTTGAGCGTCGCTATCTGAGTCAAAGCGTCCTTGCCGTCGCGAGCAGTCCCGGCGACTTCGATCCGTGGATCTGACTTCAGAATGTCGCTGATAAACTGCCGCATTAAAGCACTGTCATCTACTACAAGTACCCTGATCTTACCACTTGGGGGCATTATAGATTTTCTGCTGTCTGTATATCTCTTGCGTTAATATAAAACATGGCAGCAGATTACACCTCCTTTCCGTATCGCGTAAAAATTTCCTATAATTTTAATCTCCGATTCCAATCTAGCCATGATAATTATAACTTCATAATTTTATTTTCGATTAACTTTTTTCATCTTCAGCGAATAGACTTTTTGTGAGCTTCCGTAAGAAGCCTTTCATGCCGCCAACCGAGTCAGGTACTGTCTCGCGCTTCACGTCAACACCTTCAAACAGTCTCAAGACTTCGCCGGCCAAATTCCTGACACATATTCCGGCGTTGGAGTCGGGGTCAGTTCTGTAAAAAATTTTGCAGTTCTTGACGGAGCGATTTATCACGTCATCTTTCAACACGTAGCCGAGATACGACGGAGCATTACCCAAAAACTGCATCGAAGCCAGCCTTATCCTCTCAGCGACTTCCGCGGCCTCACGACTGCTCGTAGCCATGTTCACGACCAAGAGCAAGCCCGCGCCGTTGACTCCGCCAGCCCACGCCGCCGCCCCGAGAGATTTTATAACGCCGTAAGCGTCCCTGATGCTCGTAGGCTCCGGGGTCGTAACAAGGAGTGTAGCCTCCGATGCGTAAGCGAATGACAGCGCACCTTTATGAATACCCGCGCCCGCGTCCATGATCACGTAGTCGGCTGTCGCGTCAAGAGCCGAAAGAGACGCAAAAAGCCTCCCTAGCTGTGTGTCGTCCATGTCCGCAATTTCTTTCAAGCCAACACCTCCGGGGAGCAAAGCAACGCCGCCATTCTCACGCTCAGCGCGCCCGGACACTCGAAAATGTACGAGAACTTCGCTAAGACTCCGCGAACCGTCGAGCAAATGAGCTATGTTCCACTTGGCATTCTTGACCCCACACAGAATATCGAGATTCGCCATGCCGAGATCCGCGTCAATCAGGACAACACGTTTTCCAAAATCCGCAAGCGCGAAAGAAAGTCCGGCCGAAATGTTGCTTTTTCCAACTCCGCCCTTTCCGCTCAATACTGAAAGAGTATGAAGCCTCGGAGGAGTTCTCACCATGTCCTTTTCTACCATTCTCCTAAGTTCTCCTGCCTGATCTGCCTCGCCTCTGATGTTAGAATGAGAATAATTTGGCATCTTTAGTAACGCTTCCGTTCTTCTTCAGGCTTCATGAGAAATTCCGCTATGCGGATCCCCTCGGCCGTCTCTATGTCTTTTGGGACGTTCTGACCGACGGTCAAAAACGAAACAGGACAGCCCATAACCTGTTGTATGTTAAATATCGAGCCACACGAGACAGTCTCGTCAAGTTTCGTGAAAAGCAAATGAGAGACGGGAATGTCGGGAATATGTTCAACCACGTCGAGCATGTCTCTGTATTTCATGTTGGCCGCGAGAACTAAATGCACTGCATCGGGATTGAACGAGTTATAGAGATTTACGTACATATCCATGCTCTTTTTGTCGCGCTGAGAGCGTCCGGCGGTGTCGAGCAGAATTATGTCGGCGTTCTCATGTTCCTCGACTATGCCGGGGATCGTTGAGATGTCAAAGATAATCTCGACGGGCACGCCCAAGATCCTCGCGTAAGTCTTCAACTGTTCGACGGCGGCTATTCTGTATGTGTCGCTGGTCAGGAGCAAGACTTTCTTGTGTTCCCAAAGAGCTTTTATCGCCGCGAGCTTAGCTATCGTTGTGGTCTTGCCTACGCCCGTGGGGCCGATCAACATGACCCGACGGCCTCCGATAGCGTCCCCGCCATTGTCGCCGGCACATTCGATCCGAGAGGCGAGCCACTTCGTGAAAGAAAATTTTCTGTTCCTGTCCTTCGACTTCATGATCGAATAGTCAGCGAGGAGCTTTCTTATATATTTCTCGTCGACCTCGGAGGCTCGTAACTTTTCCTCGATCTCAGAATTTTCAGAAGAAGGAACTATTCCAGCTTGAAATCCCGTGTTGCGTGGCTGAGGCGGCATTCCGACGTTGTTGTTGATGTTCATGTTTTCGATTGCCGTCAACCGCTGGAGCAGGAAGTCGATACGATCCGCCAAGGCTCCGACCTGCTCTTTCAACATTTTCGCGTCATCGTTGCTCATTCCCGAAGATTGCTCGGGCTGAACAGTCTGAACTGGCAACGGCTGAGGCGCAACGGGCTGAGGGATCGGAAGCTCAGGCTCGGGAGTCTGAACGGGAGGCGCAGGCTTCGTTGTGAGTCCGTAAGCATTCCGCAGACCTTCGGGCGAGATTTTTACGTTCTCGGTGATGTATCCTTCGTCGCCCAAGTCCGTGGCCGGAGGGATCGGAGGGATACTGCCGCGCTCCTTTATCTCTAAAAGTTTTTGGAACGCGATTAAATTCTCGCGCCGCGTGTCGTCGTCCATTGTTGAGATCGTGGAGGACGCTGACGAAAAATTATTTTGTCTTTTTGCAGGCTGAGGCTTCGGGGCATCGTCTTCGAGTATCCCGGCCGTAACACGCAACACGGAACGCTGAAAGAGACCCAACACGCCTCCTTCTTTGACCATCTGCGTCGAAAGGATAACGGCATCGCGCCCCAGACGCTCCGAGGCGAGCCGCAACGCTTCCGCGTCATCTTTTGCTGTAAATGTTATCTGATTAGTTACACGCATGGCTTTAATTTAGTTAGGAGTTAGGAGTTAGGAGGTAGGAGTGAAAACATTCCCTCGCTCCAAATCTATGCTGTTCCATTCTCGCCACTTTAGCTCTTCGCTCCTTGTTCATTTATCATAATTCCTAACTCCTCACTCCTAATTCCTCACTGCTTCATTCAACCATTCCGGCAGTCCTTATCTGGACACCGTGAACTACTTCATTATACGATACCACGAAAATATTTGTTATTGAGCCTTCAATCAAACGCCGCACGATGAGCCTCACGTCAGGGTGAACGAGCAAGACCGGCGGGAGATTTTTGACTACCAACTCTTCCATAGCTTTCGAGATCGCCGCGATCATCTTTTGAACCTCGCGAGGATCCAAATTCAACTGCCAGCCGCGAGTCAGATCGCCATCAACCCCGGCCATGATCTTCTGCTCCCAATTCGGCGAGAGCGTGAACGCAGTTATCACTCCGTCAGGCCCTTGGATTTTCAGCGAGATCAGACGCGCAAGAGCCTCCCTCGCTCGCTCCGTCAGGAAGTCAACGCTCCGGGACATCTTGCCATAATCCGCGAGAGCCTCGAAGATCGTAACCAAATCTCGGATCGGGATCTGTTCACGGATCAAATTCTGTAGAACTTTCTGAATCTCTCCCAACGTCAGCGAGGCAAGAAGCTCACTTATGACCGCCGGGGCTGTCTCCTTAACCATGTCCGTAAGTTTCTGAACTTCTTGACGGGTCAGCAACTCCGCGCCGTTCTTGCGAATGACCTCTGACAGGTGCGTCGCCAAGACTGACGGAGCGTCTACGACCGTGTAGCCCATAGCTTCGGCCTTGTCGCGAAGATCCGGCGAGATCCACAGTGCCGGGAGTCCGAACGCGGGTTCCTTGGTCGGAACTCCGATTAAATCTTCCTCAACGCCGCCGGTGTTCATGGCGAGATAATGATCGGGGAGAAGCTCACCGCGCCCGGCTTCGGCTCCTTTGACGCGCAAGATGTATTCGGTTGGCTTGATCTGTATGTTGTCTCTGATGCGGATCGGCGGCACAACGATGCCCATTTCCAGAGCCATCTGCTTGCGTATCGTTCCGATCCTGTCGAGCATGTCTCCGCCTTGTGCCGGGTCAATCAGCGGGATTATCGCGTAACCTATCTCGGCCTCCATGGGTTCGACGGTCAACAGCTTCATCACGTCATCGGGCGAGACTGGCTCGGCCTTGGGCTGCTCGGCTGAGGGTGCGCCGGGTGCTGCGGCTGTAGCTCCTGCTGGGGCTCCGGCTTGGCCTGCGGGGGCTTGAGGTGCTGCGGCTGCTTGCTCCTCGGCGGTGATGGCTTGCATGTTGGCTTCGCGGCTGACGGTGTAACCCAAAAATCCCATCAAGATCGAAAGAGTTACAAATGGAACTGTGGGGAGGCCGGGGATTATTCCCATCGACATCAACATAGCCGACGCGATATACAAAGGTCGCGGATACTTCGTGAACGAGTTGATGAGGTCCGGGCCAAGCTCAGACGAAGCCGCCGCTCTCGTAACGATTACGCCCATCGCCGTCGACATAAGCAGAGCCGGGATCTGTCCGACGAGTCCGTCTCCGACCGTCAAGAGGCTGTAATGTCCCGCCGCGGTCGCCGCGTCCATTCCGCGCATAAAAATTCCTATTGAGAGTCCGCCGATTATGTTTATGGTCGTGATGATGAGGCCGGCTATTGCGTCCCCTTTGACAAACTTCGACGCACCGTCCATAGCTCCGTAGAAATCTGCTTCCCTTTGAATGTCCTGACGGCGTTGCTTGGCTCCTTGCTCATCAATGAGGCCGGAGTTGAGGTCAGCATCGATTGACATCTGTTTGCCGGGCATAGCGTCGAGTGTGAACCTCGCGGCAACCTCCGCAACACGTTCAGCACCTTTCGTAATGACGAGCATCTGAATGATGACGAGGATCAGGAACATGATTATTCCGACGACGTAGTTGCCTCCGACAACGAAATTTCCGAAAGCGTTTATCAGCTCGCCGGCGTTGCCGTAAAGCAAAATCAATCGCGTTGTCGAAACGTTGAGCGACAATCTGAACAGCGTCGAAATTAATAGCAGGGTCGGGAAGATCGAGAGGTCTAACGCTCGCTTGACGTAGAAAGTTACGAGCAAGGTAACGACCCCGAGGGTTATATTCATCGAGAGGAGAATATCTATGAGCCACGTCGGGAGGGGCACGACCATCATGATTATGATGAGCACCATTAACAGAGCTACGCCGATGTCGGAATAGCTCTGAACTTTCTTTCGCATTGTACCCACGCCCGCGGCACTCACAGCTTCAGGCAAATAAAAAATCCCCCGTTCGTTAAGGCTGAAAAATTTTTCTGTATTTTACACGAAAACGAAAAATAATTCCTCACTAGCTGATATAATTTCGCCGAGGACTTCCTTAAAAATTTCAGAAAGAAAAATCAAAATGGAGAACAACAATTCTTACTTTATACAGATCGCAATATTTTTCCTGCTGTGTCTGTCGCTGTGCGGCGGGGTCTGGTACGGGCTTAACACGCTTCAGGATTACCGCGAGGAGTACGACATGATCGTCAATGAGCGCGACAATTTCTCCAGCGTCATGGAGAGCCTGAGAGCCAAGAACAGAACTCTCGCCAGCATTAACAAGATCGATCTCAGCGAGGTCGGGACTCCGTCGGACGCTGTGGAGTTCAGTGCGCAGGTCATTCGGCTCATTGGCGAGAACTCCGTCAACATGCTCTCAATGCAGACCAACGACAACAACACGCTGACGCTGAAGCTTCAGGGTGAATATTACTCACTCGTGCATCTCTTTGCGGACTGGAGCAACATGCCTTTCGCCTCGCGGGTTACGTCTCTTCGCATCACACGCGACAGCGTCGCACCCACGGACTTCGTTGAAGCTGATGTAACTCTGGAGGCGTGGACGAAGCAATGAACGCGATATTAGACTCTTTCGCGGGCTTTTGGGAGATCCTCACGGGAGTTTTCGACGACAACCGCGCGAAGATCATAAGGCTTGTATGTTTCTCACTGCTCGCGTTCGGGATCATGTGGGCGGCTATGAATTATTTCCGAGCCGATAAGATCGCCGACACTGACGTGGAGTTCTACTCGCCAGCCTACGAGAGCCGCGAGCCAGACAGGGCAGCTTTGAAACGAATGGCCGACCTCGCACAGGCTGTTCAGCAGATGAGGCAGGGCGGTGAAGCGATCGCCGAGACGATAACCGCAGCTCACACGAGGCCGTTCAACATTGAGGGCTACAACGAGATGGGACTCGAGAGCCTCAGCACCGGAGGAGTCGTAGCTGGTGGAAAGCTGTCGCTTGCCGAAGTGTCGGGAGATGTCCGAGTCCAGGAAGCCGAGAACGATATTCCGAATATCCTGGTCAAGGCCGTGATGACCTCGGGCAAGACTCGAGCCGCCATCATCGACATAGGAGAATGGAAAGGATTTCTGGCTCGCAAAGGCGAGTATCTACCTGAGAACTCCGGGCGCGTGGTCGATGTTCAACGAAAGAAGATTACAGTTAGATATAAGGGAAAGAATATTGATTACGAAGTGCCGGAGATCCCGCTGACCCTCAAGAGCAACGCGAAGCCCAACAGCAACAATAAACGAATCGGAATGGAAAAATTTCTGTTTGAGGGGACAGTGCCGGCGGATAGTCCGCTATCAAGGTGAGGGGTTAGGGGTTAGGAGTGAGGGGTGAAAAGACAGAGCGACGCTAAGGCTTCCACTGCTCCCACTTCTCAACGGAATATCTAAGACGCTTCGCGAGCTTATCAAACGCTTCGACCTCAGTTACAATTTTCACGCCCCACAGAGCTTCGGCTATAGCTCCCGTCATTGCCGCAGTAGCGGTCGTCTCACCTCCGAGCGAGATTGCTCTCCTCACAGCGTCATCGAAATATTCGCTCTCCATGAACGCCACGACAGCCGCCGAGACCGTCACAGGACACGCCGTAGTGAACGCGAAGTCGGGACGAAGCTCCTCGATTGTCTTGGAAAGTTCGAGACCCGTCTTCTCGCAAAAGTAATTTTTTATCTCGTCTTTCTCTTTCTTCATTCGCGCAAGGAAGACCATACCCGCCATCGTGCGAGCGTACTTGATGCCCTCGTCGGTGTTGTGAGTTACGCGTGCCGCAACCTCGGCGAAGTGCTCAACGTCTTCAATGTTATCGAACGCCCACGCGATCGGGGAGACTCTCAGAGCTGCGCCGTTGCTCGAACTCTCATAAGGCTGGGGATCCCTTGAGGTCAGCCAGCTGTAAAATTTTTTGCCGTGACGGATCTTCTTAAATTTCTTGCCGAAAAATCTCAGCCAAAAGATAACTTCACTCTCAAATCTCTCCTCGGATATCTCAGCTCCATACTCGGGCATGGCTTTCATGAGAGCTTCAACGACAGCCAGAGTCATCAACGTGATCTCCGTGGTGTATGATCGCGGCGAGATAAGAGGAAAGTCCGAATCTTTCTTGTTGTTCCGATACGGACTTCCGATTATGTCCCCGACTATCGCGCCGAGCATTTAGGCGTTTGCCCTCCATGCGTCCCACTTGCCAAGAGCGTTCTGCAGGAACTCGCTGAGCTTCGGCCAGACCATGCTGCTGATCTCGTCCGGGATCCCGTAAAAGCCCTCGGCTATCGATGCGGCTATGGCAGTGAGAGTGTCGGAGTCTCCGCTCAACGATACGGCGCAGCGCAGGACGTCTTCAAAGCTCTCGCCCTCCATGAACGCCGTCAGAGCTTCGGGGACTGTCTTCTGACACGACTCGACGTGATGATAGCCCGGTCGGATATCGTCAAGAGTCCGCGACAGGTCATAATAATATTTCTCGCAGATGTAGTGTTTGATCTCGGCCTTCGTCTTGCCTGTACGAGCGAGGAAGATCGCCGCCGCCGTAGCTTTCGCGCCCCTGATGCCCTCGGGGTTGTTGTGGGTTACTCGCGAACTCACAGCCGCAAAGCGTTCAACGTCTTCGAGAGTGTCGAAAGCCCACGCGACAGGCGAGACCCTCATAGCTGACCCGTTGCCCCAACTGTTGTAAGGCTGAGGCACAAGCCCCGAGAAGAGCCACTGATAGAATTTTCCGCCGTAGCCAGCGTTGGGGTGAACTTCCGCGAAAGCTCTCATGGACTTTATGACGTAGTGTTTGAACTCGGCTTCCGTCGTCTCATCACCCTTGTGAGGCATCGAACACATCAGCGCGTCCGCGACCGCAAGAGTCATCACAGTGTCGTCAGTGAAGCATGACGCATCAGAGACGAGCGGATATTTTTTGCTGTAAGCTACCTTTCTGTTTCTGTCGAACTCGAAGGGACTTCCGACAACATCACCGACAACCGCGCCTAGCATCGTTTAACCCTCGAAAGGCTTCACGCCTTTTACAGCCTCGGCGGGAGTGATCTTCGCGTCGCCGTTGTCAATGTCGATTAATGAATATCTGTCGTTGCCCATGCCAAGCTCTTTCATGTAGGAGAGCTGACGAAGCCCGTGGCGCGACTCCATTCTCTGAACTAAATCTCTGTGGAACTTGTCAGGCAATGCGTAAACCAGATCGACCGAAGCCGCGTCCACCGCCAAAATATCAAGCGAGGCCACGATGCCAATATTCGGAGTTACGACAGGCGCAGCCGCCACGCCCTCACAGTCGCACGATACGGACATGTTGCGCAGCACGTTGATGAACGAAATATTCTTGCCGAAGTGATCTACGGTTGCTTTCGTTGACTCCGTCATGCGCTCCATAAATTCTTCCTTGGCGATGTCCCACTGGTTGGGCTGTCCGGGTGTCGTGTGGATCATTGCCTTGCCGATCCGTCCGTCAGCGCAGCCGATGCCGATGTTCTTGTCCGAGCCTCCGAAGCCGCCCTGAACGTGGCCTTTGAAGTGCGTGAGTGCCAACAGCGAGTCGTAGTTCAGAAGGTGCGAGCCGACTGACATTTCTTTGAACCAGTTGCCGCCCTTGACAGGTAACATGGCTGTGCCTTTCTCGTCGAGGATATCAACTTCGGCGAAGTTCCAGCCGTTGATCTTTAGCGTCTTTCTGTGGTCGCTGGTCGTGTATCGGTCGCCCTCGTAATACGAATTTGTCTCGACGATGTGCGCACCGGGTAAGTCTTTCTCGATCAGAGCCTTGACCCAAGGTCGCGGGATTATGTTGGGGCCGTGGGGTTCGCCTGTGTGAAGCTTAATGCCGACCTTGCCGGTGAGGTTCTGAGCGACGCGGGCAAAAATCTTCCTCAGGCCGTCAGCCGACAGATCGCGAGTGAAGTACACGACCGACTCACCGCCCGAACGCTTGTCATATGGGACGTACTTGTCTCCGTCTTTTCCGGGTAACATGAAAAAATCCTCCTGAATGAAAAAATAATTTTGCGGAAGTGGTGCGCTTGAGGAGAGTCGAACTCCTGACCTACGGCTCCGGAGGCCGTCGCTCTATCCAC
>JAFSJO010000084.1 GCA_017449415.1 Synergistaceae bacterium
ACGACATGGCGTATAGATATTGCCTCAACATCAGCTACAACGAGGACGGAGTGCCCGGCTATGGCAGCGCGATCTTCCTGCACTGCTACACGAAGAACAACTTCACGGGCGGCTGTGTCTCGATCCCGCGTGAGGAGATGGCCGAGGTACTCAAGCGCGTGAAAGATGGCTGCGTCGTCGTGATGGACGAGAGCAAGAACATCGGGAAGTATTAAATATGAAGATACTCATCGACCTGTTCATCACCTTCGCGAAGATGGGAGCCGTAACCTTCGGAGGCGGCTACGCGATGCTGCCGATCCTACAGCGCGAGATAGTCGAGAATAAGAAGTGGGGCACCGAAGAGGAGCTAGCTGACTATTACGCCATAGGTCAATGCACGCCCGGAGTTATCGCGGTCAACGTAGCGACGTTCATAGGCCGCAAGACAGCTGGCAACCTCGGAGGCATCGTCGCGACCTTGGGGGTCGTGTTCCCGTCTGTCGTGATAATCACACTGCTCGCCGGGGTGATTGAATATTACTCGTCGCTCGAATGGGTCAAGCACGCCTTCGCGGGTATTCGTGTCTGCGTGTGCGTCTTGATCTTCAACGCCGTGATAAAACTCTTCAGCAAAGCCATCATTGACCGCAAGACACTCGCGATATATCTGATTGTCCTCGCGTGTTCTGTGTTCCTGAACGTCTCGCCGGTCGTGTTCGTGATAGCCGCCGGGCTAGCCGGGATAATCTTGAAAGTGAGGACGAAATGATCTACTTGAAACTTTTCTGGGAATTTTTCAACACGGGACTCTTCGCAGTCGGTGGCGGCATGGCGACGCTTCCATTTCTGTATGACATTGCCGACCGCACGGGCTGGTTCACGCATCATCAGCTCGCGGACATGATCGCAGTGTCGGAGTCGACCCCCGGCCCTATCGGCATCAACATGGCGACGTACTCGGGCTACCTGACCTCGGGGCTGAGTGGCTCAGTCGTCGCGACGCTTGGCCTCATCACTCCGAGCATCATCGTGATATTGTTGATAGCGGCGTTCCTCACGGCCTTTCACGATAACAAGTACGTCAACGGAGCTTTTTACGGCTTGCGGCCTGCGAGCTGTGCAATGATAACGGCGGCCGGGCTTGTCGTGTCGAAGGTTACGTTCTTTGCAGGAGACTTCCCGAGCGGCTTCAGCGTCAAGTCAGTAGCTCTCGCGGCGGTTCTGTTGGTCTTCACGCACCTGATCCGTCGCACGGAAAAATTTCACCCCGTAATCTGGATCGCATTCTCGGCGGTCGTTGGTATACTTTTCAAATATTAATCAGGAGAAAATTTTTTGACATGAAAAAAAGAGTTTTGAGCGCAATGAGACCGACTGGCCCGTTGCACCTTGGACACATGGCAGGAGCTTTGAGCAACTTTGTGAAGCTTCAGAACGATGAAAATTACGAGTGCTTCTACAGCATAGCGGACTGGCACGCGCTGATGTCGAACTATGCGGACTCGGCGAACACCGGCGAGTATTGCTACACGGCTCTGCTCGATTGGCTCGCGGTTGGCATCGACCCCGAGAAGAGTCCCGTCTTCATTCAGTCGCATGTCCCACAGCACGCTGAGTTAGCTCTAGCGTTGGGAATGATAACGCCGCTCGGCTGGCTCTATCGTAATCCGACCTACAAAGAGCAGATCGAGAACATCAAGAATAAAGATCTCGGCACGTACGCATTTCTCGGCTATCCTGTCCTCATGGCCGCTGATATTTTGCTGTATCGAGCTTCGCTTGTCCCGGTCGGCGAGGATCAGAGCGCACATCTCGAACTCAGCCGCGAGACCGTCCGACGCTTCAATAATTTCTTTGGTGAGGATCTCCTCGTTGAACCTCAGCCGCTGTTCACTCAGACCCCGAAAGTCCCGGGCACAGACGGCCGCAAGATGAGCAAGTCATACGGCAACGCGCTCGAGATCTCCGAGTCCGCCGACTCGATGTGGCAGAAGCTCCGCACCATGATGACCGACCCCGCCCGAATGAGACGCTCCGACCCCGGCGACCCTGAAAAGTGCCCGGTGTGGGACTTGCATAAGGTCTTCAACCCCGACGACTCCGAGAAGAAAGAGATCTGCGAGGGCTGTAAATCCGCGGGCATTGGCTGCATTGACTGCAAGAAGAAGCTCAACGCTCACATTCAGGACATGATGACCCCGGTAAGGGAGCGACGCGCCAAGTACGAGGGCAAAAAATCTCTGCTCGATGAGATACTCGCCGACGGTGCCGAACGCGCCGGTAAGGTCGCCCGCCAGACCATGAGCACGATATACCCGGCCATGGGGCTGCTGGTGAATCCGAAAAGGCTTTGGCTGAGAAATATTTGTGATAGAATATAAACGAGGGGAAGCGAAGGAAGCTAGCTGAACCCCTCAACGAAAGAGTTTTTAGCTCTTCACGAGCCTAGTTAACAAATCTGTCCCACAAAAGTAGGAACCATCTTGTAAACCAGTACAAAGCAGCGGCAAAGTGATGCAACCTCTCGAACAGGTCGCGCCGCTGCTTCTTGTTGGCTGGTCGACCCATTAAAAGTTCGCGCCTATCAAACTCGTGTTCGTTCAAAAAGTCGTTGATTTATTTTTGGATTTTTCTCTTTGAAAGTTTGTAAAGTCTATAAAATTTTGAAATTTTTGTAGTTGAAAGTGTAGTTGCGAAAGTCCCCTCGCCCGACACTCTTATCGAACTCGTGATCGTATTATAGCACAAACATTTTCTCTTTCAACTCTCCTCCCTCCTCCCCCCTAACTCCTACCTGACCAGTAAAATCGCCGCCCTTAAATATCCGTAAAATTACGTATAGATTTTTCGAGGGTCGAGTTGTAATATATGCACCGTGCTACGGGAAATACGTAGCGGGAAGTCGTAAAACTGACGCAGAACGACAACCCGAAAAGCAATGAATGAGCTTCAAGCCCGTTCGCCGAGTAGAGTGAGTTCCAGTCAGGCGCAGGAGGTCGGATCAAAGAGCCTCAATCTGTTAGAAGGGATTAAAGGAAACAAGGCAACTTTGAACCCCCGCAGTCAGGGCTTTTAGGCACAGACTGAAAGCGCGATACGACGGTTTTTTGAAAATTTTATAAGGGGGTTTTTCGTTATGAAAAAACTTGCAGTTTTATTGGCAGTAGTTTCTATTGCAGCACTCGCGGCACCGGCATTTTCGGCGACCAACCCTTTCATGGACGTTCCCATGAACCACTGGGCTTATGACGCGATCGGACAGCTCGCCGCCCACGGAATCCTTTCGGGATATCCTGACGGTCTTTACAAGGGCAAGCAGCCCACCACGCGTTACGAGATGGCTTCGGCTCTTGCCAGAGCGTTGGCGGTCGTTGACATGACAAAGGCTAGCAAGCAGGATGTCGAAATGCTGAAGAGACTCGTTGTTGAGTTCAAAGACGAGCTTGAGGCTCTTGGTGTTCGCGTTGATGAGCTTGACGAGAGAGTCGCGGTACTTGAGGACAGACTCGGCGGCTGGCACATTCACGGAGATTTGGCGCTTGACCTTACCTATAAGAAGAACAACGACAACCCGGATCCTGACGCGAGCTTCAACTTCGATGATGCGAAACTGTACGTTGAGCGCAGATGGGGCGAGGACGATGAGTACTTCTTCATGGCTAGGTTTGCAAGTGAGAGCGGACAGGACAGCAGCAATAGAACGGTCGAGATGACTCGTTTCTTCGCTGAGATGCCGTTCTTCTTCGACAGCAGACTCACAGTTGGACGCTTCGGCTGGAACTGGGAGAGCGCATACAAGATCAGCAGCAACCTCGGCAATGCGGCGACTGGTAGCTGGTTCGGCGATGCTCCGATGACCGACTGGACTTGGGACGGCTTTGGACTTACGAAGAATTTCGCTATTGGTACATTCAAGGGAGTTTTATCGCACGTGTCTGACTCTATGGCCGGCGGTGTTGTGCAGGGCGATGACAGACTGCTGAACGGCGGAGTTCGTAATGCTTACCCGGGCGAGACCAACCCGTGGAACGCCTGGATGCTCATGCTTGGCTTCAATATGCAGTTCACAGAGCAGTTCGGACTTGACCTTGGTGGTCAGGTATTCGTTGGCGACAATGCTGAGCTGGTTCCCAACAATCCTGCGAACGGCGACACAGCGTTTGACAAGATGTGGACAGTGTGGGCCGGTCTGAACTTCAACTTCAATGAGAACATCGGCTTGAAGGGTATTTTCTACCATCAGGATTTCGAGACAAAGATGGCTGATACCGTGAACAACAGATGGAACAGCGTTGGCTACAACAGAGCTTCAGCCAACGGTGGCGTTGTTGATGACGCGAACCACTGGGCGTTGATGGTTGACGTGAAGCAGGAAGCTCTTAAGTACACCAGTCTGTGGCTTGAGTACGGCCAGTATGACCAGGACTACATCACGCGTTCAGATGCTTCGATCTTCTTCTCACCGAGCATCGGCTACAGATACGCTCCTGGCGACACGAAGTACTGGAGAGTCGGACTTGGTCAGGAGTGGAACGACAAGTGGGCGACCCACCTCTTCTACTATGGCTACAAGGTTGAGGACTTCGACAGACTGGCTGGTAACGTTGCAGCCGGCAGAGAGTGGAAGCCTTCGGAGTTCGGTCTTGGTGTTCAGTATCACCTCAACGACTACACGAACATCGGCTTGAACTACGTCCACGTCAAAGACGCTATGCCGAATCAGGCTGGTAACGGCTACGACGACGACGATGTCATCAGAATGAGAACAACAGTCTCTTTCTAATCGAGCGGGTCAATAGAAACACAAACAGCGCAATGCGGCGAAGGGTCGGGTCAAATCCGATGCTTCATCAAAACAGGAATTTAAGTTGAACAAATGAGAATAGAAAAGCGGTACTTCCGAGTGTGGGAGGCCGCTTTTTTTAGTGAGGAGTGAGGAGTGAGGAGTGAGGGATTAGGGATTAGTGGGGGGTGTGATATAATTAGGCGTGAAAAAGTTGCTCCGACGAGGGAGAGCAACGAAACGAATGGGCTGCCGATGATGGGGTGGATTTCCCACCAACGGACTTACGCCCGACGGATGAGAATTACGCTTTTAGAGCACGGATCAGATCCGTGAGTGCTCGTACAAGGCCGGTTAGTGCTTTGACGAGCATTATTGTTAGCAATCTCTTCATCGTTCCCAACCCCGTCATAATGTCATTATGGTGTATAATTGAGCATAGAAAAAGTTACCCCGACGAGGTGAAGGTAACTTAGAGAAATAGGACTGCCGATGATGGGTCTGGGATTCCCATCAACGGACTTACGTCCTCTGAATGGGATTTACGCTTTTAGAGCACGGATTAGATCCGTGAGTGCTCGTACAAGGCCGGTTAGTGCTTTGACGAGCATTATTGTTAGCAATCTCTTCATCGTTCCCACCCCCTTTCCTTGTTCAGTACTCAGGGCTGGCCCCTGGCAGACCCGTCCCTGTGAAAGCGAACGCCTCGCCTGAGGTCATTATAGCATTAGTCAGTCCTTGCTCACTTGAATGTAACTATCGTGACTCCGAAGCCGCCCTCGCCCTCGCCGCCTAATCTGAAGCTCTTCACGTAATGCAACCGCGAACACAGCGCGTGAACCTCGCGTCTCAATATCCCCTCGCCACGTCCATGTATGACAGTTACGACTGAATGATTAGCGCGATATGCGCGATCAAGATAGCTTTCAACGAGTGGCATCGCTTCGCCGACCAACATTCCCCGAACCATAATTGACGGCGGGACGCTCTCGACGGTCTTTAGCTGGCTTGTGTCGACCTGCGGTGAAGCTACCTTGGCTTTCTTGTCCGTCGCTATGAGCTGAGATAAAGGCACATCGACAGTCATCGGCCCGGCTGTCATGTTGGCGCGTCCGTTCTTGATCTCGTTGATGATCCCGACAATGCCGCTCCCGGCGATCATGGCTGTAGCTCCTACGACAGGCTCGAAAGGCTTGGGGCTGTTTTCGATCTCGCGCTCGGTGCGTTTCTTCGTTCGCTTCTCAATGACGCTCTTCAGTGTCTTCAATTCTCTTCGCTTCACGTTGTAGCCTCTTCGTGCGGCATCTCTTGCGGCTTCCTCCATGCTCCGAATGATGTCTTTTGAAGTCTCCTCGGCCTGAGCTATGAACTTCTCGGCTTTCCTGTCGGCGGCCTGCATGATCTTGTCGCGTTGGTAGTCGATCTCTGCGACGCGGCTTTGATAAGTCTTCTTCAAGTCCTGAGCTTCTTTCATCGTGGTTTGAAATTCACGCTCGGCGTTGTCTAAGGCGGCTTTGCGTTCGTTGAGTTCGCTCATTATGTCCTCGGCTGTCAGCTCGCGAGAGTCCAGAGAGCCTTGCGCGAGTTTTAAAACTTCCTCGGGCATTCCGTAACGCTTCGCGATCAGGAGCGCACTGCTCCGACCCGGGATCCCCATTAGAAGGCGATATGTCGGCTGGAGCTTCTCGATGTCGAACTCCATGCTTGCTGTCTCGACCCCGTCAGTC
>JAFSJO010000085.1 GCA_017449415.1 Synergistaceae bacterium
ACACCGACGTTAAGCAAATTAAAGTTGAGGGCGACGGGGTCGAACTCACCGGGGAGATCTACGACTCCCAAGACTCTGCGGACAGGCCGGGAACGTTTACGGCTCACGCTCGGCGCGTTGGGCGGGACGGGCTTGTCATAACTTCGATGATGACTGACTGGATCGGCGAGTGGAGAGGCGAGGAATGAAAATTTTCCGAAACATCTTCATTTTGATTTTAGTGTTTGTTGCTCAGTCAGCTTTCGCTTCGGGATATCCTGATTATGGCTTCGCGACGGGCAACGGCGTGAGGCTTCGCGAAAGTCCCAGCACCGACTCGAAAATTCTTGGCCGCGTTGACGAAAGCTCCATGCTCGTGCTGTTGGGTGAGGTCAAGGCCGGCGGCAAGACTTGGTATAAGGTCGAGCACCCTACGAAGCGCGGAACGGCTTGGATATTCGGCGAGTACGTCGACAACTACGCGAGCTTCGACACTGACACGCCAGCTTACAAAACTCTCGTGCAGTTGTTCAGAGACTGCGGAGTTACGGCTGAGAAAGCGCGTGTGTTGTTGGGGAAGCCTAAGCGCACGAGCAAGCGTAAATTTTTCTTTGACCCGGCTAATCAGGATTTTCACGAGGAAGTCCTTGAATATCCGACATTCAAACTTCAATATATTGAAGGACGGCTGAGGCACGTCGAGTCCAGCGGCGAGGCTCTGTCTTTCGGAGATGTGAGCGTCGGCGATACCACGGCGCAGGTTCTTGATGTTCTTGGTGAGCCTGACGGCAAGGGCGACGAGGGCTGGAGCTACGAGGTCAGTCCGCGTGATGTGCTGCTGTTTGAGTTTCGCGGCGGCCGGGTTGCTAAGATGACATTTGATAATTACATTGACTAACGGAGGAATTATTTTTTTATGCGTAAAGTAAAAATTTTTGATACGACGTTGAGGGACGGCGAGCAGTCTCCGGGTTGCAGCATGAACCTTAGTGAGAAAATCGTTATGGCGCGACAGCTCGACAAGCTCGGGATCGACATTATTGAGGCGGGATTTGCGATTGCCTCTCCGATGGACTTCAAGAGCGTTCAGGCCATAGCTTCAGCCGCCACCAACTGCACGATAGCGAGCCTCGCCCGAGCCAACAAGGGAGACATTGACGCAGCGTGGGAGGCCGTGAAGGAGGCCAAGAAGCCGCGTATTCATCTCTTCATTGCTACCAGCGATGTCCACATGCAATACAAGCTCCGAATGAACCGCGAGCAAGTTCTTCAGACTATCTCGGAAATGACGGCTTACGCGAAATCCAAGTGCGACGATATCGAGTTTTCAGCCGAGGACGCTAGCCGCTCAGATCGTGAGTTTCTCGCGAAATGTTTCACCAATGCCATAGCCGCCGGAGCCAAGACTATCAACGTCCCCGACACTGTGGGCTACTCAACGCCTCAGGAGATGGGCGAGCTTATCGCTTACCTGCGCGAACATGTCGAGGGCATCGACGGCGTAGACATCTCCGTACATTGCCATAATGATTTGGGAATGGGTGTCGCGAACTCCCTCGCGTGTGTCAAGGCCGGCGCGACTCAGGTCGAGTGTACGGTCAACGGAATCGGCGAACGTGCGGGCAATGCGAGCCTCGAAGAGATCGTTATGGCACTGAGAACCCGCCGGGACTTCTACGACGCTGACACGAACATCAACACTCGCGAGATTTATAAATCCAGCCGACTTCTGAGCAACATAATCGGCGTGCCGATCTCCCCGACGAAGCCGATAGTCGGAGCCAACGCCTTCGCGCACGAGGCCGGGATCCATCAGCACGGCATGATCACGAACGCTCAGACTTACGAGATTATGAACCCGGACGAGATCGGAGTCCCTCACAGAGCTTTGGTACTCGGCAAGCACTCCGGCAAGCACGCGCTCCGCGAGAGACTCGAGAGCATGGGCTACGAAATCAACGACGAGGAACTCGAGGACATCTTCACGCGCTTCAAGAAGCTGGCTGACCAGAAGAAGACGATCACAAGCTCCGACCTCGAAGCCCTCACGCTCCACCGTTCACGCATCACGAAGCCCGAAGACAGCGTTGCGCCGTCGTGTCAGCTCGTCAGCCACTCGATAACCTCCGGCAGCGGCATCCCGAAAATTTCTTACGTCAAGATCAAGCGCGATAATAACTTCATGGAAGCTGTCGAGAGTGGAGCAGGTCCGCTTGACGCGGCATTCAAGGCAATCAACAAGATGCTCGGCATTGAAGCCCGGCTTGAAGATTTCAGCGTCCGCGCTGTTACTGAAGGTGAGGACTCGATCGGCGAGGCTGTCGTCAAGATTTCGAGTGCATCGAGTGGCGAAATGTACACTGGCTCGGGGATCTCGACTGACATAGTGGAAGCGTCGCTGCAGGCGTATCTCAGCGGCATCAACAAAATGTTCGACGCTGGAGAGTAAATTTTGGACAGGAAAAATTTTGAAGCTTTCGTTGGCAAGCAGGTAGAAGTTTTTTTGGTGCCAGACACTCCGCGAACGTCCGGGACGCTCATTCGCTGCGAAGATGATCATATCGTCATTGGCGAGGAGCTTTGGGCATATCCGGCTGTGCTTGGGATAAGGCCGCTGAAGAAGTCGGGCAGGACTCCGCACCCCAAGCCCGTCATCATTCAAGAGCAGGAAATAGCTTCGGAATCGCCGTTGCCAGCCACCGAGGAGAAATCTGACCCCCCGGAGCCTGAGCCTGACCCCGAACCGCCTCAGGCGGAAGCCGCTCCCGAAGTTGACTTGACGGCTCTCGCTGATCATGAATTTTCGGGGACGCTGGTAGCGTTCTATTACGAGCGTGGTTACTGGGGCTTCATCGAGTCCGAGGAGGTCAAGAAGTATAACGTTCCATTGCGCGACGGTGAAAGGATTTTCGTTCACCTTAATCAGATATCTGATGAGGGGTTGCGCAACAGGCTGATGCAGGAGAGAGATCCATCGCCAATGATCGAAGTGGTCTTCAAGCTCGGCGAGAACAAGCACGGCGCAGTAGCTGATGACGTTCGCGAGAAAGCCAAGGCCAACATGCCAAAGCTCCCGGCTGACGTTTTGAAAGTTGACATGTTCTCGGCAATTTACGAGGAAGGCGAGATAGAATTTTTCCGACGCTACGAAGATGTCCCCTACGGCGAGATCAGGGTCAAGGGCAACAAGCTCTATAGATTTTACGAAGATGGTGTCGTCGATCCTGCGCTGGCTGTGTTTCTGGAGTGTTCGCCGTCGGCTGAGGGGCAGAAAGTCCGCTTCACGCTGACGAACGGCAAGCGAGGCCAAAAGAACGCGACCAACATTTCAGCCCTCGAACCTTTCCCCGACGAGAAGATCAAGGACTGGGAACGCTCCGGCCTGCTCCAGAAAGCCAAAGAGCGAATGGGCATCAAAGAGAGTTCAAAGTGAAAATAAAAGTTGAACTTTTCGGGCTTCTCTGATTTTTTACAGGGCGCGGAAGACGTTGACGAGCGTCTGATGGCGGCGATCGCTGCGGACGCTCAGGACTTCTCGCGAGATGACGAACCGGCCTTGAATTTTTATATCAGCCGCGACAGCCTCAATGACTTTTACGTAACTGTTACGGAGCTTCACGGGGAATATAAAAATTTTTCGGCCGGGAGTTTTCTTTGCAGAAGTTTCATCTTTTCAGGGAAATATTTGACCCTCGCAGGGGCATTGATGTTCGGCAACATCATAAGAGTTCGCGCCGCTCTGAATTACTCCCCGCATATCGAGATCGAGGAGCGCAACATCTGGGACGCTTACAAGAACATTCTCCCGCGTCTCGCTAATCAGCTCTCGGCTCGATGCTCCGAAGCCTTCCAGGAAATTTTCATCAACGCTCTTCTTCATTCTGATTACAAGATCGACAACTCCGTGAACATCTCGATAATGCCAGACCCTCCGAAAGTCTTGATAGACAACCCCGGCATAATCAAACGCCGAAGCCGAAATCACAGGCTGAAAAAAATTTTTGAGCTTGCGGGAATGTCTCGGCGGTCTCGTGGGCTTGAAGCTGTCGAGAGATACGCGCCCTCGTTTCGGCTCGTTGAAGATGCGCAAAAATTTCGGGTCGTGGCATCGCTCGAACTCGAAGGACGCGACGAGATCACAGACGAAGCTCGCGTTATATAAGCTCCCGGCTCTTCACTAAGATCACGCCGCCTTTGCGCTCGTTGTGAGTGTCATGAAGCTCGCGGAGGTTCAGCCAGCGATATTGCGAGTACGTAACTGTCAGGACGCTCACGTCGCCGTCGGTGTCTTCGTAGCCCGCAAGGTTGAACCAGTGCCACTCGAAGTCATTGAACTTAATATCATGATGATTGAGCAGGAGGAACGGCACGGGAAAATCTCTGTCGATCTGAGACATGACGGCGCGCGAAAAATTTTCGTAGCTGACGCTGCCCGACACGCCCTCGAACATCAGGGAGCTATTTCCGACGCTCCTGAGATAGTCATAGAAGCCGCATATGTACGTCTCCAGAAAGTCAATGCCGTGATAGCGCGGAGTTAAGAAGGGCTTCATGATCGACGCGAATTTCACGAAGTCCGAACGCGACAAGCTCGCCGGGTCGAACGGATAAAGGCTCCAAAACTTTTCATCAAGCCGCGAGAGAAATATGCAGGTGTCGCACGCCGTAACCGCCGCACAGCCTCCCATGTTCATATCCCACTCCGGCAGCCAGTCCTGACACCCGCCGGGCGTTCCCTCAATCGTGAAGTAATCCAAAACTTTTTTGCGTGTCAACTTTTCACTCTGCTTTCATTTCAGATTTTATTTTTTTCCGAGAAATTATAATCCCAATTCCTAATTGAAAATCCATGTGCTAAAATATCGGGGCAAATTTCAGGAAAGGATTTTTTGTAATGGCGGATATAGTAGGACTTACATGCACTCAGTGCAAACGGCGCAACTACACGACAACGGTCAACAAGAAAAAGCAGTCAAAGAAACTTGAACTTAAAAAATTCTGCTAGTGGTGCAACGCCTCTGTGCTTCACAAAGAGTCTAAGTAGTGTTGCCAAAGTTCAAAACCTGTTGTAGAATTTAGCTCGTGAATTTCACGCAGGTCCGTGGCTCAATTGGCAGAGCACTGGTCTCCAAAACCGGGGGCTGCAGGTTCGAGTCCTGCCGGGCCTGCCATTTTTTTATGACAAAGGACAAGGCAGATGGCAAAAGCGGCAGAGAAACCCACAAAGATGTCTTCGCTGATGAATTTCATTCGTGAAGCTAAGGCCGAGTTAAAGAAAGTTACGTGGCCGACAAGAAGACAGATGTGGTATTGGACATTGATAGTAATAGTTTTTACGCTTTGTGTTTCGCTGTATCTGGGACTGATTGATTTCATTCTTGCGTGGCTTTTCAGCGCGTTGTTGGGTTAGCGACTGAAGATGCCCGGCGAGCGTCAGTGGTACGTCGTTCAGACGTATGCGAGTTACGAAAAAAGAGTGGAAGCAGACTTACGGCAGCGAATCGCGGCAATGAACATGCAGGATAAAATATTCGATGTTCTTGTGCCGACGGAGACTCACGTAGTCGTAAAGGACGGCAAGAGCCGCGAGGTTACCCGCAAACTTTATCCCAGCTATGTAATGGTCGAGATGATCTTGGACGAGCAGTCTTGGTACGCAGTCAGGCACACGCCCGGGGTTACAGGCTTCATCGGCGCGGGAACTCACCCGATACCGCTCTCGCAGGAAGAAGTAGACAGGATAATGGCCGGAATGAAAAAAGACAAAGAGGACATGCCTGTCGAAGTTGACTTGAAACCCGGCGACACTGTCAGAGTTACGGCTGAGGGCGAGATGAAAGGCTTCACGGGGTCGGTGGTGGACATCAACGTAAAGAAGAGCCGCGTGAAGTTCAAAAGCGAAATGTTCGGCGGGGCTGTTCTCGAGACCGATTACAAAGCGTTGGAAAAGATATAGGCATCAAAGTAGTTTTTTGCAGTTATAGAAAGCAACAGAACTGAACAGAAAGGAAAAATTTTTATCATGGCTAAGAAAGTTGTAGGGCAGATAAAATTACAACTGCCAGCCGGTAAAGCGACACCCGCACCCCCTGTAGGCCCTGCGCTCGGTCAGCACGGCGTTAATATTATGGAGTTTTGCAAGCAGTTCAACGCCAAAACTTCGGATCAGGCCGGTCTCATAATCCCGGCGGTCATCACTGTCTACGCCGACAGAAGTTTCACGTTCGAGCTAAAGACACCTCCGGCGGCTGTGTTGCTGAAGAAAGCCGCGGGCATCGAGTCAGGCTCGGGCGTTCCGAACAAGACCAAGGTTGGCAAGCTTGCGCGTGCAAAAGTCCGCGAGATAGCTGAACTCAAAATGAAAGATCTGAACGCTAACGACGTTGAGGCCGCTATGCGCATGATCGAGGGTACAGCTCGCTCGATGGGGCTTGAAATTACGGATTAATTTGAGACAGCGGAAGAGTTTCACTCGTTAGAACCGCAGGAGGACAACATGAAAAGAAGCAAGAGATACAAGGAAGCAGCCGCCAAGATCGAAGCCAACAAGTTGTATGGACTTCGTGAGGCCGTAGAGCTTTTCAAGAGCGTCGCGACGGCGAAATTCGACGAGAGCATCGAAGTTCACGTGCGTTTGGGGATCGATCCCAGACACGCCGATCAGCAGGTCAGAAGCACCGTCAGCCTTCCTCATGGGACGGGCGTTACGAAGAAAGTTCTCGTCATCACTCAGGGCGAGAAAGTCAAGGAAGCTCAGGACGCGGGCGCGGATATCGTCGGCGGAGATGACATCGTCCAGCAGATTCAGGGCGGTTTCATGGATTTCGATGCCGTCATTGCGACCCCGGATATGATGAAGTCGGTCGGACGTTTGGGCAAGGTCTTAGGCCCTCGCGGTTTGATGCCCAGCGCGAAGACCGGGACAGTAACTTTCGAGCTTGCGAGCGCAGTCAAAGAGATCAAGGCCGGACGTGTTGAGTTCAGAGCCGACAAGACCGGGATCACTCACAACGCCGCAGGACGCAAGAATTTTTCTGTCGATGATCTCTACGACAACGTGAAAGCGTTGCTTCAGTCGATTTACAGAGCCAGACCGGCTTCGGTCAAGGGAACCTACGTGAAGAGCATCGCAATAGCTCCGACGATGGGGCCGGGGATCCCTGTAGATCCTGCAACAGCTCAGAAAGAGTTAGCACTGTAAAAATTTTTTCGTTCGGTTTTTAAGTTACACGTTTAGAAATTTTTTCCGAAGACGGCAGGGGCTTACGCTCAAAAATCCTGCTCAGGAGAGAGTTAGCAAGGCGCGAAAGCAAACGCTCCTCCTGTCATCGTTCGGGAGGAGTTTTTTTTGAGTTCGTGAAGGAGGTGAAAACAAAATATGCCGGCAAAAGTCAAATACGAGCTTGTCGACGCGCTGAAAGAGAAGCTCTCGAAGACTAAAGCAGTCTTTGTGGGTGAGTATCGCGGAATGACCGTCGCTCAGAGTACAGCGTTGAGAAAGAAAGTTCGCGAGGCTGGCGGAGAGTTGAAGATTTCCAAGAACACTCTCTTTAGGATCGCGATGAAAGAGGTCGGGCTCAACGAGCTTCCCGAGGACATTATGAAAGGGCCGAACATCTTCGCGCTCTGTTATGATGACCCCGTGGCGGTCGCGAAAGTCCTGAAAGAATACGCCAACGACAAAACTCAGAAAGCGTTTATTCTCAAAGGCGGTTTGCTTGAAAGTCAGCAGCTCAATCTCGCTCAGCTCATGGCACTCGCGGATCTTCCGTCCAAGGAGGTCATGCGCGGCCAAGTCGTCAGAACCATTGCGGCTCCGTTGTCGGGACTTGTCAATGTACTCTCTGGCACAATGCGCAATTTCGTTACATGCCTTGCCCAAATTCGGGATCAGAAAGAGGGCAGCGCAGCAGCTTAATTTATATTTTTTATGGAGGTAAATTTTATTATGGCACACGAAGAAATCATTAAGGCTATTGAAGAGATGTCAGTGTTGGAGCTTTCGGAACTCGTGAAGGCTCTCGAAGAGAAGTTCGGTGTTTCGGCTTCGGCGGCTCCCGTCATGATGGCGGCGATGCCCGGTGCGGGTGCGGCAGCGGCTCCTGCGGAGGAGAAGACGGAGTTCGATGTCGTCTACAAAGGCCCCGGCGCGAACAAGATCGCAGTCATCAAGGTCGTCCGTGAGATCACCTCGCTTGGTCTCAAAGAGGCGAAAGAGCTCGTTGACAATCCCCCGAAGAACATCAACGAGGGCGTGTCCAAGGAAGAGGCTGAGGAGATCAAGAAGAAGCTCGCCGAGGCCGGCGCGGAAGTCGAAGTTAAGTAATTTTATGGATTTTATGGAGGCTCGGGAATTTTTAGAGCCTCTTTTTTGTAAAAGAGAACGGAGGTTTTTATAATGGCGCAGGACGGAACGAAGATGTCGCTCCCAAAAGACAAGAAGAAAATGATACTGATCGCTGTCATTTGCGTGATATTGCTCCTCAACATCATGTGGACAGTGCTTCAGAGCAAATTCACTCCGAAACTTGACGCGGTTCAGGCGAAGCTGACGGCTCTTGAACAGAGGATCGAAAAGATCGAGCAGGGCGGCTTCAACAACATGGCCGAGCTGAAAGAAGATTTCGCGGCATTGAAAGCTGTTTCAGATGGTCTCGCAGCTCGTCTCTCGCAGTCTTTGAAGGCCGAAGAGGATCAGCTCGCGACGCTTGAAGCTCAGGTGGCCGCACAGAAGGCGCGTGTCGAAGCCCTCAAAAAAGCAACTGAATAACTACTAACGTCTCCTTTAATATGATCCCCGATGTTGCTCATTCAATTTGAGAACGTCGGGGATTTTTTTATTCTCCCGCCATCATCAGCGCAAAGACTTTCGCGTTGTTGACGAGATATTTTATTTCGGTGAACTCGTCGGGCTGGTGAGCTACGCCGTCGCACTCCTGACTCCACACGACCGCCGGGATCCCCTTGCGCCTGAACAGAGCCGCGAATGTTCCTCCGCCGATACCGCCAGTCTGTGGCTCAATGCCGAGGACTTCACGGACGCTCTTGGTTAAGAGTTTCACGATCTCGCTGTCGGGGCTGGTGGTCGGGGCTGCGTCGTTGCGGCTGACTTCAAGCTCGATCTTTGCGCCTGTCTTCTGTTCGATGTCGCGGCGGATCTTCTCAACGATGTCGAACGCCTCATCAAGCGACACGCTCGGCAAGACACGGCAATCAAACTCGAAGACCTCGCGCCCCGGGACGGTGTTAATGTTCGGGACGTTGGCGTATCTCCGAGTCGGCTCGAACGTCGAGAACGGCGGATCGAACGTGTCATCTTCTTCAGTGAAAGCCTTGTGCAAAGCTTCATCAACTTCATAAGCAAGCATGTTCGCAACCCTGCAGGCGTTCAGTCCGGTGTGAGGCAGTGCCGCGTGGACTTGTTTGCCCAGCACCGTGAATTTCAGCTTCCAGTCGGCTTTCTCAGCTATCTCGATGAAGTCTCCGGCATCGTTGCCGCTGTCAGGCACGACGACGAGATCATCGCGTCTGTAAATGTCTCTTTCAAGCAACGGTTCGAGGCCGAAGTGGCTTCCCATCTCTTCATCAGCGACGAATGCGAGGCTGACCGTGTAGCCGGGTTCGACACCTGCGTTAATCAACGCTTTGAGCGCGAACAGCGACGCGACCAGACACATTCCGTTATCACTCACGCCGCGCCCGTAGAGCCTCGAGCCTCTCACCTCGGGTTGGAACGGATCGAGCGTCCACGAATTTCTATCACCCTCCGGGACTATGTCGACATGCGTCAGCACACAGAGCCGCCGCGAAGATTTTCCGGGATACTCAACGAACAGCGATGGCCGTCTCTTATTCGGAGCTTTGTCATCGTCGACGTATTCGACTTTGATTTTGGCTTTGTCATCGAGACCAAGCTCGCGGATAATCTTTTCAAGCTCCTTGATCTTCGCGTCCTCGCCCGTGCCTCCGTTGTGAGGGGAGATCGCCGGGATTTTGCAAAGCCTCGTGAGAGTGTCAACCATCAAGCCCTCCAGCTTTTCAGCTTCGGACAATATTTTCTCGTGCAAGTGGGGTCACTGCCTTTCT
>JAFSJO010000086.1 GCA_017449415.1 Synergistaceae bacterium
CCCCAGCCGTCAACGTCAACGTCAGCACCTCCGGCACTCGCTACGAAATCCACGACGAACAGCGCACCGACCTCGTGAGCTATGCGACCAATCTCAGCGAGGCATGGAGTTAAAGTCCCCGACGGTGTCTCGCAATGAACCGCCGTTATGACCTTCGGCAAGAATTTTTTTGCGCGGGCGTAAACTCTTTGAGGGTCGGGCACGTCATCGTCATCGAACGCGCATAGCTCAACTTCAGCTCCTAACGTCCGAGCCATGTCAGCGAAGCCCTCGCCGAACAGTCCCGACGAGACCGCCAAAATCTTTTCGCCGGGTCGAAGCGTGCATTTGAGGCTCGCCCACAAGATCGACATAGCCTCGCCCGATGTTATGGTTATGTCGCATTGCGTGTGTAAAATTTTCTGGATTAATTTCTGGTTGTCGTGGTAGAGGTTGAAGAACTCGTCTTCCAAGTCCGAGCTTGCGAAGTCAAAGTCCCACGCCCTGCGAACATCTTCAGGGACGCTCACAGGGCCGGGGATCAATCCGATTTCGTATTTTTCCATGATGATAATGTTTCCTCCGCTACCTTTAGAATTTCTTCACGGCTCAGAGACGCACTCTCCAGCGTGAGCGCAACATTATCACCGACATCGACAGCGAGCGCAATCGGCAAATTTGACTGAGTTTCGAGGATCGCTCTCTTCCCTCCGACCTCGAGGACTTCATAGCCGCCCGCCGGCATCAGACCCTTTGAAGCGTTCACCGAGTTCGGAACATAGAGAGACCCCGCGCCTTTTCCTTGCGTCAAGATCACTTCGAGGGTCGCCCTAGGAGACTCGCGCTCGTAAGTCTGATAGATGACCCGGCCAAAATCTTCGGAGGTCGCGTCAGGTATCAGCGGCTGAACGTGTTGGCTCACGAGCTGCCAGCCCGGTATCAGCAGCAGCATCAGCCTTGCAAGTCTTTTCACTCCTAACTCCTCACTCCTAACTCCTCACTTCAATGAGCCACAGCTTGCGGACCTGCGAGAGAAATTTATCGTAGACGCGGCTCTGAAAGTCCGGGAAAGTGTAATCGAAGCTCTGCCACTGTTTGAACCTGTAACGCAACGTTACCTCGGCGAATATCCCGTCGCGTAAATAAATTCTGTGCGCGTGATCCTTCGTTGAGGCCAATATCAGCCTTGCACCATCAATATATCCCGGGTCGATGTTAACGGCTCGGACGGGCTGACGGCTCTGAGCTTCGATTGCGATCGCTGCGTGTTTCCAGTCGGCAAGCTCCTCGGCGTTCGCAAGCCCGGGAAAGCACACAAAGACCCGCGTCAAGCTCGGCGCAATGTCGTGATAATAATCCGTCTTATCGAAAGGGACAGGCGACGAATAAATCTCCGGCCGACCCCACAGCTTCGCAAGTTCGTCAACGCTCCAATCCAACAAGCTCTCATCATCGGACGGATATAAAATTCCGGCGATGCGCTTAACCCTCGGCGATTTACCAGTCAAAGCCGTCGTCTTCCTCTTCGTCGCTCGGCTTGGAAGTCGGCGCGGGGTTCATCAAAACGTCCGCGGATATCTGAACAGGCTCGCTGGGCTTGGCCCATGGATCGTCTTCCTCGTCCTCGTCATAGTCAGCATCGTGAGCGTGGCTGCGGCGTATCGTCTCCGTCTTAGGCTCTTTGACTTGAACGTAAGTTGCGGCGTTGTTGATGATGTACCACAATCCGTCGTCATATTTCTTGACCCAGATTACTCTCGGGCTGTCGGCTCCGGAGCTTCGAAGCTGAACTCTAAGGAAGCCGCCGGGGTCTTTAATAGGCTTGCCAGCGTAGACGACCTCGAAGTTGTCTGGCGACATCTTGTAATCGTTCTCAGGCTTCGAGCCTCTCATGTAGCTTCTGAACGCGTAATTGTAATCGGGATCTTTCATTCTTTCGACGAATGTCGCGTAATATGTCGAACGTTCAATCGGGACTTCGGAGTGAAGCGAGTAACGCAACATCTTGCCGCCCTCCTTGCGAGTCTCCTCGTTCATGAACGCGAACACGCCCTCGAAATATAACTTGACTGCGCCCTCGATGCTCTTGCCCTCGGTCTGATAGCGAGCTTTGAACTCCTTGTATGTCTTTGGAAGCTCGGCACTCGCCGACACACACAGCAAGCTCACGAGCAATAAAGCGACTATGAATTTTTTCATGTTGATATCCTCCTTAGTTTTTGACATAGAATAAATCGTAAGCGATCGTAGCGATCTCGTAGGACTTCACCGGAACATCTTTCTTGTAACGATAGAACGCGTGCCCCCACGTCCAGCGCGATTGACATTTCGGGATCTTGCGGCCGCCTTTCATGCTGATGATCTTGTCGATCTGCTGTTCCCAGTCCCTTAACATCAGGCTGTCATCGTTGAGAGTGTAGAACGGGCCTCTGCCGCTGCTGCAGTCCGGGGCGAGACAGTGCCACATAGAGAGCGTTATCCCTCTCAGGTTGCTTCCGTCTTTGATTACGGCGATCCTGTCCATGTTCTGCGCAACTTCGCTTATCGGTTTGCGCCCGGCCGTCTTCTTCTCGAACACGTGAGCTTTGAAGTTACTGCTGCATGCCGGGAAATTTTCTCCGCGGTTGGAGAGCTTGAAAACTTTCTTTAGCTGAATGTCGGGGTCGTTGATCTCGTCGGTGTCGAGCGAGTCTCCCACAAAGCTGAAGAAATATTTTTCGCAGATGAGGCACTGATAACTCACCATCGGAAGTTTCGCATCAGCCCACGCGGCGCAGGTCATCAACGCGAATAGAAAGGCGCAAAGCGTAAAAATTTTTTTCATCGAAGCCGCCTCCTCAGTTCTTGACCCAATACAGGTCATACACGATCGTGGCAAGCTCGTAAGACTTCACCGAACCTGTCTTCTTTTGGACGAAGATGTGCCCCCACGTCTCAGGATACGAACATTTCTGGATCGCTTGGCCTTTCATGTTGTAGAGAAAGCTCGTCTGAAGCTCCCAGTCGCGTATATTGAGATTTTCATCGTTGAGCGAATAGAAATGTTTCTTGCAGTACAGACACTCCCACTCCGTGAGCTTGATTGAGTTCAGCGAGCCTCCGTCTCTGATGACGGCGGTCATGTCCTTGGCGTTCGAGTTTGCAAGAGAGCTGAGACCCGTCGTGTTTGAACCTTTCTTCTCAAAGACGTGAGATTTGAAGCCGTTCTTGCACTCTTGAAGGTTCTTGCCCCTGTCGGAGAACCTGAAGACTCTGCGAAGCTGTTCTTTGTCTTTGAAGTCCTTAGCGTCGAGGTTGTCGCCGGGGAAGCTCATAAAGAGCCGATCACAGATGAGACACTTGTAGACGTTGAACGTAATCTTGGGATCGGCCTCAGCGCAGGCGGTCAACATCATGAACAGCAACACTGACGCAAAAAATTTTTTCACGTTTAACTCCTCCTTATCGCAAGTTTTGATATTGTATAATTTACCATAAAATCCACTTCCAAACTTAATATCAATTCAAAACGGAGGCTTTTGCTTATGTCAGACGTGAAGAAAATCAAGCGCATAGGAGTCCTCACGAGCGGAGGAGACTCGCCGGGTATGAACGCCGTCGTTCGTGCGGTCGCGAGGACAGCAATGTATTACGGGATCGAGTGTGTGGGGATTCGCCGCGGTTATTCGGGATTAATCAACAGCGACTTCGTGATCCTCAACACCGACATGGTTCGCCACATTCTCGGACGCGGAGGCACGATCCTCTACACGGCTCGAAGCGACGAGTTCATGACGGAGAAGGGGCGCGAGAAGGCTGTCGGGACGTGCAAGATGCTCGGGCTTGATGGTATCGTGGCCATTGGCGGCGACGGAACTTTCAAAGGCGCGTTGGAGCTTTCGAGGCTCGGAGTCCCGGTCATGGGTATCCCGGCGACGATTGACAATGACATTGGCTGCTCGAACTACACGATCGGCTTCGACTCGGCGTGCAACACAGCCATCGACTGCATAGACAAGCTGCGCGACACGATGCAGTCTCACGAGCGTTGCTCAGTCGTTGAGGTCATGGGACGACACGCGGGCTTCTTGGCTCTCTATGTCGGGATCGCAGTCGGAGCTACGTCGGTGTTGATCCCTGAGCGTGAGCTTGACTTTGAACACGACGTTGTCGAACGGATCCAGAACGCGAGACTTGCCGGAGCAACTCACTTCATGATCGTGGTGGCTGAGGGCGTGGGGAGCGCGTTCGAGATCGGCGCAAAGATCAAAGAGGCCGTCGGGATAGATCCGCGAGTTACGGTCTTGGGACACATTCAGCGAGGCGGCGCACCGACAGGACGCGACAGAGAGACAGCTACGCGAATGGGATATTACGCCGTAAAGGCATTCGCTGAGGGAAGATCAGGGAGTGTAATCGCTACTCGCGAGGGTGGGATTGTTGAGATACCGATTGAAGAGGCTCTCGCAATGAAGAAACATCTTCAGATGGATCGTTATGAAATTCTCGAAGCGATCGCCGCTTCAGGAACGCTGAGACAGTAAAGACGGTGAGGGGTGAGAGGTGAGAGGTGAGGAATGACAATTGCTCTTTTCACTCCTAACTCCTAACTCCTAACCCCTCACTTGATTACGCAACGGCTTTCTCGCCAGTCTTGATACACTTCGCCGGGCACCTCTCGGCACACTTGCCGCACTTGATGCACTTCGACTGATCTATAACCGCCAAGTCATTCACAACCTCGACAGCCTGAACCGGGCAGACTTTCGCGCAAATTCCGCAGCCTATGCAGCCTGCCGTACATACCGGCCTGACCTGTGCGCCTTTCCAGTGAGAGTTGCACGCGACGATAACGTCAGCCGCTTTCGGTACGAGCGTAAATATTCCTTTCGGGCAGATCGCCACGCACGCGCCACACGCGACGCAGTTGTTGACGTTGACTTTCGGCAAGCCGTCATCACCCATCGAGAGTGCGTTGAACTTGCAGACGCTCACGCACGACCCGAGACCTATGCAGCCGAACGGACACGCGTTGGGCGAACCTCCGGGGATCGTTGCCGCGCTCCGACAGTCCTTGATACCGTCATAGGTGAGCTTACGCGGCGAAGCCTCCTTGGTGCCTTTGCACTTGAGGAACGCCCTCATCGGGACAGACTCGCCAGCCGAGACTCCCATGATGGCCGCGACCTTCTCAGCGACAGGAGCACCGCCGACCGAACATTTATTCACGGGCGCACCGTCGTTCACGACCCCGGAGGCATAGCCATCACAGCCGGGGTAGCCACAGCCGCCGCAGTTGGCTCCGGGCAACACAGCTCGAATGAGGCCGATACGCTCGTCCTGATGAACCATGAAGACGATAGAGGCAATCGCAAGAAGCACTCCGAATACGCCGCCCATGATACCCATCAAGGCCAAGGGCGTTACAAATACGTGCATTATATCCATGTCAAAGCCTCCTTATTTAATTATCCCGGTGAAGCCCATGAACGCGATCGACATCAAGCCCGCCGTGATCAGAGCCATCGGAAGACCTCGAAGACTTACGGGGATCCCCTCGTTGTCCTCAATGCGCTCACGTATGCCGGCCATCAATGAGATCGCGAGCAGGAAGCCCAGCGACGAGCCTAGCGCGTTCACCAACGCTGCCGCAAGTCCGTAGCCCTCGTTCATGTTCAAGACAGCCACGCCGAGAACGGCGCAGTTGGTCGTGATGAGGGGGAGGAATATTCCGAGCGACTTATAGAGGACGGGGTTGAGCTTCTTCAGCGCAAGCTCCACGAACTGAACAAGCGCCGCTATAACGAGAATGAATGACAGCGTGTAGAGATATTCAAGATGAAGAGGCACGAGCAGATAGTTGTATGTCAGCCACGTCATCAGCGACGCAAGCACAATGACGAACACGACAGCCGCGCCCATGCCCTGAGCCGTCTTCAGCTTCGAGCTTACGCCCATGAACGGACAGCAGCCCAAGAACCTCGACAGCAAAATATTATGAACAAATATCGAGCTTACGAACAGCAACACAAGTTCCGTGAATGTCATTACGCTTTCGCCTCCTCGCACTCGTCTTTATCTTTGTGGCAGAACTTCGCCATTGCACAGCAGCCGCAGCCCGTAGCAGCCTCAGCCGGAGCAGCTCCGATACCCTTGGCACGCGCCTGAATGGCTCTGAATGCTCCCATGCAGCAGCCGAGAATGATGAAGCCGCCGGGCGCCAACACGATCAACATAGCAGGCTCGAAGCTCACGACCGGCATTCCGAACCACGTACCGCCGCCGAAGATCTCGCGGATCGATCCGAGGAACATCAGCGCACACGTGAAGCCCAAGCCCATGCCCACGCCGTCAAGCGCCGAGTCGATAACTCCGTTCTTCGACGCGAAAGCCTCAGCTCGTGCGAGAATGATACAGTTGACGACGATCAACGGAATGAAAATTCCCAGCGACTTGTTAAGCTCGGGGGCGAAGCCTTTCATCAAAAACTCTATGACCGTGACGAAGCCAGCTATAACGACTATGAAGATCGGTATACGAACCTCGTCGGGCACCATCTTGCGCAAGAGAGATATGACCGCGTTCGAGGCGATCAAGACGAACGTCGCCGCGATACCCATTCCAAGCCCGTTAGCTACGCTGGTCGTAACCGCGAGGGTCGGGCACAGTCCGATACACTGAACGAACGTCGGGTTCTCGGATAAAATTCCGTTGGTGATGATTCCAAATTTACTGCGACTCAATTTTTATTCAGCCCCTTTCAAGTTCCTGTTCCAGTATTCGACGGCGGCATTGACCCCGGTCGTAACGGCGGTGGACGTGATAGTCGCGCCCGAGATCGCCAAGATCTCTCCGTCGCCTGCCGAGCCTTTCGCGACCCTCAGAGGCAAGTCGCTGCGGTCGTTGAACTGCTCATAAAATTCCGGCTCTGTCGATTTGGCTCCGAGGCCGGGAGTCTCTGAATGATTGAGAATGTTGATGGCCTTGACGTTGCCGTCCTTCGTGATGCCGACGATGAAGTTGACCTCACCGCCGTAGCCTTTCGAGTTCACTGTCATGCACCAGCCCGCAAGCCCGTTCGCGTCCGTGCCTCTTTGAACGTCAGCGACGAAGTCGTCTTCTTTAAGCTCGAAAGTCGCGAAGTCCTGAGCCGCCGGCATGACGATACGAAACGCCGCGTTACGAGCCTCGGCCTCGACCCTTGCGATCGCCTGCGAGGTGTAATGCTCAACAACGCCGAGTATCAATCCCGTTACAGCGGTTACGGCGAAGAGAGTGCCTCCCAAGTGAAGAGCTTTCTTGATGTTTTCATTCATTGTTATTTGCCCCCCGTTCTCTTGAAGAAATTGCTTTTCGGTGCGCCGAGTATCCTAGGTGCGGTGTACTGGTCGATCAACGGTACAGCGACGTTCATGATAAGGATCGAGAACGACACGCCCTCCGGATAGCCGCCCCACGTTCGGATCAACGCGGTCAGCAAGCCACAGCCGAAAGCATAAATGAACTGACCTTTTGCGCTCATTGGGCTTGTCGTGTAGTCGGTGGCCATGAAGAACGCGCCGAGCAGCAAGCCGCCCGTGAATATCTCGCTCATCAGTCCGCCATGTCCGAACAAAGCTCCGAGGATCGAAGCCGTCGCGATGTAGATCACGGGGATACGCCACGAGATTATGTTCTCCCATATGAGGTAAGCTCCGCCGAGGATAAGCAACACCGAGCAGGTCTCGCCGATACAGCCGCCCATGTTGCCGACGAGCATGTCCCAGCAAGAGAGCTTGAACGCGTTCCCGGCTTTCATTGCGGCCAACGGAGTCGCGCCCGACATTCCCTGAACCGTCCACGTGGTCATGGCTGTGGGCCACGAGATTAACATCATTGCGCGAGCGGCTAAGGCAGGGTTGACGATGTTACAGCCGAGGCCGCCATAGAACTGCTTCACGACGATGATCGCGAAGACGCTCCCGCAGATTGCCATCCATATAGGCATCGTCGGAGGAAGATTGTAAGCGAGCAGCAAGCCCGTAACGACAGCCGAGAGGTCGCATACTGTAACCTTGGTCTTCATTACGCACTTCTGCCAGAACCATTCGCACGCGACACACGCAATGACGCACGCCGCTATGACAGCGAATGAACGATAGCCGAGGAAATACACGCTCGTGATCCCGGCAGGAAGCAACGCAAGGATCACCGAGAACATGATCCCGCGGGTCGTGAACTCTGAATGAACGTGCGGTGAAGTCGATACTGTTAGCTGTGTTGACATAATTATTTCGCCTCCGCTTTCTGTTTTGCAAGTGCCGCGGCTTTCTTGCGCTCTGCGACGATGAACGCCTTGCCGTTCTTGAAGCTCTGAACCAGATGACGCGATGCCGGACACTCATACGCGCACGAGCCACACTCGATACAGCTCTCGCCGCCGTGAGCTTGGAAGGTTGCGTAGTCTCTGAGCCTGACAGCACGATCCACCAGCGTAGGCTCAAGGTGCATCGGGCAAGCCTCGACGCATTTGCCGCAACGAATACACGCGCTCTCTTCGGCGATATACGCGAGCTTCGAGGTCAAGGCCAAGATCCCCGAAGTTCCTTTCACGACCGGGACATCAACCGAACGCATAGCAAGCCCCATCATCGGCCCGCCGGCTATGATCTTCGCAGGCTCATGGACGAAGCCTCCGCAAGCGTCAACGAGTGAGCGCACAGAGATCCCGAGCGGGACTTGAAGATTTTTCGGCTCGGCGACAGCGTCGCCGGTTACGGACACGACACGCTCAATGACGGGCAACCCTTCCTCAATGGCTTTGCAGATCTGCCATGTCGTGCGAGTGTTGAGGACGATACAGCCGACATCAGACGGCAACGCCGGGACCAACGGAACCTCACGACCTGTTACAGATTTGATTAACATCTTCTCCGCGCCCTGAGGATACTTGACCTTGTGGGGCATGATCGTGATTTTGGGATTTTTATTATGCTCTGTCATGGTGGCGATAGCCTCGGGCTTGTTGTTCTCGATCGCTATCACGCCCTGAGCACCCGGGAATATCTCGAGGACGTACTGAAGGCCGCGAATGATCTCGTCAGGGCTTTCAATCATGAGCCTGTTGTCGCAGCTCAGATACGGCTCACACTCGGCGGCGTTGACGATGATCCAATCGATCGGCTTGTCTTTCGGCGGCGCGAGCTTGACGTGGGTCGGGAAACACGCTCCCCCCATTCCGACGATGCCGGCGGCTCGAATGAGCTTCACATACTCGTCGGGCTTGGGCTTGTGTCCGAGTTCGTCAAGCAGGCTCGGAGCCTTGGTATATTGTCCGTCGCTCTCGATTACGATACATTGCTCGACACTCCCGGCTACTGTCATCTTCGGCGCGATCTCTTTCACGGTGCCCGAGACAGCCGAGAAGATCGGAGCCGAGACGAATGCGTCAGAGTCCGCGATCTTCTGACCGACCGACACAGCGTCGCCCTTCTTAACCGTCGGCGAACACGGTGCGCCTATATGCTGGGACAAAGGATAAACGAACAACTCCCCGGCAGTCGTTGGCATTAACTTTTCGATAGCCTTGTTCTCCGTGAGAGCTTTGCCTTCGGGCGGATGCACACCGCCTAAGAACGTTGGCAGGTTCATCGTGATATAAACACTCCCCTCAAAGTTTATAAACTAAAGTTGATTGAGCTATTATATCGTAAGTTGATTAATGAAAAACAAAAAATTTTCGGGAGGGTTGGGATAGTTCATGCTCGACGGAGATTTTTTCACGGCCTCGGGGGTGATACTTCGCAGAGATCTATCGGGAGAGAAAGGCATGTGGCTGAAACTTTTTTTGAAGGACGCGGGCATCGTCAACGTTACGGCCAAAAAGACGAGCGGAGACTCCGAGCCTCTGCTGTGGGGCAAGTTCAACCTAAAGAAGAAGCGAAAGACCACGAACTATTTAATTGATGACGTTGAAGTTGTCGATGACATGCTCAGGCTTCGCACGAGGCGGGAGGCTCTCCTCATGGCGTTCAGGTGGGGCGGAATGGTCGCGAAGTTCCTCGAACCCGGTCAGCCCGATGATGATCTGCTTGCCAATCTCTATTGGAGCATGAAGCTTCTTGGCGAACCTTGCGTCCCAGCCGGCGTGGTCAATTGGAAATTTCTGTGGCGGTGGCTCGAAGGCTGGGGGCTTGCGCCTGACCTCGTGGAGTTCTACACCGAGCAGCACTTCAAACATGACGAGGTCGTGTTGCTGGCCAAGCTCTCGATGCTGAACGCCAACGGCATATGGAAGATGTTCGCCTCAGGGCGCGGCTCGAACGTTCGCGAAAGATCTTTCAAGGCCGCGGCATCTCTTGCGGAAAAATTTCTCAACGAAAAATAATATAATAGCGGCTGGCAGTCATTAGCGACATGAAAGGAGAAAAAATTTTTATGCCCAAGGATATTTTAGTTGTAGATTGTCAGTATGATTTCATCGACGGCTCACTCGCCTGCGGACACTCCGAGGAGGCCGTGAAGAATATAATCGCCTTCATCAACGCCAACCCCGGCGCGAGAGTCTTCTACTCAGCCGACTGGCACAGCCTCAAACACTGCAGCTACGTTCACAACGGCGGGACGTGGCCCGTACACTGTCAGGCAAAGACGCACGGCGCGGAGCTTCACGCGAGCTTCTACAGCGACATCAAAGACCCGGCTCAACGTCCCAACGAGAAAAATATTTATTACAAGGGCGACGACGACTCACGCGAGGAATACTCGGCTTTCAACGCCCGCAGCAAGTCAGGCCGCGAACTCAATCAGGACATCGGCAACGACGTTCTTGTCTGTGGGATCGCAAGCGAGTTCTGCGTACGTGAGAGCGTCATCGCGCTCATGAAGTCCGGCAGGTCGGTCGAAGTCCCGGCGGATCTCCTCGGCTGGGTCAACGAAGAGAACCATCACAAGAATCTCAAAGAGCTTTCGGACATGGGAGTCAAGGTCTCATGATATCGACAATAATATTTGACGTTGGCAATGTCCTGATCGACTTCGATTGGGACGGCTTCATGCTCAGAGAGTTCCCCGGCGCGAGCAGGGAGCTGATAGCCAAGCTCGACGAGGACGTGTGGGGCAGCGGACGTTGGGACAGGCTCGACGCTGGCGACGATCCCGAGGAGGTCATGAAGTCCATCGTGGATTACGACCCTGAACACGAGGCCGAACTTCAAAAAATTTTCAGGAATGTCGGCGGCACGCTCCGAAAGAGAGCTTCGACCCCCGCATGGATAGGCGAGCTTCGAGCGCGGGGCTACAGGCTGCTATACCTGTCGAACTACTCGCACTACGTCATGGAAGCTAACCCGGAGGTCTTGGACTTCCTGCCCTTGCTCGATGGCGGCGTGTTCTCGTGCGACGTGAAGCTCATCAAGCCCGACCCGAAGATCTATGAATGTCTCGCGACGAAATACAACCTCGTGCCCGGCGAATGCGTCTTCATTGATGACCTTGCGAAGAACGTGAACGCCGCGAGGGAGTTTGGCTTCCACAGCATTCAGTTCGTAACGCTCGAACAGGCTCAGCGGGATTTGAATAAACTCTTGGAGGAGGAGAGGTAGCTCATGCGCTGGAACTTTTACATCACGGGAATAATTTTAATCTTGCTCGGCGTGCTGACGTTTCGTTATCCCGTCGAGGCGATCATGTCGGTGGGATTTTTCATTGGGCTTGGCCTCGTTGCGTCAGGCTTGAATTACTTCTCGGGCTTCTACTTCTTCGGCTTGAAGAGATTTATCGCGCTCGGGCTGCTCGATCTCATCATGGGCGCGGTATTGATAGCTCAGCCGGGGCTGTCGGCGTTCTTCATGCCGTTCGTGATCGGCCTCTGGTTCTTGCTCACGGGTGTCGCGAGGTCGTGCGCGTCGTTCTGGCTTGGGGGTGCGAAGGTCCGGGGCTGGTGGTGCATGTTGCTGAACGGGCTTGCGCTGATCGTGTTCGGGCTTCTGATATGTGCGTCGCCTCTGGTGAGCGCGTTCTCGATCATGATGATGCTCTCGGCGGTGCTGGTGGCCTCGGGAGTGCTCGCGATAGTCGAGGGAAATTTGTTATACAATTAGTGAGGAGTGAGGGGTGAGGGGTGAGGAGTTAAGAGACACAATCACCGCTGAACTCTACATGAGAACTTGAAAGGAGAAAAATTTTTATGGCACTTGATTTCATGGATTTGCTTGGCTCGATGGTACAGGGCACGATGACCTCGTCGCCTGCGGCAAGCTCGAGAATGTCGAACGCTGGCAACGGTATTCAGGATCTACTCGGCTCATTGATGGGCGCGGGGCAGACAGTAACGCAGAAGGTCGGAGGGGACAACCTCGCGGCCGGGGGTATAGGTGCGCTGCTCGGGGCTTTGATGGGCAACTCGAAGAGCACCACGGCCAACACGCTCGGCGGCGGCATGATGGGACTGTTGGGAATGATGGCTTACAAGGCTCTCAGAGGCTCAATGAGCGGAACGGCTTCGGCGGCTCCGACACAGACTCGGACGCAGGCTCCGGCTTACGTGCAGCCGACACCTCAACAGCAGGCTACCGACGCTGAGATCATTCTCACGGCTATGATCGACGCGGCCAAGGCTGACGGTCAGATCGACTCCGACGAGCTTAACAAGATCATGGGCAACCTCAAAGCCTCCGGCGCGGGTCAGGAGGGCGTGAACTACGTCATAAAGAAGCTGCAGGGGCCAATGGAAACTGCGAAGATCGTCGCGGCTGTGAAAGGGAGACCCGAACTCGCGGCTGAAGTCTATTCGGCTTCGCTGATGGCGATCGAGGTCGACACGGACGCTGAGAAGAGATATCTCGACAAGCTCGCGAAAGCTATGGGGCTAAACTCGGCCGTCATTCAGAACATCGAGCGGCTCACAAGCGCGAACAGTCAAGACTTCGTGTGCTAAAAAATAAGGAGTTAGGAGGAATACCTCTTAGCTCCTTTTTTGTACCAGCTCATCGACGAGCTTGTTGAAAAGTTCGTAGCCTTTGTCCGTCGGAGGAAGTTCAACGCGCGTTCCTCCGTTCTCAAACACCAGCATTCCGGTGTTGACTTTCTCTTTGTTCTTGTTCTCATTGGGATCGTTTGCCACGAGATCCACAGGCTCAACGCCAAGACGGTTCGCAAGCTCCGAAATCTTTGCCCCCGTCGGAGTCGTCTCGCCGCATTCCCAACGCCTCAACGTCGCCAGCGAGATCTCAAGCTCGTTTGCTAACTGTGTCTGCGTGAGGCCGGCCTTTTTTCTGTACAGTCTTATATTTGATGATAATGCCATAAAAACTTCCTCCTCCATTCATAAAAGACTTTAACGCGTCTTTAAGTTCATAAATTATAGGGGAAAAAATTTTTTAAGGCAAGCTCTAACCTGCTTTATAATCTCTCGCGAGAAATAATTTTCGCAAAGGAGAGAAGATTTTATGAACTACGACTTTGAAACTGTCCGCAAGCGTTACAACTCCGGCTCATTCAAGTGGGACGAGATGGCTCGCAACGGAGTGAAGCCCTCCGAGGATATTATTCCGTTCTCCGTCGCCGACATGGAGTTCGTGACTGCGCCTGAGATCGTCGAGGCCATCAAGAGCGAGCTTGACGTGTCGATCATGGGCTACGCCTCTCCGACCTCCGAGTATCTTGAAACGGTCTGCGAGTGGCTGAGGACACGTCACCAATGGAACGCGAGACCCGAATGGATCTTGCCGAGTCACGGGATCGTTGATGCGTTCTTCACGGCCGTTCGAACTTACACACGCGAGGGCGAGGGCGTGATCCTCAACACTCCAGTCTACTATCCAATGTACAGCGCGATAGAGTCCCAAGGGCGCAAGCTCGTTGACAATCCGCTCATCAACACCGGCTCGCGATACGAGATTGACTTCGACGACCTCGAACGCAAGGCCGCCGACCCCAACACGAAGATGCTGATCCTCTGCAGCCCTCACAACCCTTGCGGGAGAGTCTGGACTCGCGACGAGCTTTCGAGGCTTGGCGAGATATGTCTGAGGCATGGAGTGCTGGTCGTGTCCGACGAAATTCATTTCGACCTGCTGATGCCCGGGCACGTTCACACGGTCTTCGCCTCGATAAGCGACGAGATCGCTAACAACTGCGTCGTATGCACAGCCCCGAGCAAGACATTCAACATAGCCGGGCTTCAGACCTCCAATATCTTCATACCGAACGCGGAGCTTCGCGAGAAATTTCTGCGCTCGTTGATGCTGTCGAACCCTCACCCGAAGTGCAACATTCTCGGCTACGTTGCGAGCATGGCGGCATACAAGCACTGCGCAGGGTGGCTTGACCAAGCTATGAGCGTCGTGGACACGAACAGAAAAATAATTTGCGGCTTCGTGGCTCGCGAGCTTCCTGAGATCAAGATCACCGACCTCGAGGGGACGTATCTTCTGTGGCTCGACTTCAACGGGCTTGGCCTCGGCTTCAAGGAGCTTGAACGAATCAATCACACCGAGGCGAGATTGTTCTTTGATGAGGGTTGCATGTTCGGCAAGGCCGGCGAAGGGTTTGAGCGTTGGAACATTGCCTGCCCGACCCGCTACGTCGAGGAGGCACTCACGAGGCTGAAGGGAGCCTACGGAAAGTCGTCAAGATAATTTTGGATTTCGAGCGCGGAGGCTCGGAGGGGTCGAAAGTCAAGAGGGATTTTTGTAGTTGCAAATGTAGTTGAAGAACGACGAGGGGAGCCGGGAAAATTTCTTCCTGACTCCCCGCCGCATATTATACCAGAAAAGTCTTCAAAACTTTAAGCATCTCCAAACTCTTGAAAGGTTTGGGGAGATAATCATCGAAGCCAGCCGCCAGATATTCGTTACGAGCGTCCGAACCCGCGTTGGCTGTCAGAGCTATGAACGCCGTACCCTCCGCGTACTTCTTCGCCTTGCCGAGCGTCTCTATCCCGTCCATGCCCGGCATCTTGTGATCGAGGAACACGATGTCGAAGTGTTCAGCTTTAATTTTCTCGAGAGCTTCCTCGCCAGACTCGGCCGTCTCGATGTGAGCCTTCGAGTCCTTCAACATTCCTTTAGCTACGACGAGATTAACCGGCGTGTCATCGACGACCAAGATTTTCGCGTCAGGCCACTCGGTCTTGTTGCTCACGAGGGTGTGAAGCTCCGCGGCCTGCTGTGCGGCGATGAAGTCTTTATATTCTTTGACCGTGAAGAGATCCTCGCGCGCGAGTCTCTGCGGGACTGTGAGGGTTACCGTCGTGCCCTCGCCGTAGACGCTGTCGATTTTAATTTCGCCGTTCATGATGTCGATGATGTTCTTCACGAGCGTGAGGCCAAGACCTGCGCCGAGTATGTTGCGGGTCTCCAAGATGTTCACGCGCTCGAAAGGTTCAAAAATTTTTGTCATGTCCTGCTCCTTCATGCCGAGCCCGGTGTCCTGAACTGCAAAGGACAATTTCATCTCGGAGCCTTCGAGGCTGGTTGAGACCCTAAGGGTTACGCTGCCGCGCTTGGTGTACTTGACGGCGTTGTCTAGGACGTTGGCCAGAGCCTGCTTCAGCCTCAGCACGTCGCCGTGAAGATGCTCGGGCATATCGTCATCAACGTCGAGCGTGAACTTCACGTCCTTGCTGCCGAGCTTGTGAATGGCGTAGCCCTGACACTCCCACAGAACGTCCCAGAGGTGATAGTCGCTCTCATAGAGATCCATCTTGCCGGCCTCGATCTTCGAGATGTCGAGAATGTTATTGACCAGCGTCAGCAGATAATTCCCGGCGCGTTTGATGTCGTGTGCGGCCTCCTTGGACTCCTCGTCGTTGGTCATGCCAAGCTCGTTGATGATCATGTCGTTCATGCCAAGTATCGCATTCATTGGCGTGCGGATCTCGTGGGAGGTGCTTGCGAGGAAGTTGCTCTTGGTCTTGTTGGCGAGCGTCGCTCTCTGCATTGAGGCTTCAGCTTCACGGCGTGCCTGCTCGGTCTCAGCATGAGCGGATATCAGCTGCCTGTAGTTCGGAGCCTCCATATAGAAGAACGTGAACACGAGCATCATCGTCGCGACCGTGTAGACCAACGGAATATTCTCGTCGAAGACGTATTGCAGAACGAAAGAGTCGATCAGCAATACGAATAGGAAGTTCATTACGATGAACTGGCCGTTGCCGTAATGTTCCTGATGAACGAGCTGAAGCACGAAGCCCTCGAGTACGAAGAGCACCGCGAACCCCGGCGAGAAGACCATGTATGTTTTCTCCTCGGCTTTGAACACGAACAACACTATCAAGCTGACCGCGAGCGCGAAGAAGTTCAGCTCCAAAAATCTTTGAGAAGTTCGACGTGTGTAAGCCGCCACGTAACACATGAGGCAATAGGCGTTGATGTTGACGAGAGCATAGAAGACCTTCATATAGACCTTCGAGGTCTCCATGTCCGTGAACAGTTCCAAGATCGACTCAAAGCCCGCGGCCACGAGCGTCGAGATCACGAGCATGAGATAGCGGCGGTTGATCTCGGACTTTGTCGCCATTCGTCCGGAGAGGAACAGCGAGAAGATCAACAGGAACGGCAGCATGGTAATCTCTATAAAAATTTCGTTCAGATTATTTAGCAGGGTCATTTGTCCAACAGAAAGCTCCTTCGATAGTTTGAAGCTAGTATAGCATTAAAAGCAGTGAGGGGTGAGGGGTTAGGAGTGAGGGGTGTATAATGCAGGCACGCAACAGACACTCCAACAAAAGGAACTGAGACAAAGGAAAATGCTTTTTTTTACGTTTGATACTGAAAGGCACCTGAACAGGGAGCTTACGCCGCTGAACGTTTGGTCGCTGGCTTTTGGCTGTGTCATCGGCTGGAGTGCCTTCGTGATGCCTGGGGCGGTCTTCCTCCGAAACGCCGGGCCGCTCGGGACGCTCATAGCTATGGAGATCGCGACGCTTGTCATGCTGATCATATCCTACAACTACAGCTACATGATAAAGAAATTTCCACGGACGGGCGGCGAGTTCATCTACGCGAAGATGGCCTTCGGGGACAATCACGGCTTTCTGTGCGCGTGGTTCCTGAGCCTTGCGTACCTGTCCGTTATCCCTTTGAACGCGACGGCGTTGAATTTAATCATGCGTGCGGTGTTCGGGGACTTGTTTCAATTCGGGTTTCATTACATGGTGGCCGACTACGATGTCTATTTCGGCGAGATGCTCTTGGCCTTGGGGGCGTTGGCGTTCTTCATGCTGATAACGTCGCGGGGAGTCCTCGTTACGGGAAAGATTCAGACTTTCATGGTGATGGTGTTGCTCGGAGGGATCCTGATCCTGCTCGGCGGCGCGATCGTGAGTCCCATGACGAGTTCGGCGAACCTCCGTCCGATGTTCCGACCCGTGAGCGCGGACTTCACCAAAGGGGTCATAGCTCAGATAGTCGCGGTGTATGTTACGGGGCCTCAGTCGTTCGTCGGCTTCGACACGGTGCCTCAGGTCATCGAGGAGTCGAACTTCTCGCCCGACAAGGTCAAAGTCGTGATGGACACGAGCATATTATGCGGGAGCTTCGTCTATATATCGCTGACGATGTTCGCGTGTTCTGTCCTGCCTGAGGGCTATGCGAGCTGGGTCGAGTACGTCGGCGACCTCCCGAACCTCTCCGGCGTCAGCGGCATAGCGACCCTCAACGCGGCCTCGATCATCATGGGACGCGCGGGGCTGTGTATCATCGTTGCGTCGGTGCTTGCGGCAATGCTCACGGGGATCGTGGGCTTCTACACTGCGACGAGCCGAATGTTGTACTCAATGTCTCGCGACGGAATGATCCCCGAATGGTTCGCGTACCTGAACGAGAACGGAGTGCCGACTCACGCGGGCATGTTCTGTATGGCTGTGGCGGGAGCTACATCGCTGCTCGGGCGTGCGGTGCTTGGGTGGGTGTTCGACATGGCCTCGATAGGCGGAGCGATCGGCTTCGCGTATACGTCGATGTCTTCGTGTAAATATGCGTGGAAAGAAAAGCGCTGGGACATTTTGATTTTCGGTGCGCTTGGCTCGGTGCTGTCGCTGTCGATGGCGTTCCTGCTGCTCGTGCCGGTGCCGGGGCTCAACGTGTCGCTCGGCAACGAGTCGTATGTCCTTTTGGCGATCTGGACGATATTGGGAATTATTTTCTACAGATTTGGGGGGGGGGGTACCGGAAGCGCGCGAGTACTGATAGGGACAAGGAAGTAAGGAGTTTTTAGCTCCTCACTCCCGAAGCCTCTTAATCGTCGTGATGTTCCATGGGGATTACTTCCATGCCGTGCTTTGAGCGGTAATCGTTCAAGGCTGTGTGAATTGCTTCCTCCGCCAACACCGAGCAGTGCATCTTGATAGGAGGCAGGCCATCGAGGGCTTCAGCTACTGCGCTGTTCGTCAAGTTCCAAGCGTCCTCGACCGTTCGACCTTTAATCATCTCCGTAGCCATGCTCGACGAAGCGATCGCCGAAGCGCACCCGAACGTCTTGAACTTCACGTCCTCGATGATCTGAGTGTCCGGGTTGACTTTGAGATAAATCTTCATGATGTCGCCGCACTTGGGGTTTCCAGCTTCGCCAACGCCGTCAGCGTTCTCAATCTCGCCGACGTTTCGAGGGTTGATGAAGTGATCCATAACTTTCTGACTGTAATCTAACGCCATTGTCTAATCTCTCCTTTGTGTAGTTTTTTTGTATGACCCTTCCGGCCTTTCAGGCCACCTCCCCTTAAAAGGGGCGGCAAGTTCTGAGAGGAGCAGTGTCTTTTCACTCCTAACTCCTAACTCCTAACTCCTCACTGTCTTCAGATAGTCTTCCCACAGCGGGGACATTGCGCGCCGCCTCGCGACGATCTCCGGCAACACGTCAAGCACGTAGTCGATCTGTTCGTCCGTCGTGAGCCTCCCGATCGTGAACCTCAGTGAGCCGTGAGCCATCTCGTGCTTGAGTCCCAAAGCCAGCAGGACATGAGACGGGTCGAGACTCTCCGACGAACACGCGCTGCCGGTCGAGGCACTGATCCCCTTAGCGTCGAGGTCTAATAGAAGCGTCTCACCCTCGACTCCGATGAAGCTGAAGTTGATGTTATTCGGGAGACGTTTGTCGCCTGTCGCGCCGTTGAGCTTCGCGTGAGGGATCCTTTCGAGCAGCCCGGCTATGAGCCTGTCGCGTCGAGCCGAGTTGATGGCCTTGTCCTCGCTGAGCCTGCCTTTCAATATCTCCATAGCTTCGCCGAAGCCGACGATCCCCGCGATGTTCTCGGTGCTGGCTCTTCGTCCTTTCTCCTGCGCTCCTCCGTGTACGAAGTTCTCCGGCCTGAGTCCCTTGCGCAGATACAAAGCTCCGACCCCCTTAGGCCCGTACATCTTGTGAGCCGACATTGAGAGCATGTCGATATTCATCGCCTTAACGTCAATGTCGAGATGCGCGGCGGCCTGTACAGCGTCGGTGTGGAAAGGGATCTTACGCTCGTGGCACAAAGCTCCGATCTCAGCGACCGGCTCGATCGTCCCGACCTCGTTGTTGGCGAACATGACCGACACCAGCGCAGTCTTATCTGTGATGGCGTTGGCAACGTCCTCGACCTTCACGAAGCCCTCGGAGTCGACAGGCAGATACGTAACCTCGACACCCTCAACTTTCTTTAGATACTCGGCTGTGTGTAAGATCGCGTGATGTTCGATTTGCGTCGTGATGAGATGATTTTTCCCGGCGAGCTTGGCCTTTTCGAGCGTGCCTTTGAGTGCCCAGTTGTCGGCCTCGGTGCCCGAGCCTGTGAAGAATATTTCAGCCGGGTCAGCGTTGAGGGAGTTCGCGACCTGAGCGCGGGCTTTCTCGATTGCGGCTCTGCTCTTCTTCGAGAACGAGTAGACACTCGACGGGTTGCCGAAATTTTCACCGAAGTACGGCATCATAGCTTTCAAAACTTCCGGGCTTGTCGGAGTTGTCGCGGTGTGATCCATGTAAACAAACATTTATGATTAATCCTCCTTTAAATTCGAGTAAGGGAAATTTTTCGGGGCGGCGATCTCTTCAAGCGTCGTAGCCTTGAGAATTTCATCAACCGACCCTTTGACCTTTCGCCACAGGTTGAACGTCGGGCACGTCGGGATATTCTTGCAGCCCTCTTCGGTCTGACACGCGCCGAATATGAAAGGCTCGCCGAGTGCGTCGAGAATGTCAGCGATCGAGATCTCCCCGGCCGGTCTCGCGAGTTTGTAGCCGCCTTGTGCGCCTCTGACGCTTTCGAGCAATCCCCCGCGCCTCAGCTTCCTGAACAGCTGTTCAAGATAATTCACCGGGATATCCTGACGGCTTGCGATATCGCTGACAGACACCGGGTCTTCGCCAAGCTGTGAGCGCGAACACAAGTCCGACATTGCCCGAAGACTGTAGCGTGCTGTTGTTGAAAGTCTCATGAAAATTTCTCTCCTTTCCGACCAGATTTCAAACGGCGCAAAGAATATCATATGCAACTTTTTTTATCAAGATTAAATTCGTTGCAATTGATCGTAAATTATTTTGAGCTTACTCATTCAAATTTCAGCGGCTTTCTTTCACTTGCTATAATAACCACGAAATTAACTCTTCAAATTTCTGAAGTTAAAGGAGAATTGAAAGTCTTGAAACTCAGCAGCGAAGAAGTAAACGGCATCGCCTTGGAGTCGCGCCTGTTGCTCAGTGAGGCCGAACTCGCCGGAGCCGTTCGCTACATCAACAATTTCCTCAACATGCTAGACAGGTTCAGGGAGCTTGACTTGAAAGACGTTGAGCCTTTCAGCTTTGCCGAAGCCCTCGAATGTCCCCTGCGCGATGATACCGTCGTGGCCTTTCCGTACACCGAAGCGATCTTACACGAGAGCGAACACGTAGACGGCTCGTATTTCAAAGTGCCGCGCATTATGGAGGAATAATTTTCATGGAACTTTACGAATACAATCTAACTGACATCATCGAGAAGCTCAGCACGAAAGAGATTTCTCCCCGCGAACTTTTCGAGTCATGCCAAAAGAGAATCGACTCATGTGAAGAGAACATTCACGCGTTCATCACACGCACTGATGACTTCGCTAAGTCTCAGCTCGACGCAAACCCGACAGGCGCACTCGCCGGAGTCCCGACCGTCCTCAAAGATAATTTATGCACTCGCGGGATCAGAACGACGGCGGCAAGCAAAATCCTCGGCAACTGGCGGCCACCTTACGACGCTACGGCGTGGAGATACCTCAAAGAGGCCGGGGCGATCCTCATGGGCAAGGTCAACATGGACGAGTTCGCGATGGGCAACACGTGCGGAAACTCAGCCTTCGGCCCCACAGCCAACCCCAACGATATCACGCGAGTCCCCGGCGGAAGCTCAGGAGGCAGCGCGGCGGCGGTCAGTGCAGGTTATGTTCCGTTCGCTCTCGGCAGCGACACTGGCGGCTCGATCCGTCAGCCTGCTTCATATTGCGGGGTCTACGGCCTCAAACCCACATACGGAATGGTCAGCCGCTACGGCTTGATCTCTTACGGCTCGTCGCTCGATCAGATCGGCCCGTTCGCCCGGACAGTCAAAGATCTTCAGCTTGTCATGTCGGTGATCGGAAACTACGACCCGATGGACTCGAGCTGCTTCAGGGAGAAGCCTCACGACTTCACGCACTCCGAAGACGTAAGCATCAAGGGCAAGAAGATCGCGCTCGTGAAAGAGTTCCAGAGCTTCACGCTCGACGCGCCAATAGCCGACGCAATGAACAAGATCAAGAAAATTCTCGAGGACGAGGGAGCTGAGATCGTCGAAGTCTCTTTGCCGGTCGTGGCTCGTTACGCTGTAGCTTGCTATTACGCGCTGGCAATGAGCGAAGCTCACACAAATCTCGAACGTTACGACGGCGTGAGAATTGGCTACACCGTCAAGGACGCTACGGGCATCAAAGAGATGTTCGAGCGCGTTCGCTCTTACGGTTTCGGAGCCGAGGTCAAGGCGCGCATCATCGCCGGGACATGTCTGACTGAACCCTCGCGCTGTGAAGAATATTACGTTGCGGCTACGAAGGTCAGGACGCTGATAGCTCAGGAGTTCGCCCGCGCATTCGGTGAGACTGATTTCATTTTGCAGCCCGTTACGCCGTCGATGCCGCCGAAGATTGGAGAGGTCGATGACGACGAGATGAAAGGCTACGAAGCTGACCTCTACACGCTGCCGGTGAACTTGGCCGGGCTTCCGGGGCTTTCGTTCTTCACGGGATACGCAGGAGACTTGCCCGTCGGCTTGCAGCTCATCGGCCCGCGCTGGAGCGATCCTCAGCTCCTCAACGCCGGAGTCATCATCGAGCGTCATACAGGAACGCCGAAAATCGCCAACGGAGGTGTCAAATAATGGCCGAACTAACTTTCACGCCCGTAATCGGAATCGAAATTCACATCAGATTGAAGTCTGATTCAAAATTATTCTGCTCATGTTCAACGAACACGGACGCGCCCGCGAACACGAACATTTGCCCTGTCTGCATGGGACTGCCGGGGACATTGCCGCGCCTCAATCATAAGGTCGTGGAGCAGGGAATCTTGACCGGGTTCGCTCTCAACTGCGGCATCAGGCCGAAATCTCTGTTCTTCCGAAAGTCGTATTTCTATCCCGACCTCCCGAAAGGTCATCAGGTCAGCCAGTGCGATCTCCCAATAACAACCGAGGGTTACATTGAAGTTCATGACGATAACGGAAATCTCAAAAAAATCCGCGTTCATCACATGCACTTGGAAGAGGACGTTGGAAGCCTCCATCACAGCGCGTCAGACGGAAGATTAGAAGGTGCTGACACATCATACGTTGACTATAACCGCTCGGGTACTCCATTGGCCGAAATAGTTTCAGAGCCGGATGTGTCATCAGCAAAAGAAGCCGTTGAGTATGTCATGACACTTAGAAGGCGCGTGATATATTCGGGAGCTTCAGATGTTGAGCTCGAAAAGGGAA
>JAFSJO010000087.1 GCA_017449415.1 Synergistaceae bacterium
ATGTATCACTCGAATAATTCCTTGATGATGTCTTCGACGTGTTCGATCTTGTTGGCGCGTACGACGTTGCTGCCGCAGAAGAAAAGTCCCGTCTCCCAGTTGCCGACCTGAGCGTCGACCAGAGCCGCGGCTATGCAGAAAGTCTCGCGTGTCTGTCGATATCGGCAGTGCGTGAGGCAATTGGCGAAACACGGCTTGCTCTCAACCTCGCCTTCGAGATACTTCGCAACGAACGGATTCTTTATTGCTCGACCCGGTAGCCCGGCGGGGCTGTGTATCAACACAACGTCTTCTTCCTTAGCGTCGATGTAAGCTTGTTTGAACCTGTCCGACGCGTCGCCCTCGAACGTGCAAGCGAACCTCGTACCCATCTGAACGCCCTTGGCTCCGAGCGCGAAGACTCTTTCGAGGTCGCTCCTGTCCCATATGCCTCCGGCCGCAATGACGGGAATGTCGCTCTTCATCTCGTCATGAACATAACGAACGACATCGGGCAAAGCGACTTCGAGCCTCAATGCCGGGTCATAAACCTGCTCGATCGTCGTGGCTCCCAAGTGTCCTCCGGCTGTCGCAGGCTCTTCGACCACGAAAGCGTCGGGCTGACGGTTATATTTCTTCTCCCAATGGCGGGTTATGAGGCTGGCGGCCTTGGCTGAACTCACGATGGGGACGAGTGCAACGTCGGGAAAATCTTTCGTGTAGTCGGGAAGCCTCAACGGCAAGCCTGCGCCCGAGATGATGATGTTCGCGCCTCCCTCAGCCGAAGCTCTGACTTGTCTATCGTAATCCGTAAGAGCGACCATGCAGTTGACCGCGATGATGCCCCCCGGCCCGGCTATGCTCTTGGCCTTGGCGACGGCTTCCTTAACGACGATCTCGTTAGCGTCGAAGTAGTTGTGTTTCTCAATGACGAAGTACGGCGAGTCGTGAGCGAGCCCCACGCTTGCGATCGTTCCAATGGCTCCGCACTTCGCGACATTGCCCGCGAGGTTCGAGCCTGAGATGTCAACGCCCATGCCTCCCTGAATCAAAGGATAGCGGGGCTGATACTTTCCAATCTTTAGTACTGGTAAGTCGTTCAACTTGAAGATACACGCTCCTTAAATGTGAAATACTTTTGAGAGTATATCACGCTTTGAAAAAATAAAATTTTCTGATAATCTTTCAAAAAATAAAGACAGGAGGAAAAATTTTTATGTACGAGATCGTGTTAATTCGCCACGGCGAAAGCGCATGGAACAAAGAGAACAGATTTACGGGCTGGACCGACGTTCCGTTATCTGACAAGGGCATCGAGGAAGCTCGCGAGGCCGGCAAGCTCTTAAAGGCTGAGGGTTACGCTTTCGATTATGCGTTCACCTCGGTGCTGAAGAGAGCAATAAAGACTCTCTGGCTCGTCCTCGAAGAGATGGACAGAATGTGGATCCCCATTCAGCACTCGTGGAAGCTCAACGAACGACACTACGGAGCTTTGCAGGGTCTCAACAAGGCCGACACCGCCGCCAAGTACGGAGATGCTCAGGTGAAGATCTGGCGACGAAGCTACGACATTCAGCCGCCGCTCCTCGATAAGACAGACGAGAGGTTCCCCGGACATGATCCGAGATACGCCGGGCTCGCTGAGGCTGAACTGCCGCTGACGGAGTGTCTTGCTGATACAGTGGCTCGTGTCGTGCCGTTCTGGAAAGAGAGCATCGTCCCGCAGATCAAGGCCGGCAAGAAGATCATCATCGCGGCTCACGGAAACTCTCTGCGCGCTCTGGTCAAGTACCTCGACAACGTCTCAGAGAAAGACATTCTCGAACTTAATATCCCGACGGGTGTCCCGCTGGTCTATGAACTCAACGAGGATTTCACGCCGAAATCTCATCACTACCTCGGAGACGCTGAGGCGATCGCAAAGGCTCAGGCGGCTGTCGCTTCACAAGGCAAGGCGAAGTAGAGTGAGGAGTGAGGGGTTAGGGGTGAGGAGTGAGAAGCTCCCCCCTGACCGTGAGCAATCATTAAGGAGGAAACAACATGCACTATTCAGACAGAATAAACGCCCTCAAGATCTCGCCGATCCGCAGGCTTATCCCCTACGCCGACGAGGCCAAGGCCAAGGGCAAGAAAGTTTATCATCTCAACATCGGCCAGCCCGATATCAAGACACCCGAAGAATATTTCGAGGCTATCAAGACATTCCACCCCGCGACGGTAGCCTATCAGGTTTCGCAGGGAATCCCGGAGCTTCGAGACGCGATCAGCGGCTACTACAAGGCAATGGGGATACCTTACGAGCGCGAGGACATCTACATCACGTGCGGAGGCAGCGAGGCTCTTCAGTTTATCTTGATGATCCTTTGCGACCCCGGCGATGAGATCCTCGTGCCCGAACCTTTCTACGCGAACTACAACACATTCGCGAGGCTGGCACTTGCGAACCTGCGTCCGATCCCCACGACGGCCGAGACAGGCTTCCACCTTCCGTCGGAGAAGGAGGTCGAGAGCCTCATAACGTCCAAGACGCGCGCGATCTGGGTGTCGCACCCTTGCAACCCGACCGGCACGATGTACACGCCCGACGAGATCGAAATGCTCTGCAGGCTCGCAAAGAAACACGACATCTTCATCATTGCCGACGAAGTTTACAGGGAGTTCACGTATGACCGCGGCAGTGAGAGGTTCATGAGTTTCGGCGAGGTCGAGAGCGCGAGGGATCGCGTCATCATGGTCGACAGCGTCTCGAAACGTTTCAGCGCGTGCGGGATCCGAATCGGCTGTCTTGCGATCAAGAACAAAGAATTTTTGGCTCAGGCTATGAAGCTCTGCCAGGGACGTTTGAGCGTCTCGGCGGTTGAGCAGGTCGGAGCTGCAGCTCTGTACAAGACTCCGAAGTCGTACCTCGAAGAGGTCAACAAGGAATACAAGATGCGCCGTGATGTCCTCTACAAGGGCTTGAAAGCTATCGAAGGGACTGTGTGCCACGAGCCTAAGGGCGCGTTCTACACGATGGTGAAGTTCCCGATCGACAGCTCCGAGAAGTTCATAATATGGATGCTCCAGAACTTCGACATCAATGGCGAGACGACAATGGCCGCGCCGGGCAATGGCTTCTACGCTGACCCCAACAAGGGACTCGACGAGATGAGGATCGCTTACGTGTTGAAGAAAGAGGACCTCGAGAAAGCTCTCAACATTCTGAAGCAAGCTGTCGAGGCTTACCCCGGACGCATCGAGCCGATCAAAGCCTAAGAAGAAATTTTTCCCCGTCTGAATTTTTGGGCGGGGATTTTTTATTGGAGGATTTTTGAATGTCCCTTTATGTTTATTACAAGAGTTTCAAGAATATGCTCAAACACCCGTTCAAGATGAGCAGGTTCCTCTCCGAGATGAAACGCTACAACAAAGCCAACACCAATCCCGAGTTCAAAGCCTCGATGAAAAATTTATATTTGTGTCTGAACGATTGGGACGACGCGGCGGGGACTCTCGGCGTGTATTTCTATCAGGACTTGTGGGCGGCTCGGAAAATTTTTCAGCGAAAGCCTACGGAACATTTCGATATAGGCTCGCGGATTGACGGCTTCGTCGCTCATGTCCTTTCGTTCGTGCCCGTAACGATGATCGACATCAGACCGCTGTCTCGGCGCGTCGAAAATTTGAATTTCGTTCAGGCCGACGCGACGAACCTCGAAAACATTCCCGACGGCTCGATAACTTCCCTCTCGTCTCTGTGTGCGCCGGAACACTTCGGACTTGGACGCTACGGTGATCCCATAGACCCCGAAGCGTGCTTCAAGGCCATGAGGTCAATGCAGAGAGTACTCACGAGGGGAGGATATCTATATATCGCTGTCCCGATAGGAGACGAGAATGTCGTAGCTTTTAACGCTCACAGAATTTTCAAGCCCGAACTCATCGCGGAGACTCTCAACGAGTTGAAACTCAGCGACTTTTCAGTTATAAGCGACATCAGGAAGTGTCACGGTTACTTTGAACACATCGACTTCAAAAAATTTCACGAAATGAATTTAGGGACGGATAACTCAGGGTGCGTTGTCGGCCTGTTCGAGTTTGTCAAGGAGTGAAAACGGCGATATCATACGAAGACATTCAAAACGAAAGGGGTTAAACAATGAAACCTTTTATGGAAAAAGATTTTATGCTTAACACTGAGACGGCGAAGGAACTCTTTCACGAGGCCGCAGAGTCTTGCCCGATCATCGACTACCACTGCCACATCAACCCGAAAGAGATATGGGAGGATCGCCACTATGACAGCATCACGCAAGTGTGGCTCGGCGGGGATCATTACAAGTGGCGGCTGATGCGCTGCGCTGGAGTCCCGGAGAAGTTCATCACCGGCGACGCGACCGAACGCGAAAAATTTCAGGCTTGGGCGAAAGTCCTCGGCAAGGCCATCGGCAACCCGCTGTATCACTGGAGCCACTTGGAGCTTCGCCGCTTCTTTGGTTACGAGGGTATCTTGAACGACTCGACCGCCGAATATGTCTGGAGGCTCTGCAACGAAAAGCTTCATCGTCCAGACTTCGGAGTCCGCGACCTTATCCGACGCAGCAACGTCGAGACGATCTGCACGACCGATGACCCCATCGACTCGCTCGAATGGCACGAGAAGCTCGCGGGCGATAAGACTTTCAAGACTGCTGTGTTGCCGGCGTGGCGACCCGACAAGGCTATGAACATCGAGAAGCCTAACTGGCTCGAATATTTGAAGAAGCTCGAAGAGGTGTCGGGTGTCAAGATCGACTCTTTCAAGGCTCTCAAAGAAGCGTTGAAGCTCCGCATGGATCATTTCGCCAAGCACGGCTGCAGTCTCAGCGATCACGCGCTAGATTACGTCATGTACGCGCCGACGACCGACGACGTTATCGAGTCGATCTTCAGCGCACGGCTTGCCGGACAGATCCCCGACAAGGACTCTCAGGCCAAGTTTAAGATGGCGTTCATGCTCTTCGTGGCGAAAGAGTATCACCGCCGAGGCTGGGTCATGCAGCTGCACTACGGCTGTCGACGCGACAATAACCCTCCAATGTTCGACAAGCTCGGGCCTGACACTGGCTTCGACTGCGTTGACAACAGCGCACCCAGCACTCAGACAGCGGCATTCCTCGGCGAGCTTGAGAGGTCGCACAGCCTCCCGAAGACGATACTCTACAGCTTGAACGGCAACGACAACGCCGCGATTGATACGATATGCGGCTGCTTCCAGAGCGACGAAGCTGTCTGCAAAGTTCAGCACGGCTCGGCGTGGTGGTTCGAGGATCACCTCGACGGCATGACCAGCCACATGAAGACCCTCGCGAGCTTGGGCTACCTCGCTGGCTTCGTTGGAATGTTGACGGACAGCCGGAGCTTCCTGAGCTATCCGCGCCACGAACTGTTCAGGAGGATCCTTTGCCGGATCTTCGGCGAGTGGGTCGAGGGAGGTTTGTATCCTGATGACATGGAGACGCTGAAAGACATCGTGAGGGACATAAGCTACAACAACGCGAAAAAATATTTCAACTTCGCGCAAAAAAATTAGGAGCAAGGAAATTCTAACTCCTCACTCCTAATTCCTAACTCCTCACTAAAATCAAACTCCGTAGCCGAACACCGCAGGCAGCCACAAGCTGATCGACGGAACGAACGTTATCAGCAACAACGTTATCAACATGCAAAGATAGAACGGCAGCGTAGCTTTCACGACCTTCTCCATCGGGAGCTTCGCGACAGCCGAGCCAATGAACAACACCGCGCCGACCGGAGGCGTAAGCAATCCGATGCCGCAATTCAAGATCACCATGATTCCAAATTGAACCGTGCTGATCCCGATCGACTGAGCCACAGGCAGCAATATCGGGGTCGCGATCAAGATTATCGGTGCCATGTCCATGATACAGCCAAGCACCAGCAATATCGCGTTGAGCATTAAGGCAATGGCCACGGGGTTGGACGAGATGCTCGTGATGAGGTTCGCAGCTTTCGCGGGGACGTGCAGCACCGTCAAGCAGTAACCGAACGCCGCCGAGGTCGCGATTAATATCAGGACGATCGCGAGAGTCTCGACGCACGTATCGAGAGACTTCCAAACGCCTTTCCATGTGAGACCCTTGTATATGAACACCGACACGAACAGCGAGTAAACGACAGCGATAGCCGCCGACTCCGTAGCTGTGAAGACTCCGCCGACAACTCCGACGACGACGATCAAGATCGCCGCCAAAGCCCAGAACGATGTCATTAACTGCTTGATGAACGTGATGATGTTGAACGGCTGACCTTTCGGATAGCTCCGCTTCACCGAGATGATATACGAGCCAATCATCAGCGAGACAGCGAGCAAGGCTCCGGGAATGTAACCCGCCATGAACAAAGCTCCGACCGAAACACCTCCGGCCGTCGTTGCGTAGATGACCATGTTATGACTCGGCGGGACGAGCAAGCCTTCGCACGATGACGTGATCGTTACGGCGGTCGAGAAGTCCGCGTCATAGCCCTGATCCACCATCATGGGGATTAATATCGAGCCTAATGAGGCCGTGTCCGCTGACGCTGAGCCGGATATGCCGCCGAAGAAGTACGACGCTACGATGTTGACCATCGCCAAGCCGCCGCGCATCCACCCGACCAGCGAGTTCGCAAGCGCAATTAGCTTTTCCGAAATTCCTCCTGACCCCATCAACACTCCCATCGTAATGAAGAACGGGACAGCCATCAGGCTGAACGACCACACGCCTTTAATCATCTGCTGAGGGAGCGTAACGAGTGCCTGACCCTGCGAGAGCAGACAGAACACCGTCGAGAGGCCGACAGCGTAAGCAATCGGGAAACGAAGCAGAATCATGGCAAAGAAACTGCCCAAAAGAATAATCGTTGAAATATCTTCTGCGCTCAGGTTGTACATTACGCGGCCTCCTCCTTAATTCCAAAAAATTCTTCGATGTGCTGCAGAACCTGTTCAATCTCGAAAATCACCATGCCCGCACCCGCGATCGGGATCGGAAGATACATCCATACGCGGCTGAGCTGTGGGAGCGATTCATACTTGCCGAAACGCGCCAACGGAGAGTTACAGACCTTGATCCCGTACACGAGCATGATCACGCCGAGAGCCAACACTGCAACGTCAGCCACGATGTCGAGGAACTTAACGAGCTTCTCAGGCAGATACACATCGAACGTCGTCATTCGGATATGAGCGCGCTTCCTGATCGCCAGTGTCGCCGACAGCATAGCCATGTAGCACATGAGCGTCAGCACCATCTGTTCGCTCCACGCAGGGTCGGGAATGAACGAAATGTAACGCCCCGCGACCGCCATCGACGTGATCACAACGTCAGCGATCAAAAGCAGCTTGCATATCAGCATGATGAATTTGTCCGTGAAGTTATAGATTGGACGAAGAATCTTGCGGAGAATTTTGAACAAAACCTAACACGTTCCTTTCTTGGTGAAATATTAAACGAAAAAAATTAGGAGCAAGCTGACCCCTCACTCCTAATTCATGACTCCTGACTGCAAAGATTACTGAAGGTCGACGAGCTTCTGATAGAGTTCAGCCTGGCTCGCGGTGTTGGCCTTGATGGTCTCTTGGCAAGCTTCGACCCACTCGGCTTTGTTCTCGACCTCGATGACGTGAGTTCCGCCGGCTTTGAGTTCTTCGAGGACTTTATCCTCAGCGGCCTGCGAGATCTTCGCGTTCTCCTGCTGAGTGAACTTTCCGGCTTCCATGATCCAAGCTCTCTGCTGGTCGTTGAGTTTGTTCCAGCCGGTGTCGGCTACGATGATCTGAATGGCTCCGAGGGTGTGGCCGTCGAGCAGGAGATAAGGTGCGACCTCCTGGAAAGCGTTCGAGCGATAGTTGGCGATAGGCTGCTCGGCTGCGTCAGTAACTCCGGTCTGAAGTGCGCTGTAAAGCTCTGTGAAGTTGACGACGGTGGGGCTTGCGCCGAGGTTACGAACCATTCCAGTCATGACGGGGTCTTCGGAGACGCGGATCTTTTTGCCTTTGAGGTCTTTGAGGCCGGTTACGGGGTCTTTGAAGAAGAAGTGTCTGAAGCCCTCTTCACCGTAGCAGATGCCACGAAGCGGAAGCCCGATCTGATTAGGCTCGGCCAAGAACTCCGCCGCGAGATCGCTGTTGGCGAACTTCCAGAAATGTTCACGGCTCACGAACGTGTAGGGGATCGAGAGCAACATAGCCTTCTGGCAGCCGTAGCTCGAAAGCGCGAACGCCGAAATCCTCATGATGTCGACCGTGTCGCCGCCGCCGAGTATCCCGTCGAGGATCTGAGCTTCAGTCCCCAAAACTCCACCGGCCTGAACGTCGATCGTGATCTCTCCGCCGGAAAGCTCTTCAACTTTCTGCTTGAAAACCGTAGCAACCTGTCCAACGATCGTGTCGAGCGGGTTGACCTCGGCATAGACGAGCGTAACGGGAGCAGCCACAGCCACAGACGCGCTCAGAACAGCCGCAAGAACGAGCGAAAGAGCGAAAAACTTTTTCATAAAGATTAGCCTCCTTAAAAATTTGGGAAAATTTACTTGGTAATTGTACAACATGAAAAAATTTCACGTCAATAAAAGTTTCAAAGCTCACGAGCCTCGAAAAATTTTTTGACATGTCGAACAGCGAAGCTCGTGAAATCTCGTCGATTTATTTTTTGCGATGGCGTTGTGATAGGTTGCGAGGTCTGAAAAATTTTGAGATTTTGCGTAGTTGCAAACGTAGTTGAAAAAAGACAGCTCTCGCGGTTCACGAAAGCTGTCCGAAAGGTATTATAACACAAACTCATCAGATCGCAAAGTCAACTCTCACTCGCGTGTCTTGGCCTCGTCCCAAAATTTATCAAGCTCCTCGAGAGTGTAATCTGAGATGCTCTTGCCCTCGTCCCGAGCTGACTGCTCCATGAACTCGAAACGCCGCTTGAACTTCTCGCAGACTCCGTTCAGTGCCGCGTCAGGATCGACTCCGAGCCGTCGCGCTACGTTCACCGTCATGAACAGGACATCGCCAAGCTCGTCGGCCATGTGCGCGGGGTCATTCTCTTCGGCGGCCTCTTTCAGCTCTCTGATCTCCTCGTCGAGCTTCGCGAACAACGGCGCGGGGCTTCCCTTTGGCCAATCGAATCCAACATGCGCGGCTTTGCCTTGGATCCTGTTCGCTTTCAACAGCGGCGGCAGACCGTCCGGGACTCCCGCGAGGATCGAGAGGCTCTCGTGCTTGTCCTTGCGCTCCTGAGTTTTAATTTTCTCCCAATTCCGTAAGACCTCCTCGCTGTCGTTGGCCTTGACATCTCCGAAGACGTGAGGGTGTCGCCGGATCAGCTTGTCGCATATCGCCCTCACGATGTCCCGCATGTCGAAGTCCCCGCGTTCCTTAGCAAGCTGAGCGACGAACACGACCTGCAGCAGCAAGTCGCCGGCTTCCTCTTTGATGTCTTGAATGTCGCCCTTGGTGATCGCGTCCGCAAGCTCGTAAGCCTCCTCCGTGATGGGCGTGCGCAGAGTCTCGAGGGTCTGCTTCCTGTCCCACGGGCAGCCGTCCGGAGCGCGAAGTCTCGCTATGATGTCCGTTATCTCGTCAAAGTAATGTGAAGTGTTAATTTCAAATCGCCTCTATCAGGTTAAAAGTGGATATAATGATAGCAAACTTTTTGAAAGGAGACTTTCAACATGGTTCGCAAGGTCGTAAAGGTCGAAACAAGCGGCGGCTTCCCTGAGAGCAAAGGCGTTCGCTACATGGGACACATCGTCTCAAAGGAGGAACTTAACGGACACGGCAGGCTCTTCGCTCACACGGTTCTGCCCTCAGGCTCGAGCGTCGGCTGGCATCAGCACGTTCACGACACAGAGCCTTATTACATTCTCAAAGGCGAGGGAGATTTTTACGAGGGCGACACTGAGGACGGCGAGCGCAAAAAGACTCACGTAACCGCCGGGGACGTTTGCGTCATTGAGGTCGGACAGTGGCACGCCATCGAGAACAACTCGGACTCGGATCTCGAAATAATCGCCTTGATCTACAACGCGCCGGGTTACACAAATTAACGCGAATTAACTACGCAAAAAAATTTTTTTCCGTAAGTAAAACGGGGCATGACCAAAAGCACCCGCGAGATTAAAATACGCCGTGTTAAAAATTTTTATGGAGGTATTCTAATCTTGAAGAGTAAAAGATTTTTTGCGTGTTTCGTCGCGCTTGCGTTAATTCTCTCATTGGCGGGCGGTGCGTTCGCGGCCTCGTCGGCTGTGGCCAACAATCCTATCGTGCCTATCGTGAAGAGCGCGTCTATCGCGGTCGTGAACATCGACGTTGAGAAGACTGCGAAGAGATCGTTCTCGCCGTTCCCGTTCGATGACGATCCGATCTTCAAAAGATTTTTCGGGGACGCTTTCAAGGAGTTCAATCGCTCCGTCCCGATGAAAGGCCGAGGCTCTGGCTTCATCGTCTCGAAAGAGGGACTTATCCTCACGAACAATCACGTCGTTGACGGAGTCGACAAGATCACTGTTTCGGTGCTGCTGCCGGACGGCAACAAGAAGACATATCCGGCGACAATCAAAGGCAATGACCCCGCGTATGACTTGGCCGTGATCAAGATCGAGCCTGATGAGACTTTGCCCGTCCTTGAACTCGGAGACTCGGACGCTCTCGAGGTCGGCGAGTGGGTCGTAGCTATCGGCAACCCTTACGGCTTTGAACATTCCGTCACGGCGGGCGTGATCAGTGCCAAGAACAGGAGCATTCACACGCAGGACGTGAACTTCGATGACTTTCTTCAGACTGACGCGGCCATCAACCCCGGCAACTCCGGCGGCCCGCTGCTCAACATGGATGGCAAAGTCATTGGGATCAACACCGCAATCATTCCTTACGCGCAAGGACTCTGCTTCGCTATCCCGGTCAACAAGGCCAAGGAGATCATGGGCGACTTAGTCTCGTTCGGTCGTGTCAAGCGCGGCTGGCTCGGCGTGTCTGTCAGGAACATCACCCCCGAGATGGCGAGAGCTTACAAGGTCGAGGGCACGAATGGCGCAATGGTCAACGACGTATTCAAAGGCGACCCCGCAGACAAGGCCGGCATCAAGCGCGGAGATGTCATCGTCGAGCTTAACGGTCAGAAAGTCAAAGACTCCAACGACTTCGTTCAGAAAGTCAGAACTCTCGCGCCGGGGACGAACGCAAAGATCACCGTTGTTCGCAAAGGCAAAAAGATTAACTTCAGCGTCAAACTTGCCGAGAGAGCTAACTCCGCCGACGGGAGGCCGGTATCTTCAACAGAGACGACAGAAGAGAGCAAAGACGGAAGCGACGCGCTGAAAGAGTTCGGGATCAAGAAAGTTGAGAAGCTCACGGACTCGTTGAGACGCAGATACAGGATCGACTCCAACAGCGAGGGCCTCGTTGTGACGGAGCTTGACCACGACTCGAAGGCTGTGTTTGAGGGCGAAGTCCGCGAGGGCGACCTGCTAATCGAGGTCAACGGTCAGGAGGTCAAAGCCCCCGAGGATCTCAAAAAGGCCGTCAGCAATGATGACGCTATCGTGTTGATGTTGGAGCGCGAAGGCTCATCATTCTTCATCATGGTGAGCAAATAGCAATCCGGGAGGAGGACTAGAGGAATGAAAATTTTTTCGCGTCCTCCTTTCTTTCCTTTGATGATTGACATCAAGGACAGAGAAATTTTAATCGTTGGCGGCGGCCGCGTAGCCTCACGGAGAGCCGAGACTCTTCTACGATGTGGCGCAAGAGTTACAGCCGTCAGCAAAGACTTTATCCAAGATTTTCCCTCCGACGTAATCAAGATCGAGCGAGCCTTTCACCCAAGCGACATTGACGAAAGATTTCTATTCGTCGTTGCCGCGACCAATGACAGAGACACCAACGAGCTTATTCGTAAAGTTTCAAACTCAAAGAAAATTCTCGTGAACGTCTGCGACTGCCAAGGCGATTGCGATTTCTTTTTCCCGTCTCTTATAAATTACGAGAACGTCGCAGTCTCTGTAAGCACCGCCGGAGCTGACTCGGGACTGACACGACGACTTTCCGACCGACTCAGGCGAGTTTGGGCTTCGTGGGTCTGTCGCGAACGTGAGCTTTTGCTTTCCTCTAACGTGCTATAATAGCCGCTATCATGAAAAGTTGATTTTCATGTTGTGATAAGTATTTTACGTGATAGTTTGTTATGCTATAATGCCTACGTCCAAATTATTATTTTGAAATTAAAAGCGTCGCAAACTATATGCGTTTCTACCAGCGCGAGAGGTCGGGAGGAATTTTTGTTGAGATCGGATTTTGAGAGAGCGCGGAAGCCTTACCCTTCCAACAGGGGCAAAGCAGTTTCGCGTGACGGGAAGCACGCAGGAGCTTCGTTGGCGTTCTGCTGGGGCTTTGGTTTAGTCGTGTGTGCAGCATTCGGGTTAGCGTCATTTCTTATGATTTCGGCCGGGCACTTCAGTTTTTCAACGCCGTCGGGAGTCGAAGCGGCTTGGGGTGGCATTGAGGGCGAGGGAAACTTAACCGCCGTCAACCTCATAAAAGTTGAAGTTACCGACCTGGAGCAGAAGCCGGGCGCGGAGCTTTATGCCAAGGTGCCGAGCGACATGACCAACATGAACAAGCTCGAAGAGTTCGGGCCGGTGCCTAAATATCTTTCGGACTACGAGAGCATCATATTGAACGTTCACGAGGACGGAACCCAGCTTCAAGAGAACGAAGAGGAAGAGGACGACATCGAGAACGCGGAGCTTGTAACGCCGATCCAGCCGTTGCCTCCGATTATGGTGGAGTATGCGGCATCGTGGCGCGAGCATGTCGTGAGGAATGGCGAAACCCTTTCGGACATCGCGGCGGCTCATGGCAACATCACAGCGCAGGAGATCTTGCAGGCCAACGGCCTCAAAGACGCGAACAGACTTTCAGAAAATCAGCTCTTACTCATTCCTAACGATTCCAGCAAAATTGAAGAAACTTTAGACGAAGTCCGCACAAGGCAGATGCGTGTCGCGGCGGGCAAAGAAAAGGTTGAACCCATCAAGACAAAATCTTACGTCGTGGCCAAAGGCGACTCGCTGTGGTCGATCGCGAACTCTCAGGGGATTGAGATCGATACGCTCATCGGCAGCAACGTCCTTAAATCTTCGTCGAGGCTGCGTCCCGGCGCGGTGCTGAGGATCCCCAACCAGGACGGAATTTTCTACACTCTCAAAAAAGGCGAGAAGATCGAGGCCGTAACAAAACGCTACGGCGTGAGCATGAACAAGCTTCGCGCAGCTAACGTTAACGTCAGCACGGACTCGTTGAAGACCGGCGATGAAGTCTTCCTGCCTGGCGCAAAGCCCGAAGGACTTCTCGAACACAAAGAGAGCGAAGTTAAGGTGGCTGAGGTCAAGAAAGAAAAGCCAGCTCCTGTCGCTAAGAACGTGAAGACCCCGGCTCCGACGAAGACCGAGAAGACAGTGAAGCCTCAAAAGGGCGAAGTTGCAGTCAGGAACACAGGCGGCTTCAGGTGGCCGATCATGGGACGTATCAACAGCCCGTTCGGTTGGCGATATCACCCAATCACGAAGCGCAGAGACTTCCACACCGGAATTGATATCAAGGCCAACAGAAACGACCCGATCAAGAGCGCGGGCGGCGGCAAGGTTATCTACTCCGGCTGGATGGGTGGCTACGGAAAAGTGTTGGTCGTTGAACACAACAACGGTCAGTCGACTCTATATGCTCATTGCAGCACATTACTTGTAGGAAAAGGAGCAAATGTATCCTCAGGTCAGCTTATCGCGAAAATCGGAACGACAGGACGCTCAACAGGCCCGCACCTTCATTTCGAGGTACGCAACGGCAACAGCCCAGTCAACCCGATCAAGTACCTGAGCAGGTAAAATGGCAAAATTTGTATTTATCACAGGCGGCGTAGTGTCGTCGCTCGGCAAGGGGATCACGGCGGGTTCCGTCGGGACGCTCCTCAAAAAGCGAGGTCTGAAAGTCTCGATCGTCAAGGCTGACCCGTATTTGAACGTCGACGCGGGGACTATGAACCCCTTTCAGCATGGCGAAGTCTTCGTCACGGACGACGGCGCGGAGACGGATTTAGACCTCGGGCACTACGAACGCTTCATTGACGAAACTTTAAGCGAAAAAAATTCCATAACGACCGGGAAAATTTATTCGAGCGTAATCAAGAAAGAGAGGCGGGGAGATTATCTGGGCGGCACCGTTCAGGTTATCCCCCACATCACTAACGAGATCCAAGAGAGGATCATCAAGGCCGCAAAGGGTCTCGATGTTCTTATCGTCGAGATCGGCGGGACGGTCGGCGACATCGAAAGCCAGCCTTTTCTCGAAGCCATTCGTCAAATGTCCGTCAGAGTTGGGCGCGAGAATGTCGTGTACTGTCATGTAACCTTGGTGCCTTATCTCGAAGCGGCGAAAGAGCTGAAGACGAAGCCCACTCAGCATAGCGTGCAGGAACTCCGCAGGATCGGGATCCAGCCGAATATGCTCGTGTGCCGCACAAGTCATCACATGGACGATGGCATGAAGAACAAGATTGCTCTGTTCTGCAACGTCCCCGTCGAGGCCGTCATAGAGGTCATGGACGAGACGACTATATATAACGTCCCGATCAGTCTTCACAAGCAGAAGCTCGATGACTTGATCCTGAAATATCTTGGCCTGCCTTACGATAACGAACCTGACCTAAGCGACTGGCTCAGAGTTGTCGACAGATACATTAACCCTCCCGAAGAAGTTAAGATCGCGCTTGTCGGCAAATATGTTCAGCACAAGGACGCTTATTTGAGTGTCGTTGAGGCACTTCACCACGCGGGCATCGCCCACAACGTCAGAGTTAATATTGTCTCGGTCGAGTCAGAAGACTTGGAGACCGGCAACCCGTCGGAGATTTTGAAGTTCGCTGACGGTATCCTGATCCCCGGCGGCTTCGGAGATCGCGGAGTCGAGGGAATGATCAACGCCGCTCAATACGCTCGTGAGAATAACGTGCCGTTGTTCGGGATTTGTCTCGGAATGCAAATGATGGTCGTAGAGTTTGCCCGAAACGTCTGCAAGCTCCACGGCGCACACAGCAAGGAGATGAACCCGTCGACCATTCACCCTGTAATTCACTTGATGGAAGAGCAGGAGAACTTGAAAGACCTCGGCGGGACAATGAGGCTCGGCGCGTATCCGTGTGATCTGGTCGAGGGTACGAAAGTCGCGGCGGCTTACGGAGTTCCGAGGGTCAGCGAACGCCACCGACACAGATATGAATTTAATAACGCCTATCGCGAAAGACTCGAGAAAGCCGGATTGAAGATTTCCGGAATTTGCACCGAGCGCGATTTGGTCGAGATCGTGGAGCTTCCCGGGCACCCGTGGTACGTGGGCGGACAGTTCCACAGCGAGTTAAAGTCCAGACCCGTCAGACCTCACCCGCTTTTTGACGGTTTCATGAACGCTTCAGTCAATTACATGCGCGAAAAAGTAAAGGAGGCTTGATTGTTAATGAAGGCTGTGAGAATTTGCGCGTTGATATTTTTTGTGAGCTTTGCTTCTGTCTGTTTTGCGTCGGAGGCAGTGCCTGATCCTGACTTGACATCTGGCTCGTCGCACCAAATGATGTCGCAGATCGAGAAGCTTATTTACGGCTACGTCGTTCAGGGGGGACTTATTGAGCGACTTTCAAAAGTTGAAGAAGATCTGTTCGGTCGGAGCCTTCCGGGCACGATGGCCGAGAGGCACGCCGCTATTCTGAACTTCCTCGACGTAGGGACTGATGAACAGCCTTCAATGATATTCAAGCTCGCCATTGCGGAATGGATCGTGAATAAAAAAATCCGTGCGTCTGAACCTGCGGCGCGGCGGCTCGAAGATTTGGAGGTCAACCTCACAGGCTCGTCCCGCAACGGCAACCCGATAGTCATGAGGGTCGAGAGTCTGCTTGCGACTTTGGTAATGGATCCCGTGGTGGCTCAGCCCGTCAATCTCCCCGGCAACACGGTCATGAAATTCAGATTTATGGACGAGTTAAGCCCGGCGATCTCGAAGGCTGGAGATTTCGTCCGCCTCGAACTCACGAACGACTTGATCGTTAATCAGTGTCTTGTGGCTCCGGCGGGGTCGCTGTTGATAACAGAGGTCAGGGAAGTGAAGCGTCCGAGAATGTTCGGAGTTCCCGGCGAGGTCAGGTTGTCATTCAACGAACTCAAACCGCTCGGCAATCAAAGACCGCTCGTGTGTGTCGGCAACGAATCTCAGGCGGCTATTAAAGAGGCTCGCAGGGTCGGAGACAGGGGCGAAGGTGCCGTAATCGGTGCGGGGGCTGTCAGTCTCGCGGGTGCGGCGTTGCTTGGCCCTGTTGGACTTGTCAGCGGCGTATTCATTCGCGGAAACTCCATCAAGATCCCGGCCGGCTCAGTAACGTTCGTACAGACCTCGGGCGACTGTGTCGTATCGGCGTATCCGATCCCGATAAGTCTTCAGACAGCCGAGAACAACATAGAGACATCACGACCCGCGGACAACTCGCCGAGTCAGGGCAATTACAATCCCGACAGGGACACGATAATCAAGCGCGATGTCTTCAACAGAAACTCGTATGGCGAGCCTACGAATTACGGAACTGTTAATAATGGCGGTGGAAATTTTGAGCTTCCTCCAGAGCAGAGCATTAATTAAACGCGCCTTTATGTTACCCGTTATGCTTTTGGTGGCGGGTAATTTTTTTTATTCTCCTGCGTTCGCCGCAAGCTCGGAGCCTTTCGACGAGACCGTAAGAATTTTGGAGCGTTGGACGGCGGCGCATTGGGGGCAAGATTGCTTCGTGTGGGTCGTTCATTATCCCGAGGAGCTTACGGACTCGTGGGTTGAAGCCGAAGCTCTCCGAGCCAACATGACCGAGACGGAGCGCGAGAATTTCCGAAAGAATTTCATCTCCGAACTTAAATTAGATTCAGCCGAGACCTTTTTGGTGAGCGTGTACTCTTTCGGTATGCGACCTGTGAACGTCTCGCCCGTCAGTGAGAATATAACTCTTCTGGCCGCGAGCGGTGAGCGCATCAAGCCGACCAAATACGACTCCGCGCTTGACTATCCGGCCGGAGGTGTCGTGCAGGGGCTAGTGTTCTTCCCGAAACAGACGAATAAAGATTACGTCATCGCGTTGAAAGGCATGAGCCAGAACGAAAGAATTTTTTCATTCGCGCCTCCCGAAGCTCCGGCTCCCGTCGAGAAAGAAAAGAAGAAATCTGATGTCGTGGTCATGACCCTCCCGAAGAGATCGCCGAAAAAGAAGGCCGAGCCAGAGAAAGAGTTTACGCCTCCGCCGCCTCCCGCGATACCAGCCCGGACTGTGAAGCCTCTCTTTGCTGAGAATGAAACGTCGCAGGACATGGCTGACTTCGTGAACTCAATCCGAGAGCGCGGCAATGCCTCGAAAGACGCTGCGCCGAAGACAGCATCACAGAGCAACTCGCGACCCTCCAACATAGACAGCGCGTATTCGAGCCGAGAGACGGTGCTGCGTAAATTCCTGTCGCTGTGGGCTGACCTTGACGCTGTAGCAATGTATGACATGCTCTCGGAGGACTCGCAGAAAAATATTTCCCGCGAAAATTTTGCGAAGAGAGTAGCGAAAGCCTCGGATTTCCGGGCAAGCCTTAAAAAAGGCAAGTTCCGCATTGATTGGGTCGGTGAGGAACGAGCAAAGGTCATCGTTACACAGCGAGCCTTGTTCATAAAGTCCCTGATCTCGAAGACGTTGGGCGTTACGCGCGAGGGCTCTTCGTGGAAAATTGTTTGGGATTAGATTTTAAGGAGGATTTCAATAATGAATACATTAACAGCAACAGGGAACGCAGCACTTGATAGAGTTTTGCCGTTGTTGACAGAACAGAACATCGTTGATCTGGTTAGATATGCCGAGTTTTTAAGATGGTCAGCTGTGAACAGCTACGACGATGACGATGACGATGACGGAAGCTGGGCGGATCTGCCTTTGACTCCCGAGGAGGAAGAGGGGTTAAGGCGAGGTCGTGAAAATGCCAAAAACGGAAGGTATCTCACGTTGGCACAATTCAAGGAGCGCATGTCATGTGGACAGTAAACGTAGATGAAGCGGTGTGGGATAGACTGGCCAAGATACCTAACCCTGATAAACGCAGAATTACACAGGCCATTTACGGTTTGGAAGACGATCTTGGATCGCTCGACATCAAAAAACTGAAAGGCAGAAGCGGTTACCGCTTGCGTGTGGGAAAATGGCGGATTATCATGGATATTGACAAAGAAGAAAAGGTGATTTTTGTCTACTTTCTTGCTTCGCGCGGTGAAGTCTATAAAAACAAGAATCAATGAAACTCAAAGTTAAACTCTCGCCCGTAAAAATTTTCATCTTCGCGCTTTTTATAGGGATCGTCGTTCTTGTTCGGTTCGCCATGCGCGACATGAAGCTCGATGTGGATCTGTTGCGTGAGACTTTGATGCGAATGCCCGGCATCGTCATGGAGAATATTCAGTTCTCGCGTGAGGTCTCCGGCGACATGTGGCACGTTAAAATACCATATCTTGATCGCGACGGAAATTTATTCTCCGTGAAATCTCTTGACGTTACCAGAGAGATCAGCGGCGACGGCGGCGAATGGACTTTCTTCGGGCGCGAGGGGCTTTACTCCTTCGACAAGGCTATAGCGACGGTGAGCGGGCTTCGAGGCCGACTCGACACCAAGACGCGAGTATGGACGCTCGACAGCCCAAGGCTCGACTGGAAAGAAGAAAACAACACTTTCACCTTTCCCGAAGGGCTTGTGATTTATGATACGGAATTTCTGTTGCGGACTCCTATGGCAAGCATGGATAACTCCGGCGTGATATTATTAGAACAGGGAGGCGTAATCCAATGGGTAAAGCCAATATTGAGAAAATAATTTGGATTTTGATCTTTATATTTTTTTCACTGCCGTCGGGCGCGGCGGAATTTGAAAATTATTACATCAACGAATATCAGGAACTCGACAGAGAAGCGAACCCCACGGAGAGAGTAACGCTCAACGCTGACAGAGTTTCTTTTAATGACGAGACCGGGCACGCCCTTGCGGAGGGTAATGCTGTCTTGACTTACAACGACATTTCAATAATGGCCGAGCGGCTTGATTACGACGCTGACACTCAAAAGGTTCAGGCGATGCCGCTTCCAAATCAGCAAGTTGTCTTGACCGACGGCGAGCGCGTCATCAAGGGCGACAATCTGAATTACGACCTCAACACTCAGGAGGGAATTTTCAGAGGCGCGAGTACCGCTGTACCTGTCGGAGAGGCCGGCGGAGTTCTCTACGTGTATGGCAGTGAGATCGATGTCATGCCGTGGGAGCTTGCTCAGGAGAGAAAACTCGTTCACGGTGAGCCGGAAGACTACCTAATCGAATGGAGCAATGTTGTCCTCACGACCTGCGCACTTGATCACCCTCACTACAGGCTCGAGGCCAAGAAGATTTCTTTCATTCCGGGCAGGAAGCTCGTGGCGAAGAGGCCGAGGGTCTATCTCGGAAATAAGTATCTGTTCACGTCTCCTCTTGATTACGTCGTGCAGTTGAAGAGGCGTGCCGTAACTCATTCGTTCCTGCCGTATTTCCAACGCAGCGACTCACGCGGAACAGGCGCGGGCGTTACAGGCTCAATAGGTTGGGACACCGGCAACGCTTCGATCGGTGTGGCGTGGGCGAGCAAAACGGGTTGGGAGACGATGTTCGAGGTTGAGCAGGATCTCGGGAGCAATCTCTACCTCCTCGCGGGGGCTGAACACTCGTGGGACGAGGCTTGGAACGAACGTGTATGGCGGCCTTATGCCTCACTCTCGTACAGATATAACGGTTGGGACACGACATTGCGCTGGACCAAAAACGAATACATCGAAGACCAGAAAGACTCTTCAACGGAGTTTAAGGGACGGCTCGAAAGAATGCCCGAGGTTATCATCTCAACTCCGTTCTTTAGAAGCTCAAAATATTCATGGATGATCATCTCGGCGGCCTATGGAAGATTTCAAGAGACGATCTACGGCGTTGAGAAAGGCTCGGCGGTAACGAGATACGGAATTGGCTTTAGGAATTACTTCGAGCATGTCATACATTCCAAAGGCAACGTAGAATTATTCTCGAACAGCGAGGCCAGCGCGATGTTCTACGACAACGAAGACGCAGATCACGAAATGTTCAGAAGCTTCACGGGACTGCGATATAATTTTGGCTCTGTTGAGCTTGGCACGGGCTACGAGAGGCAGAGCGTCTGGGGCGAGAGTCCCATGCATTGGGATCAATACAAGAAGCGCGAGAGGATACACCAGAAAGTCAGATTTCCGCTCGGACGTGAAGTTTACGCGGCTGTGCGTGGGAGCTACGACCTCGACGAGTCGATCTTCGATGAGATGTTCTACAGCCTCCAGTGGGTTACTGACTGCATGATATGGAACCTTCACTACAAGAACGACAGAACCTCCGGCGGTGATGACAAGATCGGGCTGTCGTTGGCGATACGAGCCTTCCCGAACTCCCCCGCGGCACTCGGTCAGGATCTTGCGGTCGATCCGTTCGACAGACCTGCTGACGTGCCAAAAAATAATTAAGAGGTGAAAAGTTACAATGTTGTTATGTTATGTTGATGGAAAATTCGTAAAACCCGAAGAGGCTGTGTTGCCAATCTCGGACTTGATCATTCAGCGCGGTGTCGGGGTCTTTGAGGCACTCGCGACGATCAACCAGAAGCCGCTTATGCTCACGCCGCACCTTACACGCTTCATCAACAGCGCGAAGAGCACCGGGATCACGAACATTCCCGACGTTGAGGAGATGAAGAGAGTTATCCGCGAGGGGATCGCGAAGCTCGGGCGCGATGTCAGGGTCAGGACGTTCCTGACGGGCGGCGACGCGTTCAACGTTGAGAAAGGCTGCTTTGAAAATCCGAGATTTTTCGCAATCTTCGACGAAGCTGGCTACCTCACGCCCGAAGAGTTTGAAAAGGGCTGGACGCTTGAGCCGGTCTCGATCGGTCGCAACGATCCATCAGTCAAGAACGTCGACTATCGAATGACATTCAAGCTCCCCGAGGGAGTTACTGATGTGCTTTACTGCCCCGGCGGTGAGATCACGGAATGCGGACACAGCAATTTCTTTTTAGTGTTAAAGGACGGGACTGTTGTAACCGCTCCGCTGTCGAGAGTTCTCAAAGGGACAACGCGCACCGCGATCATCGAGCTTGCTCAGAAAGACGGCCTAAAGGTCGAGGAACGCTGCCCGCTGTGGTCGGAACTCGCGAGCGACAACGCAGCCGAAGCCTTCATCACCGGAAGCATCAAAATGGTCGTGCCGATCGTCAAGGTCGGAGGGATCACGCTCAACGGCGGAAAGCCCGGCAACGTTACGCGCAGGCTCTCGGAGCTTTACAAGAAGCACCTCGAACAGTGGCTTGAATAATTAAGTTAGGAGTTAGGAGTGAGGAGTTAGGAGTGATATGACACTTCTGGCTCTTCATCTCTAATCAAAATAAATTTCAGGAGGTAATTTTTTCATGGAACAGATTCGTTCATTGTCGCAGTTGATCGAAGAAGCTACGAAACTTTGCGCCGAGAAAGGCCGCAAGAGGATCTCCGTCGCCATGGCGGAAGACGCGGGGCTCATTGACGCGATCGAGAAAGCTCGCAAGATGGGACTTGTTGACGCTACGCTCGTCGGAAATCCCGAGAAGGTCAAAGCCTGCATCGCCGAGGCCGGAGCTTCTGAAGCCGACTACCATATCATTCCCGAGAACAACGAAGCCGCCTGCGGTATCGTCGCGGTTACGGAAGTCTCGTCGAAGCGTGCTGACATTTACATGAAAGGTCAGCTTCACACGGATAACTTCCTGCGCGGAATGCTCAACAAGGAAGTCGGGCTCAGGGTCGGCAAGCGCGCGATCTCACACTGCTACTTCCACTCGATCCCCGGCTACGACAGAGTCATCTTCATCGCTGACGGCGCGTTCAACATGTACCCGGATCTCCCGATGAAAGCCGACATCGTTCAGAACACCGTCAACTTTGCCCGCTCGCTCGGCGTGGAGCTTCCTAAGGTCGCATGTCTTGCAGCCGTCGAGATGGTCAACCCCGCTATGCCCTGCACGCTCGACGCTACGGCACTCGTCCAGATGAACCAGCGCGGACAGATCAAGAACTGCGTCGTTGATGGCCCGTTGGCTCTCGATAACGCAATCGACGAAGAGGCCGCGAGGATCAAGCACATCAAATCGCCCGTTGCGGGTCATGCTGATATTCTGTTCGTCCCGCAGATCGAAGTCGGAAACGCGCTCGCGAAGTCAATCAGCTTCTTTGCGAAAGGAAGCGAGACCGCCGGACTCATCATCGGAGCTGCCGCACCTGTGGTTCTCACAAGCCGCGCAGACTCACCGAGAGCGAAGCTGCTTTCGATCGCCGGAGCTGTCATGCTCGCTCATCATCAGGCGTAAAAAATTTGGGATTTAAGAGAGCAGGCTCGGTCGACATGGCTGAGCCTGTTTTTTGTGTCTTCGCGCATAAAAAAAGACAGCCCCGAAGCTCGGTAACTGTCTCGTGATCTCTCGCACTTTAATTGCCCGCGAGCTTCATGATCTCGTCGAACACAAATTGAACTTTCGTTCCGATGACGATCTGGAGATTATCTTTCGACGGCTTCACGATACCGCGAACACCGGCGGCGTTGATTTTCTTCTCGTCGACCTTGGCACTGTCATTGACGGTTACGCGGAGCCTCGTTGCGCAGTAGCTGAAGTCTTTGAGGTTCTCGAAGCCGCCCAGCCCCGTGAGGATTAAATTTGCCATGTCGGAGTAATTCTTGTTGATGATGACGGTCTTGGTGTCGCTCTCAATGCTCAGGGACTCGCGGCCCGGGGTCTTGAGGTTGAATTTCTTAATCGCCCACGAGAACACGAAGTAATACACGACCGCGAACACGAGGCCGATCGGGATTATGAGCAGCGGATTGACGGCCATGGGAGCTTTGAAGCTGAGAATGTAATCGACAAGTCCCGCGCTGAAGTTGAAGCCGCAACGGACAGGCAAGTAAGCGCACAGAGCTGCGGAAATTCCCGTCAAGACCGCGTGAATGAAATACAAGCTCGGCGCAAGGAACATAAACGAGAACTCTATAGGCTCGGTGATGCCCGTGAAGAATGAAGCCAACGCTCCGGCCACCAGAAGGCTCGCGGCCATGTTCTTTCTTGAAGGCTCAGCGGCTCGGTACATTGCGTAAGCTCCCGCGACAAGCCCGAACATCATAACTGGGAAAAATCCCGTCATGTACATGCCCGTAACTCCGAGAGTCCCCGTGCCCGACCAGAAGTTCCCGAGGTCGTTTATGCCCGCCGTGTCGAACCAGAACACAGCGTTGAGTGCGTGATGAAGCCCGAAAGGTATCAAGGCTCTGTTCAACATTCCGTAAATTCCTGCGCCTATAGGTCCAAGGCTCAGGGTGTAAATTCCGAAGTTCACGAGTGCGCCGTAGAGCAGAGGCCACACGTAATATAAAATCACAGAGGCTATGATTGACGCGACAGCCGTAACGATTGCTACACATCGCTTGCCGCTGAAGAACGCGAGAGCCTCAGGAAGCTCGGTGTGTTTGAACCTGTTGAAGCAAGCCGCGCCGATAAGACCGGACAATATTCCGATGAATGCGTTTTGAATTTTCCCGAACG
>JAFSJO010000088.1 GCA_017449415.1 Synergistaceae bacterium
AGTCAGCAAACCTTTCCGCCTCGTGGGGAGCTACGGCACTCCGAAAGTCGTTCAGACTGAGACAGGCAACACGCTGTATGTCGCAACCGACACGGGGCTGAGAGAGTATTACACCGCCGGGCTTGGCCTGCGAAACACTTACGCACCCACGAGCAAGGACTTCAACATCAAAGAAGATCCCGTAGTTGTTGACGTTGTGAATGTCGGCTACGCTTCCATCGTCCTTGTGGGACGCAACGAAACATCAGGCGACGTTGTCGTAACCCTCGATGGAAAGTTGGACAGTAAGGGCGAAGTAAAGGTCAGACACGACAACTACGCGATAGCCTCCCTTAGCTCAGGTCTCGCGGTGGGCAATGCCACGGGCGTTATTACGGTCTCGGGGTCAACGTCAAAAGACTTATTGACGACGGCGGCTCCTGTGGTCTCGATATGCAGGGACAGCGGCTCGGGATTTTATTATGTCGTCTCAGGCGACGGCCTCTATCATTACAAGGACGAGAACAACAAAGATGTCTCGCTCACGAAAAACTCGGGGGCTAACGACAAAGTTATGAACGCCGGCAATAATATCCTCGTCGCGATCGCGGGGACTAAGCTCGCGTTCTACAACATGGAAGACGACAGTTCCATAACGAGCTTCGATGTCGCTCCCACAAGCATAGCAACGAGAACGACGAGCGGACAGTCAGGAGGAAGCGGCGGAAGTGGCTGCAGCATTGGCGGAGTTGGTGTCATCATGATGGCGGTCGTCTTCATGTCGCTGGCAAGGAGGAGAAAGTCATGAGCAAGATCATCACGATAGGGCGCGAGTTTGGATCGGGAGGTCGTGAGTTCGGCAAGAGGCTCGCGGAGCTTCTCGGATTTCCATACTATGACCGCGAGATAATCGCCGAGATCGCTAAGAGGACTTCGCTGTCTGAGAAGTACATTCAGAACATCGCCGAGCATAAGCCCGTGATCCCTTTCCCAATTCACACCGGGCGGACGTTCTGGGCGGTCGTGCCGGACTTCGGCCAGTCAGTACAGTCCGAACAGCACAGCATCATTCGCGAGGTTGCTTCAAAGTCCGACTGCGTCATCGTCGGGCGCGGAGCTGATTACATTCTCAGAGAGTCGAAGCCGTTCAGAATTTTCGTGTACTCGGACATCGAGAGCAAGCTCAGACGCTGCCGCGAGAACCAGAGCAACGACTACGAACACGCCGACGAAGCACTCACGGATAAGGAGCTTGCGAAACGCATCGAGCAGATCAACAAGGGACGAGCGGATTATTACGAGTTCTATACGGGTCAGAAGTGGGGCGACAAAGCCAACTACGACCTGTGCATAAATACAAGCTCAATCGAGCCGGGAAAAATCGCAGAAGCAGTAAAAATTTTAATCTAACTAGGAGATGAGATTATGCGCAACTATCTTGACGTTCTCGCAAAAATCGAAGAGACCCGAGCTAAAGCGTGGCTCGTCGGGGACACTGTGCGAATGCTTCAAATGGGGATCCAGCCGGAAGTCATAACGCTCGCAATCGACTCTGATGACATGTACAGCGTGGCTCTCGCGCTCGGCACCGGGTCAGTCGACGCTAGAGGCCCTTATCCGGCACTGCGGGGCGAACTTCTGGGCGTTAATTTCAGAGCTTTCGGGCTTCGTGGCGCGACCATCGAAGAGGATTTGGCGTGCAGGGATCTGAGCATCGAGGCTATCGCCATACGATCCGACGGCGGAATTGTCGACCCGTTCGGCGGACGCTTCGACATTCGCAACAAGGTCATCAGGCTCACGGGCGATAACGTCGGACTGATTGACGATGACCCGCTGAGGATTTTGAGAATGTTACGCTTCTCGGCGGAGCTTGAAATGGATCTGTTCTGGAAGACCGAGAGCGACGTACGTGCGTTCCTTGACGAACATGCCGACAGAATGAGAGAGATCCCGCAGGAGCGTTGGGGTCGCGAAATCATGAAAGGACTTGCCCATCGTCCTTACAGGTTCATACAAATGTGCGACGACTTCCATTTGATTCCGTTCTTCCTGAAGGAGCTTGAAGACCTCAAACAGAATAATCTCTATGAGCATGTTCTGAAAGTTCTTGAGGTCATTGAGAGGAAGCTCGACATCAACAAGATCATGCAGGGCGACGCGTTCGTACTCGCGGGACTGTTCAGCAACATCGGAACTCAGACAGCCGACGGCCACGACAGAAACAAATACACCGACAGGATCGTCAATGAATACTTGACGCGCTGGAATGTTCCGTCCGAGACGATCGAGGAGGTTATCGCGATCATCAACAGCTACAAAACGTTCTACGAGCCTGTCGACGAAGTGAAGTTCTGTAATGATGTCCTCGAATATTCCGAAGACGCTGTGAAAGTCGCTCTTGAGTTTGCGAAGTGCGTTGCGGAGGCTGACGGCCTCGAAGAGAAATACAGCGAAGTCCTCGAAGACAACACATGGAACCTTCAGCAAGTTCTGAGACGCTTCACGAACGTTAGGCTTCAGACTGAGGGCGCGTCGCGCTACATGACAGGCCGAGAGATCATGAGCCTTTTGAACATGAAGCCCGGGCGCAGGGTCGGCGAGTTGCTTGACGCTCTCGACATGGCCGTAGGGACGGGCAAGGTGAGCAGTCGTGCGGGTGCGGAAGCGTGGCTGAAAGCACAATAGCGGCAATCTCAACGGCATTGGGCGAGGGAGGCATCGCGATCGTCAGAGTCTCCGGGCCTGATGCCGTTTCAATTTCCACAAAGATACTCACGCGCAAAAATTTTGACATTCCAGGAAGATTATATTTAACGAGCCTCATCGACGGCGGCGGGAACATTCTCGATCGCGTTTTGGCGGTGCGCTTCGAGGCTCCCAACAGCTACACCGGCGAAGACATCGTAGAGGTTCACACTCACGGCGGGATTTTCGTCGCGAGCTTGTGTCTCGAAATGCTGATCGCGAATGGCGCGGAGCTTGCACAGCCGGGGGAGTTCACTCGCCGAGCTTTCACAGGCGGACGCATAGATCTCTCTCAGGCCGAGGGTGTCTTGGGCATCATCAAGGCGCGGAGCGTTGAAGCCCTCAAAGCCTCAGCTCGGACACTCGGCGGCGGGGTCTCCGAGATCATCTCGAACATTCACACAAAAATTCTCGACATTCAAGCGAACATAGAAATTAATCTGGATTTCCCCGAGGGCGAAGTCTTCGATGAAGATTTCGATCTAACTCGCGAGCTTTCGGACTGCGTGAACGACCTCGAAGAGCTTCTGTCTCGATGTGAGGCCGGAGTGATCTTCAGCAATGGCGTGAGGGTAACAATCGCCGGGCGGCCCAACGTCGGGAAGTCTTCGCTCCTCAATGCGATCCTTGGACGAGAGCGGGCAATCGTTACGGAGATCCCGGGCACGACGCGCGACATCATCAGCGAGACGATACTCATTAACTCGCTGCCGGTTACATTGTCGGACACCGCCGGGATACGCGACACTGAGAACCTCATCGAGGCTCAGGGGGTCAAGCTTGCTCGACATGCCGCCGAGGATGGAGATCTGTGCCTGCTCGTGATTGACGGCTCGAAAGAGATTTCAGACGATGAAAGAGCAATGATCGACGAGTTGGCCGGGAAAGCTCTGCTCGTGATCAACAAGTCCGACCTCGAACGCGTCGCGAACGTCGAGACATCTGCTCCGAAGGTCTGCGTGTCGGCTCTCGAAGGCTCGGGCATCAGGGAGCTGAAGCAAGCTATCTACGACATGGCCGTAAAGCATCACACCCAAGCCGGCCTGCTGAATGCCAACGTCTCACAGCTCAATGACATCAGAGAGAGCCTCAAAGCTCTGAGGGAAGCTCTCACGGCGGAGGACACTGACGTGGTCGCGGGGTTGCTGGGCAGCGCGAGGGTCTCACTGATGAGGGTGTTGGGTGTCAGGGTTGGCGATGAACTTCTGGATCGCATGTTCAGCAGGTTCTGCGTGGGGAAATGATTTTTTGCGCTGAATTAATTTCTGTGATATTCTAAACTCTGATTTTGTTTCATTTCACAATAACTAAAAAAGGAGGAGCTTATCGGATATGGGATTTCGTACTATTGAGGAGCTTTGCGCTGAGTTAGAAGAGAAGCGTTCCAAGGCTCTTGATGGCGGCGGCAGCGAGGCTGTCTCAAAACAGAAGTCCAAAGGCAAGGGCACAGCTCGCGAACGTATAGCGCAGCTGCTCGATCCCGGCTCGTTTGTTGAGATTGATGAGTTCGTAACGCACCGCTGCAATAATTTCGGGCTCGACGAGAGAAAGATTTTGGGCGACGGAGTTGTCAGCGGCTGGGGCACGATCGACGGGCGCAAGGTCTTTGTATTCAGTCAGGATTTCACGGTCTTCGGGGGGTCGCTTGGCGAGAAGCACGCCGATAAGATTTGCAAGGTTATAGATATGGCCATGCAGTCGGGCTGTCCTGTCATCGGCATCAACGACAGCGGCGGAGCGAGGATACAGGAGGCAGTCGACGCGCTCAACGGCTACGGCAAGATATTCAAGCGCAACACATTGGCCAGCGGCGTTATCCCGCAGTTCTCGGTCATCATGGGGCCCACGGCGGGCGGAGCTGTCTACAGTCCAGCACTCACTGATTTTATTTTCATGGTCGATAACGAGAGCGTCATGCACATCACCGGCCCCGAGGTCATCAAGGCGGTAACCGGCGAGGCAGTAACGAGTGAGGAGCTTGGCGGCGCGGAGGCTCACAACACGAAGAGCGGAGTTGCTCACTTCGAGGCCAAGGACGAGGCTGAATGCTTCGCGCAGGTTCGCAAGGTCTTATCATATCTGCCGCTCAACAACCTCGATGACGCACCTTTCAAAGCCACCGGCGACAGCCCGGATCGTGCGGATCTTTCATTAAGAGAAGTTGTCCCGGTCAATCCCAACAAGAGCTACGACGTTCACGAGGTCTTAACGAAAGTCTTCGATGACGGCGAGTTCACCGAGGTTCAGGCTGGCTGGGCGAAGAATATAGTTACGGGTTACGCACACATAGGCGGACGGCCGGTCGGGGTCATTGCCAACAACGCTGACGAGCTTGCGGGCTGCCTTGACATCAACGCCTCCGACAAGGCTTCACGCTTCATCAGACACTGCGACGCTTTCAACCTTCCTATCGTTACGTTCGTCGATGTTCCCGGATATCTGCCCGGTGCCGACCAGGAGCGCGGGGGGATCATTCGCAAGGGCGCGAAACTCCTCTACGCGTACAGCGAAGCGACAGTTCCGTTGGTCAGCGTCATAATGCGAAAGGCTTACGGCGGCGCGTATCTTGCAATGAGCTCGAAGTCGCTTGGTGCTGATGTCGTTCTCGCGTGGCCTCAGGCTGAGATTGCTGTCATGGGCGCGGAGGGCGCGGCTAGCATCGTCTTCAAGAAAGAGATCAATGACGCGGCTGACCCGTCAGCGAAGAGGCTCGAAAAGATCGACGAGTACCGCGAGGCTTTCGCCAACCCCTACAGAGCTGCCGAACGTGGCTACGTTGACCGCGTGATATTCCCCGAAGAGACGCGCAAGGCTGTCTTCATGGCTCTCGAAGGGATCGAAAGCAAGCGCGACACACGCCCGGCCAAGAAGCACGGAGTTATCCCTCACTAGTGAGGAGTTAGGAATGAGGAGTTAGGAGTGAAAAGACTCCTCATAGACATAAACAGGAGGAAATCAATCATGCACTTTGAAGGACTTTCAGGGGCTATCAACGTCAGCATCGTGGCGTTCTCGATCGTCTTCGGCGTTCTGTTCGTTCTCACGATGGTGATCTTCGGAATGAGACTGTTCGCCGGCGGCGACGAAAAAAAAAATGATGTAGCGGCTCCCAAACCGACAACGACGGCCAAGCCTGTGAGCGTCGCAAAAAGTTCAAACGCTGACAAGGCCAAGATCGTTGCGGCAATCACAGCGGCAATCATCGAGTTCACGGGAAGCTCTAACTTCAGAATATTGTCAGTCGAAGCTGAGCATGGGCGCGACTATTGGACATCAAGATGGAAGACTGCCGGAATGTTGAACTTGAACTCCAACCGGCTTAATCGAAAGTGGAATTGACAATCACAACAACGAAAGGAGAAATTTTAACGTGAGTAACAAATATAGAGTTGTAGTTGACGGCACGGCCTACACTGTTGAGGTCGAAAGTCTCGGGGCCGGGGCGGCTATGCCTGCTCCTGCTCCTGTAGCGGCGGCTCCTGTTGCGGCTGCGACACCTGCACCGGCGGCGGCTCCGGCTCCGGCTCCTGAAGCTGCTCCTGCTGCTCCCGCGGCTGTGGCTGAGGGCGCGAACACCGTAACCGCTCCGATGCCCGGAAAGATCCTGAGCGTAAAAGTCAACGTCGGCGACAGCGTCAACAATGGCGACTTAGTACTGCTCCTCGAAGCCATGAAGATGGAGAACGAAGTCTTCGCGACAGCGTCCGGCAAGGTTACTGAAGTCCGCGTAAAATCCGGCGACAGCGTCAACACCGGCGACGTGCTTCTCGTCATCGCGTAGGATTAGGAATTAGGAATTAAGACACACTCACTCAATATCGCGGTGGGTGTGTCTTTTTTATAAAATTTTTTAAGGAGGCTTTTTCATGAAAAAATTTTTTGGCGCAATTCTGGCTCTTTCGCTGGTCATGGCTCTGAGCGCAGCGGCCTTGGCCTACACCCCCGGCACCTACAAAGCCAAAGCAACAGGCAACAACGCGAACGTCCCGATCGAGGTTGAAGTTACGTTCGACGCGAACGCCATCACCGACATCAAAGTTACCAAGCACGAAGAGACCCCCGGCCTCGGCGATAAGGCTTTCGAGAAAGTTATCCCGGAGATTTTGGCGGCTCAGAACACGAAGGTTGACGGCATGACGGGCGCGACAATGTCATCGAACGCCATCAAAGAGGCTGTAGAGAGCTGCATAGCTCAGGCTTCCGGCAAAAATGAAGTCGTCTCGACATTCAAGCCCGGCGAGTACAAAGCCACAGTAACAGGACACAACGGCCCTCTCACGGTTACGATGAAATTCTCCGAGACCGAGATCCTTTCGCTCGAAGCCAACGGCGTTGAGTCGCTCGGAATTGGAACGGCGGCGATTGAAATCCTCACCGACGAGATTTTGAAAAATCAGTCCCTCGCGTGTGATGCCGTCAGCGGCGCAACGGTTACGAGCGGAGCTTTCCTCGCGGCGGTTCGTGATTGCGTGAAGCAGGCTGGAATGTCCCTCTCGGTGCTTGAAGCTCGCGAGATCGCTTACCCCAAAGCGAGCGACACTCCTGTTGAGATGGCGGCTGATGTCGTGATTATCGGAGCTGGCGGAGCAGGCTTCGCGGCGGCAACAGAAGCTCTCGAGAACGGAGCTACCGTCATCATCATCGAGAAGAACGAAATGATCGGCGGCAACACGGCACGAGCCGGAGGCACTCTCAACGCTCCCGACCCCGAGAGACAGAGCAAAATCGGAGTTGAAGACAGCGTAGAGCTTTTCACCAAGAACACACTCGAAGCCGGAGACAACAAGGCGGATCCGTCGCTCGTGAAAGTCCTTTGCTCTCACGCCCTCGAAGCTCGACACTGGCTCACCAAGCACGGCACAGTATGGAGCGAGTTCGTGTATCAGACGATCGGCGGGCTGTGGCCTCGAAGCATGGACGAGAAAGACAAGAACGCTTACAAGGGTTTCGTTGAGCCGCTGTACAAGACAGTGAAAGAACTCGGCGGGAAAATCGTCCTCAACTGCAAAGCTGACGAGCTTGTGAAAGATGACTCAGGCCGCGTAACCGGCGTTGTCGCTTTCGACACCAAGAACGGCCAGAAATATAACTTCAAAGCCAACAAAGCTGTCATCATGGCCACGGGAGGCTACGCCGCAAGCAACGCTCTCGTTTCGAAATACAACGGAGTGAGCGGACTGCCGACCTCAAACGCTCCGACATCGACCGGCGACGGCATCGAGATGGGATTGAAAGCTGGCGCGGCTCTCGAAGGCATGGACTACATTCAGATCCACCCGCATGGAAACCCGGTAACCGGCGGCCTGCAGAGCCACTTCGCGGGCGTGATTAAAAATTCCATCTACGTCAACAAAGAGGGCAAACGCTTCGTCGAGGAGAGCGGCAGACGCGACGTTATCTCCAACGCAACGATAGCGCAGCCGGGTCAGATAATGTTCTCGATCTTCGACAGCGAGGGCGGCTTCTACGCGGGTGTCAAGGAGCTTTCCGACCTCGATAACCTCAAATCGAAAGGCTACATCTATCAGGCTGACACGCTTGCGGACTTGGCCAAACAGGCGGGCATCGACGCGAAAGGACTCGAGGAGACCGTGGCTCGCTACAACGAACTCGTCAAAGCCGGCAAAGATACCGACTTCAACAAAGACGAAGTAGAGCTGACGATTGGCAAGGCTCCATTCTATTGCGTGCCTCTGTCGCCGACACTTCACCACACGATGGGCGGCTTGAAAATTAATACAGAAGCTCAGGTGTTGAAAGAAGACGGCTCAGTGATCCCGGGACTTTACGCGGCTGGCGAGGTTACGGGCGGCATTCACGGCTCCAACAGGGTCGGCGGAAACGCTCTGACTGACGGCGTAGTGTTCGGACGCATCGCGGGACGCAACGCAGCTCTTGGCAAGTAACGAGTTTGTGATATAATACACATCAAGCAGCTTTCGTGAATGAACGGGAGCTGCTTTTTGCAACTACATTTGCAACTACAAAAACTCAAAAATTTTTCAGACCCCGCAACTCACCATAACGCAATAGCGAAAAATAAATCCACGAGATTTCACGAGCTTCGTAGTTCGTCAAGTCAAAAAATTTTTTGAACTTCGTGACTCACCTCCCGGCGAGCGAGGTCAGCCAACCTCCTAACTCCTCGTTGAGTTTGCTATACTTATCACAACACAAGAACCCGAAAAAATTTCATGAAAGAGAGTTGATCATTTCATCATGAACGACTTTGAGAACAGGCTCGCGCAATATTACGACGAGTTGAAGTGGCTCTATTATGAGCTGTATGGCAATGACAAACAGGCGTTTGATTATTTCTGCTCGATGCTTCGGAGGGCGTGGCTGTCGCGCAACACGACGCTGAAAGAACTCGACGAGGCTCGCGAGAAAGTCCCCGACTGGTACGCCGGCAATGATATCTTAGGCATGATGATGTACACGGAGTGCTTCGCGAAGAACCTCAAAGGCATAGAGTCGCATCTCGATTACATTCGGGAGTGCGGGGTTACGTATCTGCACCTCATGCCCCTGCTCGACACCCCCAAAGGACGAAGCGACGGCGGCTATGCGGTCTCGGACTTCAGAAAGGTTCGCCCGGACCTCGGAACGATTGAGGACCTCGCGGAGCTTGCGGCCAAGTGTCATGCTCAGGGGATAAGCGTCTGTCTCGACTTCGTCATGAACCACACCAGCGAAGACCACGAGTGGGCAATACGCGCCAAGAAAGGCGAGAAAGAATTTCAGGATCGTTACTTCTTCTTCGACAATTGGGAGATCCCCAACCAGTTCGAGCAAAATCTCCCCGAAGTCTTTCCGACCACGGCACCGGGAAATTTCACGTTCAATCAGGAGTCCGGCAAGGTTGTAATGACGACGTTCTACCCCTATCAGTGGGACTTGAATTACCGCAACCCCGTTGTCTTCAACGACATGACCGAGAACATGCTGTTCCTGTGCAATCAGGGAGTTGACATCATAAGGCTCGACGCGGTGCCTTACATCTGGAAGACGCTCGGGACGAACTGCCGCAACCTGCCGCAGGTTCACACGCTCGTGAGGATCATTAGAATGGCCGCCGAGATCGTTTGCCCGGGGACGCTGCTGCTCGGCGAGGTCGTTATGGAGCCGTCGAAGGTCGTGCCTTACTTCGGGACTGTCGAGAAACCCGAGTGCAACATGCTCTACAACGTTACGACGATGGCAAGCACGTGGCACACTGTCGCGACTCAGGATACGCGCCTCATGAAGCACCAGCTCGCAAGCGTCTTCGCGCTCCCGAAAGAGTATGTGTTCCTGAACTATCTTCGCTGTCATGACGATATCGGCTGGGGACTCGATTATGATTTCCTTCGCGGCTTTGGGATCGACGAGGTTGCTCACAAAAAATTCCTCAACGATTATTTCAAGGGCGACTTCAGAAACTCACCCTCGCGCGGCGAGACTTACAACGACGCTCCCGAGCTTGGCGACGCTAGAATGTGCGGGACGACGGCTTCGTTATGCGGCCTCGAGTCGGCTAACAAGGAGATGGCTGTGAAGCTCGATACGATGCTCCACGCGTTCCTGTTCACTCAGAGCGGTATCCCGGTGCTTTACAGCGGCGACGAGATCGGACAGCTCAACGACTACACGTATCACGATGACCCGGACAAGGCCGCCGACAGCCGCTACATTCATCGAGGAGCTTTCAAGTGGGACAGAGCTGAACTCCGTGAGGACATGAGCAAGCCGGAGGGGAAAATCTTCAACGCCATTCACAAGATGCTCGGACTGCGCGACACTCAGGCGGTGTTCTCGAACTCGGCTGACACGTGGCTGATCGAGACGGGTAATGATCACGTGCTTGGGATCGGCCGCTATTACGGTGAGAAGACTCAGAAAGAGAAGATGCTCGCGTTCTTCAACTTCAGCGCGGAGCCGCAGACGTTCACGCCCAACGAGAATCTCGGCGGGATCTTCAACTATTACGACATGATGACGGGAGAGAAATTCACAGGCTCAGACGTTCGTCTCGGTGGCTATGAGTTTAAGTGGCTGTTTGCCAATCTTTAATTCCTACCTCCTACCTCCTAACTCCTACCTCAATGGGAGAGTAAGTGCGCGAGCATCTGACCGACCAGCGGAGCCGCGACACTGCTTCCATGTTTGCCAGCCTCTACGACAGCGACGGCAACATATTTCGGGTCATCAACGGGCGCGTAACCCGCGAACAGGGCGTGATCATCTCCGTGAGAGTTCTGAGCTGTCCCGGTCTTGCCGGCAACTCTGACACCGAAACGACCAGCGCGAGATCCTGTCCCACGGCTCACGACGTATTCGAGACCTTTCTGAACTATTGCGAGCTTCGAGGGAGTTATGCCGATGTCCTCGGGCTCTTTGTAACCTTTCTGATTTAGGTGAGGTGTTACGAGCTTGCCGCCGTTCGCTATGCAGGCATAGACCCGAGCGATCTGTAACGGGGTCATCAACATGTAGCCCTGACCTATGGAATAGTTTATCGTGTCGCCGTTGACCCACGCGGTTTTGAAGCGCCGCATCTTCCAATCAGGCCCGGCGATGTTGCCTCCGCTCTCTCCGGGAATGTCTATGCCGGTCGGCTCGCCCAAATGAAATTTCCGACCCCACTTTATTAAGCGTTCGATCCCGGCTCTCAGTCCGACCTGATAAAAATAAACGTCGCAGGAATGTTGAAGCGCGCCCAGAACGTTCAAGCCGCCGTGTCCTGAATGCTTCCAGCATTTGAACAGGTGCGAGCCCATTCTCAGCCCTCCGCGGCATGAGATCATCGTCGATGTCGTGATCACGTTCTCTTCGAGCGAAGCTATCGACATGAAAGCCTTAAACGTACTCGCGGGAGGATACACCCCGGCTATGGCTCTGTCTAACATTGGGCGGTCGGGGTTGTTCATCATGGCGTTCCATTCGCGCCCGGAGACCCCCCACGTCAGCGGGTTGTTATCGTAGACGGGACTCGAAGCCAACGCTACCACTGCGCCGGTCTTGACCTCGAGAGCGACAATCGCGCCTTTGCTTCCGCGCATGAGTTCGACGGCGAGACGCTGCGCTCCCATGTCCAACGTTAAATGAATGTCTTCGCCTTTGACCGCCGGAGTCGAGTCGAGGGTTCTGACCTTTCGGCCTCTTGCGTCGACTTCGAGGGCTTCTTGTCCCGGCTGACCCCGCAGGAAAGACTCGTACGAGCGTTCGATCCCGGACTTGCCGATCAAGTCGCCTGCAATGTAGCCGTCTTCGGTTCGGGTCTTCAGCTCCTCTTCGGATATCTCGCTGACGTAGCCAAGGATATTCGCGGCCACGCTCCCGGCTGGGTAAGTCCGCCGCCACACGCTCAAAGGGAATAGCTCGTGAGGAAATTCGTAATCCGCCACAAGCTCGGCCATCTGAGGCATCGTGAGGTTAGGGACGATCTTCATGACCCTGTAGGGAGCTGATCTCTGTTGCTTGATTGTCTTCTCGAGATCCGCGACCGTCATAGGTATCCCGTGGCGCTTCAATATTCGGCTGAGCCTTTCGAGCTTCTCCGGCGTGTTGAGGTCGAGAGGGTAGCCCATGATGTTGAACGTCGTGTCGTTGATGGCCAGCGGCAGGCCGTTGCGGTCAAAGATTTCTCCTCGCGGCGCGGGCGAGCGTATCATTCTGAGCCTGTTGTTGTGAGCGAGGCGGATATATTTGTCTCCTTGGCTGATCTGACAGAAATACAGACCCCCGATTATAATCAGGATTGAGAGCATTATTAGGTATAGAGTTACTTTTAATCTTCCATCGACTATTTCCATAAGGAGGCATTATAGCATTATTCTTTGTTGATAACGTAAATAGTTATTGTTGTACGTTTTTCGCCGTGAAAAAATTTAGCTAACTTACTAAAGGTGGCTGTTGTATTGTTCGTGGGCGGTAAATTATGAATGCGAGGCACGGCGGGCATCGTGATAATGCTCAGGAAGAAGTTATCTCCATTCGCAATCTTTCTTTCTCTTACTCTGGTGAAAGTCCTTTAATCTTACAGGATATAGATCTTTCTGTCTCTTCGGGCGAGTTCGTTTGTTTCCTTGGTCAGTCAGGCTGCGGCAAGAGTACGCTGTTGCGTCTTCTCGCGGGTCTTGAAAAGCCGAGCGCGGGAGAGATTTTGCTGAACGGTCAGAAGATCACGGGCGCGGGGCTGGA
>JAFSJO010000011.1 GCA_017449415.1 Synergistaceae bacterium
ACGGACGCATTTTTCGAGACGATGTCAGGCTTCACGACCACGGGCGCGACGATCTTCACTCACATAGAGGATCTTCCTCGCGGGATATTGCTGTGGCGGTCGCTGACGCACTGGATCGGCGGCATGGGAATAATAGTCCTGAGCCTTGCGGTCTTGCCTTTCCTTGGCGTGTCGGGAATGGAGATGTACAAGGCCGAAGTTCCCGGGGTAACAGCCGAGAAGATAACTCCGCGACTTCATCAGACTGCGATGAGGCTCTGGGGCATGTACGTAGCTCTGACGCTCAGCGAGACGATATTTTTGATGTTCGGAGGCATGAGCCTTTTCGACGCGTTCGCGCACTCATGTTCAACCATAGCGACGGGAGGCTTCTCGACGAAGAACAATTCGATCGCTTACTTCACAAGTCCTTATATTCAGTGGGTGATAACGATATTCATGTTCGCGTCGGGCGTGAACTTCTCGCTTTACTTTCTTCTCTTCCAAAAAAATTTTCGCGACTTCTTCAAAGATGAGGAGCTTCGCGCTTACATCGTCATAACCGTGATATCAGCCTTGGCGATGAGCTTCGCACTTCATGCGGCGGGAATGTTTCGAGGGATCGAGGACACCTTGCGCCGAACGTTCTTTCACGTCGTGAGCGTCATGACGACAACGGGCTTCATCATTGAAGATTACAACATATGGCCGGAGTTCACGAAATTTATTTTTATTCTGTTGATGTTCATCGGAGCGTCAGGAGGTTCGACGGGCGGCGGCTGTAAGGTCTCGCGTTTCCTGATTCTTGGCCGTCAACTTAAAGCTGAGATATGGAGGCTGCTTCACCCTCGTGCGGTCATCACGGCGAGAATGAACGGCAAGCCGATCCCTCGCGGCACTATGGACTCGTCGGCGGCGTTCTTTGTGCTTTACATGTCGATATTCGTGGCCAGCGCGCTCATAACGACGGCGTTCGGTATCGATGTCCTGACGGCGTTCACGGGGGTCTTGACGTGCCTCAGCAACGTTGGGCCGGGCTTGAACGCTCTTGGGCCTGTTGAGAATTTCGCGTGGCTCCCGAGCTTCGTCAAGTGGCTGTTCTCGCTTTGCATGTTGGCGGGGAGGCTGGAACTGTTCGCGGTGCTGCTCCTCTTCATGCCGGGGACGTACAGGAAGTGAGGAGTTAGGAGGTAGGAGGTAGGAGTGAAAGACGAGATGTATGCGCCCCCTTTTAAGGAGGGGGAGAGAGCCGCGTAGTGGCGAGGGGGTCAATTCCTAATCCCTAATCCCTAATTCCTAATCGTTATTTCTGTGCTACAATAACGAGAATGCTAAAGTCTTCGAGCAGAAAATAAAGAAAGGCTGTGAAAATAATTATGAAGAAGTTAGTTTTATGTGTTGTACTCGTTGCGCTCATTGCGGCGTTGGCTTCTCCCGTCATGGCGTGGGACGCGGCCAAACAGAAGAACCTTGGTCAGGACAAGAACAAGATGACGTGGTACCTGCTTGACTACGGCAAGGACAGCGACGGCGTACCTTTCGCGATCTCGAGGAAGTACTACACCAACACGACAATCAAGAACGAGACGATCGAGCTTCTTATGTCGAAGTTCGGGATCTCCCCTGAGGTTGCTGGAAGCCTCTACTTCACCGAGTACGGCTACCAGTACAACGAGAAAGGCACCGAGTTCGCTCTGACGTATCTCCGCCACTACGACATGCTCGGCAACGAGATCCACGGCACGGAGTACGGCACCGAGGAGAACCCCAAGACCTTCGCGCCTATCCCGGCTGGGTCGACCCCTGCGAAGGGTGCGGCTTACGCGCTTGGAAAGTCAGCGGCGGCAGCTCCCAAGGCCACGGCAACTAAGAGCTCCGTTCCGACGAGAAAAGTGAAAGCCAAAAAGAAATAAAAGTGTTATAATACTCAAAGACGCTTGAAGCTCCCTTCACTCAGAGGGGAGCTTTTTTGCAACTACATTTGCAACTACGAAAACTCAAAAATTTTTCTGATCTCGCAACTCACCGCGAAGCAATCTCAAAAAATAATTCGACGACTCACAGCCTCACGCGCCGAGGCTCTCGAAGCCGTGAAGTTTCTTCGAGGTCTCAAACTCGTAACAGCTTCGGAAGTTCCCTTCGACCATGTCCCTGACATTCCAACACATCAAGAGCCGCCCCGCCGAGCTTGCCGCTCTCAATGCCATCGATCAGAGCCTCGGAGTCGATCAGCTTGCCGCGCGCCGTTCGGACTCGGCTAATATCTCGTCGAGCGTCGCGTAAGTCGCGTAGCTCTTGGCCTCGTCGTTCTCGTAGATGTCGTAAGCCAACAGCCGACAGCCGAACCCCGAAAGATGCTTCAGCACCGTGAGTAGTCTTGAAGCTCGGCACGTTTGAGGGTGTGCGCCAACCTCCGAACGCTCGCCAACATCAGCATGATCGCGTAGTCAGCGACCCCCGTCGGTGTGTATATAACAGTGTCGACCTTCATTCCAAGCTCCCTCGCGGCTTTCAGATCTATGTGGTCGTAGCCAATCGAGCGCGTCAGGATATACTTGACCCCGACATCATGAAAGGACTTCAAAACTTTTGCGGACATGTCGCACGGCGTGCAGCTCACGCCATCACAGCCCGAGGCAAGCGCGATGTTGCTCTCGTTGGGATACTCGGTTGAGTAGACGAAATCAATTCCGTACTTGGCTTTCATCTCGTGGCAAAATTCAAGCTCGTCGAACTCACGCAGAGCATAAAAACATATCTTCGTTAACATTATTAACTTTCGAGAACGGACAGCGGCGACCGATGCACTGATTATTCTTTTGCGAGTGTCGGCAGATGACTTTCGGAGCTTCCATCTCGACGGCAAAATTTTCTCTCACGAAGTCGATGGCCGACAGGATCGAGAGATAAGAGTCCCGCTTGCAGCACCGAGGCCCGCCGATCTCGCCGATCTTTGAGAGGGACGAAGCCGTCATCTTGTGCGACAGCCCGAAAGATTTCCCCGTCAGCGGCGTTGACTTCGAGATTATCGAGACGAACATTCCTGAGCTTATCCCGGCTCCGCAAGCTCCCCAGAACCCGCACGCGCCACCCGGGACGCTCTTGCCTCGGCTGATGATCTCCTTCAAAGCCTCTTCGAGGTTGATATCGCCGCCGGAGTTTCGGAACGCCGTCAGCAATGCCGCCCCAACCATGACATGATGTTCCGGGCCGTGCATGTGGCAGAACGGCAACGCCATCATCTCATCGAGTATCTCGACGGGATTTTTAGATCTCTCGTTCAGACACAGCGAGACGATCGAGTCCATGCCCTCGACGTGGCACTCGTTGCAGACATAGTGGCCATTGACGCAGCGGGTCTTGCTTCGCTCCTGACGGCCGCATATCGAACACTCCATCATCTCATCGGACTCGAGATACTCCAGCGGAGCGCGACAGACCAGACACTCATCGCTCATTGAACATTCCTCCCGAAATAATTTCTTGTCATATTACAACATGATATTATTTCGCGCGAGGTGAAATTTTTTAGGACATGAAAGACATCAGAAACTTTTGCATAATCGCTCACATAGATCACGGAAAGTCGACGCTCGCGGACAGACTGCTCGAAGCTACGGGGACGATCGCAACGCGAGACATGAAAGCTCAGATCCTCGACAGCCTTGCCCTCGAACGTGAGCGCGGAATAACGATAAAGCTCGTTCCTGTTCGCATGGATTACACGGCGCGGGACGGCCATAAATATATCTTGAACTTAATCGACACCCCCGGACACGTCGACTTCGCTTACGAGGTCTCGCGGTCGCTGGCGGCATGTGAGGGAGCTTTGCTCGTCGTTGATGCGTCGCAAGGGGTCGAGGCTCAGACGGTCGCGAACGCTTACCAAGCTATCGAGCAGGGTCTCGAGATCCTCCCCGTCATTAACAAAATCGACTTGCCCTCGGCACGACCCGACAACGCCAAGCAGGAGATCTCCGACGTTGTTGGGCTTGACGCTTCGGACGCTGTGTTGACGAGTGCCAAGACCGGCGAGGGAGTCGACGAGATATTAGAGAGAATAGTTAGCGAGGTTCCGGCCCCGGAGGGAGATGAGAACTCACCGCTTCAAGCTCTGATCTTCGACTCTGTCTATGATAACTATCGCGGCGTGATCTGCTACGTTCGTGTCGTGAACGGGAGCATAAGAGCCGGACAGAATATTTTGTTCATGGCCAATGGGATCACGTACCCCGTCAACGAGGCTGGAGTCTTCAAGCCCGGCTTCACGCCCGTGAAAGAGTTAAAGGCCGGCGAGGTCGGCTACATCACCGCGAGCATAAAGACGCTAGCTGAAGCTCAGGTTGGCGACACGATCACTGACGCTGATAACCCGGCATCTTCGCCACTGCCCGGCTACAAGAAAGTCAAGAGCGTCGTATTCTGCGGCTTCTATCCTGTCGAGCGAGACAACTATCCACAGCTCCGCGACGCGCTCGAAAAATTATGCCTCAACGACTCCGCCGTAACGTACGAGCCTGAAAGCTCCGAGGCTTTGGGGTTCGGCTTCCGCTGCGGATTTCTTGGCCTGCTTCATATGGACGTGGTGCGCGAACGCCTACGCGAGGAATACAACGTCGAACTCGTCGCGACATCTCCCAACGTCATCTACGAGGTCGTAACGGCGGCCGGCAACGTCATCGAAGCTCACAGACCCTCGGACTTCCCTGACCCGTCGGAGATCACGGAGATCCGCGAGCCTTACATAAAGCTCTCTGTGTTCATGCCATCGGAATATACCGGCCGGGTGATGCAGCTCGTACAGGATAAGCGCGGGACTTACAAGTCCATGGACTACATAACCCCCGAGCGTGTTCGGTTGGTTTACGAGATGCCGCTGTCGGAGTTCATCGTGGACTTTCACGACAAGCTGAAATCTCAAACTCGCGGCTATGCGTCTCTCGACTATGAATTAATCGGCCTGAGAGCGAGCGAGCTTGTTCGCGTTGATATCCTCGTGAATGGCGAGGCGGCTGACGCGTTCTCGTTCGTCTGTCATAAGGATCAGGCTTACAATCGAGGCCACGCAGTCGTTACGAAGCTAAAGGAGTTGATCCCGAGCCAGCTCTTCGAGATCCCAATACAGGCCTCTATAGGTCGGCGCGTGATCGTCCGCGTGAACGTCAAAGCCCTAAGGAAAGATGTCTTGGCGAAGTGCTACGGCGGAGACATAACCCGCAAGCGAAAGC
>JAFSJO010000089.1 GCA_017449415.1 Synergistaceae bacterium
CATCCTTTGGGCCATCTTCTCTCGGTTCGGGTGAAGTTTGAATTTTACGATCTTCAGCTTCTCAAAATGCCCTTTCCGCTTTCTGCCTGTCTTCGGAGCCTTCTTGGATTCATCATCGTTCTCTTTGGATTCGTTCTTCATCCACTTAGCTTTCTTCTCCAGGCAGTCCTTGGAAAAGTCCAGCTCTTTCCACGTGGTGATTCCCTTGCCGGCAATACACTTATCCCGAAGCGGGCAGCCTTTGCAACCTTGCTTGTTTGCATACCTTGTCGCTCCATTGGGTTTCGTGCTCTTGTGGCGAAGTGTGGATCCACCCGGGCAGAACACCACATCCCTTTCCGGATCTCTGACGAAGTACCCCTCTTCTGCTCGGGCCTTCATCTCTTCCTCTGTTCCGTAAGGGCTCTTGGCCTTCGCTTCCGGCTCACCTGCTTCGTCAGAAACCAGCCTGCGTACTTCCACGACTTCCATATCTTGGATCACATCTTTGTATGCTTCCGGGATAAGGCCGGCATGAAGACATTTCTTCAAATCTTCAGCTTTTGTGCTGCGTGCATCTGCATCAGTTGCTTCCTCATATGGCACTTCCAGTTCATAGCAATCTTGACCATCTGGAAGTATGACGTTTGGAATGATACCATTTTCCAAGCACTCGATCATATCCTCATCTTTGTCATATCCCTTGTCAGCAACCGCTTCAATCACTTTATCGCCGGCTTCTTTCTTCATTTCCTCCAGTGTCGGGGCAAGCATTCCGTGATCTGTAACCTGATTTGTCTCCAAATAATCCATAATCAGGTGAGTCTCTGAATCAACCGCCGTCTGGACATTGTAAGAAACTTCATAACCGTTCCGACTTTTCATCAGTCTGGCATCGGCATCCGTCAGCGATATCTGTGTCAGGTTTTCCTTCTCCATGATATCACGGTAGCTCTTGTACTTGTCCAGCCGCTCCTGGGCTTTCTGCAGCTTTTCCTCCAGAACTTCTTTGGTCAGCATGCCATTGGCATCTGCTTCAACTTCAGACAGTTCCTTGTCTTCCTGCTTGTCAGCCAAATCCATCAGGCGAAGATACTCGGTGATATGTCCTTCCAACCACTGAATCCGATCATCCAGCTTGTTAATGGTGAAGTTGTTATCCTTGGCATTCTGTGCGCGGAATTTGCTCCCATCGATGGAGACAAATCCTGTCTTCAGATCAATCGTTACCCGGCGGACGAATTCCTTGAACACCTTCTTCAGGCAATCGATATTGTCCTTCCGGAAATCAGCGATTGTCCGGAAGTCTGGTCGCAGTCCGCCCATCATCCATACCACTTCTATATTGATTATGCATGCTTTCTCAAGCTTCCGTGATGAACGGAGACCATATCGTCCGCCATAAAGGTACAGCTTCAGCATGCTCTTTGGGTCAAAAGCTGGTCTTCCTTCGAAGCTTGGATCTGTCTTTGTAAAGCCAATTTCTTTCAGATCAAGGTTGTCCACAAAATAGTCGATGACTCGCGCCATGCTGTCCCAGGGAACCAAAGAATCAATCGCCATTAGACCTATCTGATCCCGGTTGATCGGCTTGTCGATGTACGGCATTGTGAGCACCTCATCTGATATAATATCGATGACTTATTATACCATATCCGGTGCTAAAAGTCCTTATTTTCCAACACCCCCAGCATATTTTATTCGGTTTTCAAGGTTCGGTTTCTATATCGATCTGAGAGACGATTTCAGCTACGTGGGCTGGACATTTCTACTCAGGTAATACTTTCAGAGGATCTCAGAGGTTTTCGGACAGTCTCCCCCCACAAAGTCGAACTGCACGCCAAACCTGACAACAGCGCGAGCAACACAACAACAGCAAATTTTCTGTTACGCATTGATGTTATTAACCTCCGTTCAATTTGTTCAAAGACCGGCAAATAATATAATCATCGCGAACAGATGTCAACAATCGACGCGCAAAAATCAGCCTCGTTTGTTCAAAGAAGTTTTCTTTCTCGCTCATCATGAACTCACTCCTACCTCCTACCTCCTAACTGTGTCAAACGTCATAGGTCTTGTCGATGGCTTTGAGTTCGTTGAACGTGTCTATCTCGACGACATCATCATCGAGACATTCGCGTATCTCGACCCTGTAGTGTCCTCGTTGGTAGACCAGCGGCACTTGCTCCCAATAACGTTCCTTGCCGCCGGGAGCTTGATAGACTGTTTGAATATCCTGCGAAAGTTTTTTGCCGTCAGCTTCGTCCCAATATGAGATCCCGACCATCTGCCACACGTCATTGCCTTCGCCGCCGACTTTCTCATCAATGATCACGCCGTCTTTCACGATCACGCACCAGTCATCAACGCGCTGTTTCTTGATGCCGAGGAAATTCGAGCAGTAATGATATTTCTTGACGATTTTGGGATTGTAGAGCAGCAAATCCGACTCGAACACGTAAGCATTAGACAGCAGGTAACGCGCCACCAGCGATGAGCTTATGTTATTGGCCTCGTTGTAAGCGGGATTTTCCAAAAATTTCACCATTGGATATTTGTAGAGGAGCTGATCGAACAATTCGCTGAGATATCCGCGCACGATGTAGATCTCTTCGATCCCGATTTCGAGACATGCGTCGAGTAATCTGTCTATGATCCGAACTCCGTGAACCCTCACTAGAGGTTTTGGAGTGTTGAACGTTATCGGAACCAAGCGTGAGCCAAAGCCAGCCGCGATAAAGACAGCACGCTTGCAACGATACGGCTCAAGTGCGCTCAGTCCGTCGACGGTTATAGCTCCAGCGCGGACATATCCTAACTCCGCAAGCTCTTTCAATATTCTGTTGACAGTGCCGAGGCTGTGGCCTGTTGCCCGTTCGAGTTCTCGCTGTGTCATGGGGGCGGAGCCGTGAGCCAAAACTTCCAACACGTCAAACTGTTTTCGCGACAGCGGCATGTCAGGATCTCCCGCGCAGTTTCTGATACACGACCCAAAAAGCGAACTTCAGCGGCCTGTAGCGCATACAATAGTTATAGGCGATCTCGAATTTCCATGTCCAGAGCTTGTGTCGAATATATCGCCTCGGGCTTAGTTTGACTCGCGGGCGCGGAGTCAGCGGCTTCTGCGGAGGCTCTCTATCTTCGATCACAGCGTCGAGAATATCAAGCATCATCGGAATACAGCGGCCAATGTTGGCGAAATGTTCGTCGGAATATTTTTGAGCCTGCTTCGCGTATTCGTCGTAATGTTGCAGAACGTCGCGAACACATTCGGTTAAATCTTTCTTCTTAGTCTTCACGACGTAATCATATTCATTTGACGGATAGCGGCTCGGGGTTACGTCCGGGATCAGCCAATCTGACACTGAGATCGCGGGCTTGCCCATCATCACGCACTCTGTCATGGTGCTGGACTCTTCGGAGACGAGGACATCTGACACGGCGATAGCGTCAAGAATGTTCGTGTGAGGATCGAGCAGAACGACTCGTGGGTTGTCCTTGTGAAGTTCGTACATCTCGCGGATATTTGCACTCTGACTCGGATCTTCGGCCGGGTATTGCTTAACCACGATATTGACATCGAGCTTCATCATAGCTTGAACGAAGTCATCTTGCTTGTGATCGTTCTCCCACGCCGGAGCGTAGAGGACAGTTCGCTTTGAAGTGTCGAGCCCGGCTTGCGTAGCGAAATCCTTGCGCTTGGCCTCGTCCGTATAATGCGCTATGCGGTCAGCTTTTGGCCAACCCGTGAGATAAACTCCGCGGCGCGGGTTCGTATAGGAGAGCTGCGAACATTTGTTCCAGTTGTCGACCCAGATTTTGCTCGGTAAAAATCCAATGTCGTATTTGTCCCAAGGCTCATGAAACCATATATCAGGCCACGACATGTACATTTGTGTTATGTCGTGAAGCATTATGACGGAGAATTTGCTGAACTGCGGAGGGTTCCAGTGGTCGCAGTACCAGCCAATTTCACATTTTGCGAACTTGTCATCTGTTACGCGAGTTTCGTAGCCGCGCTTTGAGGCTTCCGCCGCGATCATCTCGAAGACTTGTCGCTGAACAGAGTCTGTGTATACGAATGTAATTTCTTTTTTGGGTTTTGACATAAAAGTTTCTCCCGGTTTAATTTAAGCTGACGATGAGGCCGGAGCTTTTCACCCCTCACCCCTCACTAACAAGCGACTAAGTATAACATGAAATTTTCTTGCGATTGCCGACATGATATAATCCTTTCATCTCAGAAATCATAAAAATTTTTCACGGTTGGAGGTTGGCATGGAGTATTACCTCGCTGTTGATATAGGTGCCTCGTCCGGTCGGCATATTCTCGGCTGGAAAGACGGCGAAAATATTTTAACCAAAGAGCTTTACCGATTCCCGAACGGCGTTACGGAAAGCGACGGTCATTTAACTTGGAACATTGATGAGCTTATCTCTCACGTCAGGAAAGGGATCGACGAGGCAATTGCAAGTTACCCCGGCATCAAGAGCCTTTCTATCGACACGTGGGGAGTCGATTACGTCCTCATGAGGGGCGATAAAGAAGTCTTGCCCTGTTACGCTTACCGCGACACCCGAACGGAGAAAATCATTCCCGAAGTTCACGAGAAAATTTCATTTGAGGAGCTTTACCGCAAGACCGGGATTCAGTTTCAGACCTTCAACACAATCTACCAATTATATGCAGACAAGGTTGCTGGACGGCTCGACGGCGTTACTGATTTCCTGCTGATCCCCGAGTATCTTCTATATAAGCTCTGCGGAGTCAAGTCTCACGAATATACGAACGCCACGACAGGCGGAATGATCAACGCAGCCACAAAGACATACGACGCTGACATCATCAAAGCTCTTGGCCTGCCTGAAAATCTCTTCGGCTCTCTCAGTCAGCCGGGCGCGAAGCTAGGCGAATATAAAGGCGTTCAGTGCGTCTTGTGCGCGACCCACGACACCGCCAGCGCAGTTGAGGGGATCCCAATGAAAGGCGACGAGATTTATATTTCGTCCGGGACATGGAGCCTGCTCGGCGCAAAGATCAAAGACCCAATCACCACCCCCGAGAGCATGGCCGCGAACTTCACGAACGAGGGCGGAGTTGGCTACATTCGCTACCTCAAAAATATCATGGGAATGTGGCTGATTAACAGGTTGAGAGATGAGCTGTGCCCCGGCAAGGATTTCGGCGAGATCGTCAGCGAGGCTCAGGCAAGCAGCTTCGATTTCACGGTCGATGCCAACGACAAAGTTTTCTTAGCTCCCGAGAGCATGAAAGCGGCGTTTGACTCGAAGCTCCCACAAGCTCCGAAGGCGGCGGCGGATTATTTCAGATGCGCGTATCGCTCGCTCGCTCTGACATACAAGAGAGCAGTTGAAGAGATCGAAAGGGCGGCCGGGAAGACTTACTCGGACATCTACATCGTCGGCGGCGGCGCGAAGAATAAATTCCTCAACGACCTCACCGAACAAGCTACGGGCAAAAATGTTGTTGCTCTTCCTATTGAAGCTACAGCACTTGGAAATTTGAAAATACAAATGGAGGCGATTTAATTCAATGAGTTATTCAGAAGCAAAAAAGAAATATGCGGCCTTAGGTGTTGACACTGACGCGGCGATCGCGAAGCTGAAAGATGTTCCCGTCTCTCTGCATTGCTGGCAGGGCGATGACGTTCGAGGCTTCGACACCGACCCCAGCAAGCCCCTCACCGGCGGCATTCAGACAACAGGCAACTATCCCGGACGCGCTCGGACTCCCGAAGAGCTGATGGCGGACTTGGATAAGGTGATGAGCCTGATACCCGGCACGCCGAAGATGAACCTTCACGCAAGCTACGCGATCTTCGAGAATGGCGAGTGGGCTGACCGCGATAAGCTCGAACCCAAACACTTCAAGAAATGGGCGGAATTTTGCAAGGAAAGGAAGCTCGGCTGCGACTTCAACCCGACATTCTTCTCTCACCCGAAGTGCGACCCGCTGACCCTCGCGTCCCCCAACGAAGACACGCGCAAATTCTGGATCGAACATGGCAAGGCCAGCATCAGGATCAGCAACTACCTCGCCGAAGAGTTAGGGCAGCTTTGCGTCATGAACATCTGGACGGGCGACGGCTTCAAAGATGTCCCGGCTGACAGGATCGGCCCGCGAGTTCGTTACCGCAAGGCCATTGATGAAATCCTGACCGAGCCTTACGACTTCAGCAAAGTCAAACCCTGCGTCGAGAGCAAAGTCTTCGGGATCGGCGTTGAGGCTTACACGGTCGGAAGTGCCGAGTTTGCCCTGAGCTACGCGGCCTTGAACATGAACAAATGTATCCCATTGATGGATAACGGACACTATCACCCCACGGAGGTTGTAAGCGACAAGATCCCGGCGTTGCTCGCATTCTTCCCGGAGATTGCTCTTCATGTTACGCGCCCGGTACGTTGGGACAGCGATCACGTCGTGTTATTCGATGATGAGACGAAAGAGATCGCTCGTGAGATCGTTCGCTGCGGCGGGCTTGATGGTCGTGTTCATATCGCGCTTGATTACTTCGACGCGTCAATCAACAGGATCAGCGCATGGACGACAGGCTACAGAAATGCTCAGAAAGCTCTGCTGTTCGCGTTGCTTCAGCCGATCGAAGCCTTAAAGGCCATGCAAGACAAGAGCGAGTTCTCGAAGTTAATGGTCTGTCAGGAAGAGTTGAAGACGATGCCTTTCGGCGATGTCTGGGACGAATATTGCGGAGTTTGCGGCAAGCCTCTCGATGGCTCGTGGTTCGGAGAGGTCGAGAAGTACGAAGCCGAGGTTTTGAGCAAAAGAGGTTAATAGCATGAAAGATATATTGACAGCTCCGTTTTTAATCGAGATGGTTCGCACAGCCACGAACATGTACGCGCATGGCTGGGACGAACGCAACGGCGGAAATATCTCACTGATGCTCAGCGAGGACGAAGTTAAAGAATACGGCGACGTTAAACGAGTTCTGAGGACGATCCCGACGGGCTTCAGTGCGCCTGACCTTGACGGGAAATATTTCCTCGTAACGGGGACGGGCAAATATTTCAAGAACGTTCAATACGCGCCTGATGTGAATTTGGGACTTGTGAAGCTCATTGACGGCGGGACGAATGCGCAGCTCCTTTGGGGCTTCACGGACGGCGGAAAGTTCACCAGCGAATTTCCTGCGCACATGATGAGCCATGCCGCGAGGCTCAAAGTCAACCCGGCCAACAGAGTCGTCATGCACTGCCACCCGACGAACCTGCTCGCAATGACATACGTACACACGCTCGACGAGAAAGCTTTTACTCGGACGCTGTGGCAAATGTGTACGGAATGTATTGTCGTGTTCCCTGACGGTGTCAACGTTCTGCCGTGGATGCTCTGCGGAACGAACGAGATCGGCGAAGCTACAGCAGAGAAGATGAAGACAGCTCGGCTCGTTGTGTGGGCACAGCACGGACTGTACGGCGCGGGTGTCGACCTTGATGAAGCTTTCGGGCTTATCGAGACGGCGGAGAAAGCTGCGGAGATTTACATGAAGATAGCTCACCTTCCTTTGGTCAACACGATCACCGATGAAGAAATGCACCTGCTCGAAGGAAGGTTCGGTGTCAAGGCTCGCGAGGGATATTTGAGTTAGGAGTTAGGAGTGAGGAGGTAGGAGTGAAAGGCTCCGGCTCCTCATCAGGCTTAGTTAAAAAAAGAAAGGATTTTTGTAATGGCAAGTCGTATCGTACTCAACAACATTTCCTATCATGGAAAAGGCGCAATCGAAAACATCGCTCCCGACCTCAAAGCTCGCGGCAAGAAGAAAGTCTTCGTCTGCACGGACGCAAGCCTTGTGAAGTTCGGGGTCTCCAAGAAAGTTACTGATCTGCTCGACGCGGCGGGGATCGCCTACGAAGTCTACAGCGACATCAAGCCCAACCCGACGATCGAGAACGTTCAGAACGGTGTCGCGGCATTCAAGAAAGCTCAGGCTGACTCAATCGTCGCTATCGGCGGCGGCTCGGCAATGGACACGGCCAAGGCGGTCGGGATCATCATCAACAACCCCGAATTTGCTGACGTTCGATCGCTGGAGGGTGTCGCGCCGACGAAAGCTCACGCTGTGTTCACAATCGCAGTTCCGACCACAGCAGGAACGGCCGCAGAGGTTACCATTAATTACGTCATCACCGATGTTGAGAAGAAGAGAAAATTTGTCTGCGTCGACACCAACGACATTCCCGAGATCGCAGTTGTCGACCCTGACATGATGTCTTCGATGCCCAAGGGCTTGACGGCTTCGACGGGAATGGACGCGCTCACCCACGCGATCGAAGGCTACATCACCAAAGGCGCGTGCACGATCAGCGACATGTTCCATCTTGAAGCTATCAAGCTCATCAGCCACAGCCTGCGCGGCGCGGTCGAGGGGACTCCTGAAGGACGTGAGGGAATGGCACTCGGTCAGTACATCGCCGGAATGGGGTTCTCGAATGTCGGCCTCGGAATCGTTCACAGCATGGCGCACGGGCTTTCAGCTCTGTACGACACTCCCCACGGCGTAGCCTGCGCGATCATTCTTC